>NZ_BADK01000579.1 GCF_000333595.1 Azospirillum sp. B506
GTCCCTCGGTGATCGTGGCACTCGGCCGCACCCCGACCTGGGCGCTGACCGGCGAGAACGGCATCCTGCAGCTGCGCGGAAAGGTTCTGCCCTGCCGCCTGCTGGAGGGGGTGGAGGTGGTGCCGACCTTCCACCCGAGCTATCTGCTGCGCGGCCAGCTGGTGGAACTGCCGACCTTCCTGGCCGACCTGCGGCTGGCCGTGTCCCGCCTCACCCGTTAGAGCCTGTCTGGTGCTTATTGAAGCACCAGACAGGCTCTAACCTTTTGGTTTTTCGTGTGATTCACGCTTCAAGCAATTCCGCTTGAACCGATCGCACTCTAGGGAGAAGGCGCCAGACCGTCGTTTCGCGCGCCTCCCGGTCCTCCAGCTCCAGTGAGGTCGGGACGGTGTAACTCGCCACCCTCTCGACACCGCTTGCGGGGAAATAGGCACGGCCGGGGTCGCCCAGCAGCACCAGCGTGCCGGTGGCGGCGATCTCGCGCAGCCATGCGGTCACCCGTTCGGCCATCGGCCGCTCGTAACAGACGTCGCCGGCCAGCACCACGTCGATGCCCGGCAGCGGGCGGCCGACCAGATCGGCGCTGACCGGCTTGACCTCCACCCCGTTGGCCTCGGCGTTCAGCGCGATGGCGGCCAGCGAGAAGCGGTCGATGTCGCAGGACTGCACCCGCGCCGCCCCCGCCATCATCGCGGCGATGCCGACCAGCCCGGTGCCTGCGGCAAAATCGAGCACCGACCTGCCGGCCACCAGCTCTGGCCGATCCAGCAACAGCCGCGCCACAGCTTGTCCACCCGGCCAAGCGAAAGCCCAATATGGCGGTGGCAAATTTGTGGCGGCCAAGGTCTCCTCTGTTGCCTGCCAGAGTGGCGTGACCTCGGTGGCAAGATGAAGCTGGATTTCCGGCAACAGCGGAGTGGTCGTCAGCGCCGTGTTGTCGCGGACGAAATCTGGCGGGGATACGTTGTTCATACGAAGATTCCCGAGGGGCTCCGCTGTTGAGGGGAAGGCGGCGGATGGCTTATCAATGTTACACAATTCAAACGGTGTAGACACAGCTGCGAACCCGTGTTACCCGTTTCCACCAGGGGAAAACAGAGGGATTGGGGGAGTCATGCGGCAGAGGGGAACCGCCATCGGCCTTTCGTTTGCGGCTTTGATCGCGCTGAGCCCCCTTACCGTTTCGACGGCAGCCGCACAAGACGGCGATTGCGTTCGGACGGTCCGCTCCATCTCCGATTTCACCATTCGCGGCGACGCCTGGACCTGGTGGGACCATGCCGCCGGCCAGTATGACCGCGAACACCGCCCCGCCGTCGGCTCCGTCCTCGTCTTCAAGCGCACCGGCCATATGCGTCGCGGCCACGTCTCGCTGGTCAGCGCGGTGATCGACCGCCGCACCATCGAGGTGGACCACAGCTGGCTGGACGGCGATGGGCTGCGTCGCGGCATGCGCGTGGTCGATGTCTCCCGCAACAACGACTGGTCCTCCGTCCGCGTCTGGCACGAGCCGACCGACCAGCTCGGCCTGCGTGTTTATGCTGCCTATGGCTTTATCATGCCGGACGGCGAGTCGGATGCCCCGCGCGGTGGACGGATGCTCGATGCCGGCGATCGCGGCATGGACCAGGGTTTCGCCAGCAGCCCGCGTGGCCGCGCCAAATCCACTGGTCCGCGCATGATGGAAGCCTCGCTGCACCCGCAGAAGGGGCATAGCGTTTCGGTCCCCGGTCGCAAGCCGCAGAGCCTTCAGGGCACCGCCGTCGCGTCCCACACGCCGCAGAAGCCACAGCGCCTGGATGTTGCCGTGCTGCCGTCGCGCAAGCCGGCCGGCGCGCATGCCGCTCCGGTGACGGTCGCCGACGCCTCGGCTGTGGTCAATCACCGCACCGTCGCTCCCGGACGCAAGCCGGGATCCGGCAACGCCATCCCCCAGCTGGCCGATACCGGCGAACGCTGAGCAGGATGACATCAGGGTTTGGGGAAGGGCGGGGCTTTGCTCCGCCCTTTCTGTTTGTGCAGGAGAGGCGGCCGGCGCCGCCCTTCAAGCCACTGCCTATATCTTTCCTGCCAGGATGGCCGCCAGCACCAGCCAGCCGAACCAGCGGTTGGATTTGAACTTGTCCAGGCAGTCGCCCTGGTCGTCGGGCCGCCACGTCGCCACCTGCCAGGCCAGTTGCAGGGCGGCCAGCGACAACACCGGCAGGAACAGTCCACCCAGGCCGGCCAGACGGCCGGCGATGCCGATGCCGACATAGGTCAGGGTGTAGAAGCCATAGATCCAGATCTTGCTCTGGTCAC
Organism: Azospirillum sp. B506; assembly: GCF_000333595.1. Classification (GTDB taxonomy): domain Bacteria; phylum Pseudomonadota; class Alphaproteobacteria; order Azospirillales; family Azospirillaceae; genus Azospirillum. The sequence continues at coordinate 2,302 of NZ_BADK01000579.1, forward strand.
CCAGGCGCAGGGCGGTGGACTTCACGCCGATGCGGGCGTCGTCCTCCTTGTCCTGGTGGGCATAAATGGTGTCATAGCCCAGCGTCCAGGCGACCCCGGTCACATAAAGCACCACAGCCGGCCAACCGACGTCGGTCTGCACCGTGGCCCAGCCCATCAGGGCGCCCCAGTTGAAGGTCAGCCCCAGGAAAGCCTGAGGCCACCAGGTGATGCGCTTCATCAGCGGGTAGGTGAAGACCAGCAGGAGCGACAGCATCCCCAGCCCGATGGCGGTCATTCCCAGCTGAACCAGAATCAGCAGCGACACCAGAAGCTGCGCCACCAGGAAGACCAGCGCCTGACGCACCGACACTTGACCCGACGGAATGGGGCGCGACCGGGTGCGCTCCACCATCGCGTCGAACTTGCGGTCGAGGATGTCGTTGACGGTGCAGCCGGCGCCGCGCATCAACACCGCGCCGACGGCGAACAGGGCCATCAGCCAGAGCAGCGACGGCCAGTCGCGAAAGGGCTGCGGCATGGCAAGCGCCACGCTCCACCAGCAGGGGAACAGCAGCAGCCATGTGCCGATCGGACGATCCAGCCGCGCCAGTGTGACGTAAGGACGCAGGCGGCGTGGAACCCGCCGGGCGATCCAGCCATCCTGTCGGATGTCGGTGTAGCCGGAATCGGGAAGAGTAGGGCCGGTGGAGGCAGTGTGCATGACGGCGGCGTTTCCGCTGTGCTATGGAGAGATCGGAACAGGCGATCCTGAGCGGCGACCAGGCGCAGCGAACAGGGTGGCGATCTGGACGGCAATCGAGGGAAGGTATCGGGCTGCGGCCCAGGCGGCAAGCCTGGCGCGCTCAATGGGCTGTGGCGGATATCGGCGCGGACACTGGCGGGGTGCGACGAATAACCCTTGTTTGTGCTGTGGAAAATTACGGTTCCGGGACTTGCGCGCGTCACAATCGGACCGATACTGTTTCTTCGTAAAAACCTCGGCAGGTTGCAATCGTAAATGGACATGAGCGTGACACCGGATCGTTTTGCTGTCGTCATCGACGACGAGTCGATCATCTTGGCCGGAATGGAGATCATGCTGGACACCTGGGGCTATCAGGTGCTGGCCGCCGAGGATGTGGAAACCGTCCTGGCCAAGCTGCCCGGCCGCCCGGTCCCGGACGTGATCCTGTCCGATTACCGGCTGCGCGAAGGCTGGTCCGGCATCACCGCCGTGCGTGCGGTGCGCGAGGCCTGCGGCGCCTCCGTCCCGGCCATCATCCTGACCGGCGATACCGGGGCCGAACTGCTGGCCGCCGCCACGGCGGATCGGATCCATATCCTGCACAAGCCGGTGCAGCCCAACGACCTGCGCCGGCAGATCGAAGCCCTGATCGCTGCCGCCTGACGGCAGGCCGGCGGGTGTGTGCCCGGCTTTCCGCCAGCCGCGGCATACTCGCATGACTGGTTTCTCCTCTGCTGACTTGCACGCCCGCGGCCGGCTATAGTCGGCCGCGCCCCGCGGAGACGAGAGCCATGGCCGAACCGATCAAGACCCGCCTGTATGTCGACAGCCCGATGGCCGAAGGCCAGTCGGTCGGTCTGGACCATGAACGCGCCCATTTCCTGCGCCATGTGCTGCGGCTGGACCGCGGCGATCCGGTCGCCGTCTTCAATGGGCGTGACGGCGAATGGCGGGCGGTGATCGACGGCTTCGGCAAGGGCTGGTGCTCGCTGACGGTGGCGGAGCAGCGGCGGGAACAGGACGCGACTCCGGACCTCTGGCTTCTCTTCGCCCCGTTGAAGAAGGGCCGCATCGATTTCGTCGCGGAGAAGGCGACGGAGATGGGGGTGTCCCGGCTGTGGCCGGTCTTCACCCGCCGCACCGATCCCAACCGTGTGAATCTCGACCGGTTGCGCGCCAATGCGGTGGAGGCGGCCGAGCAGTGCGAGCGTCTCAGCGTGCCGGAGATGGGCGACGCCGTGCCGCTGGACCGCGCGCTGGCCGTCTGGCCGACAGACCGCCGGCTTTACCTGTGCGCCGAAGCCGGCTCCGCCCGCCCGATCGCCGAGGTGCTGCGCGATGCGCCGCCCGGTCCAGCCGCACTGCTGGTCGGGCCGGAGGGCGGCTTCGACCAGTCGGAACTTGACGAACTCGCCAAACTTCCCTTTGTTGTTCCGGTGGGATTGGGTCCGCGCATCCTGCGGGCCGACACGGCGGTGGTGGCGGCGTTGGCTTGCTGGCAGTCCTTGGCCGGGGATTGGACTGCCGGGGGAAGCGACCGGCGTCCGCCTTTCCGCGCGCCGATCCCGTAACCGGCCGTCACCCGGCCGATCCTCCGTCCACTTCCCGCGAGAGACTTCATGTCCGCACCCCCGACCACGCGCGGCGAACCCATCACCGACCGCCGCCAGCTTGCGGCCTATCTCGAATCCGGCTGCAAGCCGGCGCCGGACTGGCGCATCGGGACCGAGCACGAGAAATTCGCCTACCGTACCTCCGACCTGCGGCCGCTGCCCTATGAGGGGCCGGACGGCATCCGCGAACTGCTGACCCGCCTGACCCGCTTCGGCTGGCAGCCGGTGGAGGAGAAGGGCAACGTCATCGCGTTGGTCCAGGACATGGCCAACATCACGCTGGAGCCCGGCGGCCAGGTCGAACTGTCCGGCGCCCCGCTGGAAACCCTGCACCAGACCTGCGCCGAGGTTCACCGCCACCTGCGCCAGGTGAAGGAGGTCGGGGCCGAACTGGGCATTGCCATGATGGGGCTGGGCTTCCAGCCGAAATGGACCCGCGACGACATCCCCTGGATGCCGAAGGGTCGCTACAAGATCATGCGCGACTACATGCCGAAGGTCGGCTCGCTCGGCCTCGACATGATGACGCGGACCTGCACCGTGCAGGTCAATCTCGACTTCGCCTCCGAAGCCGACATGGTGAAGAAGTTCCGCGTCTCGCTGGCCCTCCAGCCGATCGCGACCGCCCTGTTCGCCATGTCCCCCTTCACCGAGGGCAAGCCGAACGGTTTCCAGAGCTTCCGCAGCCATATCTGGACCGACACCGACGCGGACCGCACCGGCGACATTCCCTTCGTGTTCGAGGACGGCTTCGGCTTCGAGCGCTATGTCGACTATCTGCTCGACACGCCGATGTACTTCGTCTATCGCGACGGCACCTACATCGACGCTGCCGGCCAGTCCTTCCGCGATTTCCTCGACGGCAAGCTGCCGGCTCTGCCGGGCGAGCTGCCGCTGATCACCGACTGGGCCGACCACACCACCACCGCCTTCCCGGAAGCGCGGCTGAAGAAGTATCTGGAGATGCGCGGCGCCGACGGCGGCCCGTGGCGCAGCCTGTGCGCCCTGCCGGCCCTGTGGGTCGGGCTGCTCTATGATCAGGTCGCTCTGGATGCGGCGTGGGATCTGGTGAAGGACTGGACGACGGCGGAGCGGGCGCATCTGCGCGCCGAGGTGCCACGGTCGGGCCTGCGCACGACGTTCCGCAAGGGGACGGTGCGCGATGTCGCGCTGGAGATGGTGGCGATTGCCCGCGACGGTCTGGCGCGTCGCGCCCGCAACGACAATTGGGGCGACGACGAGACGCATTTCCTCGACACGCTGCAAATGATCGCGGAAAGCGGCCGCAGCCCCGCCGACGAGCTTCTGGAGAAGTTCAACGGCCCCTGGGGCGGCAGCGTCGATCCGGTGTTCAAGGAATATGCGTACTGATTAGGTAAGTGGGGGCTGGCGCTTGTGCGTCAGCCCCTGTTTTTAAAGTCTGTCTGATGCTTATTGAAGCACCAGACAGACTTTAAGCTTTTGGTTTCCCGTGTGATTCACGCTTCAAGCGATTCCGCTTGAACCGATCACACTCTAGGCCGCCACCGGCGCATGGGTGATGCAGCTCTTCGAACACACCTTGGAGCAGCTTTCGCAGCCGATGCAGTTGGCCGCCTCCTTGACCGTCATGATCTTCTTCTCGGCCTCGTCGTCGAAGGCATCGACGATGTCGCCGTCCTCGGTCAGGCCGATCATGTCGAGCACGCCGCGCCCGCACACCTTGAAGCAACGGCCGCAGCCGATGCACTGCTTCTGGTCGATGGATTGGACGAATTTCGGGGTCCAGCTCTGACCACCGCGGGTGGTGCCGGTCAGGAACTCAGCCATGGGAATGCTCCTCTCGGGAAAGGGTGCGCCTAAGCTCTTCTTTGGGAATGGCGGGGTTACGCCGTCTCCAGCGCCTTCAGCGCCGCCCGCTTCTCGGTCAGGGTCTTGAAGGCGTCATAGGTTTCCTGCGCCACCGTCAGGATGGACTGCCAGTTCTGCGGAAGCTCTTCCGACAGGTCGTGCAAATCCATCTTCTTCTGGGTGGCGCGGGCGTTCAGCTTCTTGATCTCGTCCTTCAGGGCGTCGATGTCGCTCATGGTCGTGCTCCCATGGGGCAAGGGTCCGGGGATCAGAGGTTCGCGACCTCGGGATATTCCCGGATCAGCGCCACCGCGTCCTCGACCAGCTTGGCGCCGTCGGCGGCCAGCTTCTCGATGCTGGGGAAACCGAAGCGGTGGACGTCGCGCAGCGACTTCGATACCACCACCAGCCGGCCGGTGGTCAGGATCATGCGGCCGAAGCCCTCATGGCTCATCTTCATCATCGGCGAGGCCATCATGCCGGTCTGCTTTTCGACCGTGACGCCGACCGCCTTGTAGAACAGCTCCAGCCGCCACAGCGTGTCCGGATCGGGATCGCCGATGATCGGGATGGCGGCGCGGGCCTCCCTGTCCAGGATGAAGGGGGCGAGCAGCGCCTCGTCCGGCTTGCCTTCCCAGGCGCCATAGCTGTCCTCGGCACGGAACAGCAGGACCAGCGTCTTCACGAACTGGTCGGCGACGGACACGTCAGCCACGTCTGACATCTTCAGACCTCCTCCTCGTCGAAATGGAATTCGGGCGTTTCGCCCATCGCCTTGCGCAGCCAGGGCGGCGGATTGCCGTTCAGCGTCTGGACCAGCTTGTCGAGCAGGGCCGGAATGGTTTCGGTGGCCTCGACCTTCACCGGATGGATCTTCTTCGCCACCACGCGGGCGGCTGCCGAGGCGCCGATGGCCGACAAATAGAGGATGGCGACATCGGCCAGCGCCTCCAGCTTGGGCACCAGCTTGTCCTCGTTGCCGTCCTCGAACATCGAACCGCCGAACTGGAAGGTTTCCAGAAAGGCATGGCCCTGACGGTCGACCTGATAGACGGCGATGTTCTTGGCCCAGCCGAAATGCGCATCGACGTGCTGCATGTCCTGGGTGCAGAAAGCGACCTTCATCGATCCTCCTTTGGTCGGGCGTGGGTCCTGCACCACGCTCAGACGGCGTTGCATCCGCATGATCCGCCTCCGCAGCCGTGGGATTCCCCGTGGTCGTCGTGCCCGTGCTCGTGGCTCTCGTGATCCATCTCGCGGGCGAGGAACAGGTTGCCGATGTCGCACAGCAACTCCCGCGTGCCGCGGTAGCCGACCTGGACGCGCAAGCCGGCCCCGAGCCGGTCGAACATCGGCAGGCCCATGCGGTGGAGCGGCACGCCGATGCGCGCCGCCCCCTGCCGCCCGTGCGAATTGGAGACGATCAGGTCGGCGTCGCGGGCCAGCGTCTCCACATCGGAATGATCGCCGACCATGATGGTGGCGGCCTTCAGCCGCTCCAGCACCGGGCTTTGCGTCGGCGACACCGCGGCGACAACCTCTGCCCCCATGTCACCGAGGAAGCCGGTGACGGCGTAGAGCAGGTCGGGCTCCAGCGCGATGGCGATGCGCTTGCGGCTGTAGAAGAAATGTCCGTCCAGCATGGCATCGAACAGGGCTTCGCGCTGGCGCCGCAACCGGGGCGGGCGCCGCCCGGCCCGACAGCTCCATCAGCAGGGGG
>NZ_BADK01000578.1 GCF_000333595.1 Azospirillum sp. B506
CTCCAGGATCGTTGACACGGCACTCACCAAGCCTGTCGCCTTCTGGGACGGGGCCGGGATACACTCCCGGCCCTGTTCCGTTTCGGGGTTTGCGATCATGCCCGCCCAACGCCTGACAGCCCGGCAGCTGACCGTCCGCCGGGAGAGCTTTCCCATCCGCGGTGCCTTCCGCATTTCGCGCGGGGCCAAGACCGAGGCCGCCGTGGTGGTGGCGGAGGTGACCGACGGCCCGCACCGCGGCCGGGGCGAGTGCGTGCCCTATGCCCGCTATGGCGAGAGTGTGGAGGGAGTCGCCGCCGCGCTGGAGGCGATGGCCGATGTCGTGGCCGGCGGACTCGATCGGGCGGAGCTGGCCCGGCGGATGCCGGCCGGTGCTGCCCGCAACGCGCTCGACTGCGCACTCTGGGATCTGGAGGCCAAGCGCAGCGGCGTGCCCGCCTGGACGCTTGCCGGGCTGGCCGAGCCGCCGGGACCGCTGGTCACCTGCTACACGCTGAGCGTCGACGAGCCGGACGCGATGGCCGCCGCCGCCCGCGAGCGGGCACCGCGCCATCCGCTGCTGAAGATGAAGCTGACCGGGGAGGGCGATCTCGACCGCGTGCGGGCGGTGCGCGCCGCCGCTCCTGCCGTCCGGCTGGTGGTGGACGCCAACGAGGGCTGGACGCTGGACCAGTTGCACCGCTTCGCCCCGGTGCTTGCCGGTCTGGGCGTCGAGATGATCGAGCAGCCGCTGCCCGCCGGCCAGGACGAGGCGCTGCGCGGGGTCGATTGTCCGGTGCCGCTCGGCGCCGACGAATCCTGCCATGGGCTGGAGTCGCTGGAGCGGCTGCGCGGGCTTTATCGGGTGGTGAACGTCAAACTCGACAAGACCGGCGGCCTGACCGAGGCGCTGGCGATGACCCGCACCGCCCACGCCCTGGGGTTCGAGGTGATGGTCGGCTGCATGGTGGCGACCTCGCTGGCGATGGCGCCGGCGATGCTGGTCGGGCAGGGCGCCCGTTACGTCGACCTCGACGGTCCGCTGTTGCTTGCCCGCGACCGCGAACCGGGGCTGGTCTATGAGGGCGCGGTGGTCCAGCCGCCGGTTGCGGCGTTGTGGGGGTAGAGGCTTCCGCCCCCCTCACGCCCCCTGCACATAGGGCGGCGGCGTGCCCACCGATGCCGGCACATAGGGCGTGTCGGCCAGCCCGTTGACCTTGGCGGCCATGACGAAGTCGTTCTCGTGCAGCCCCTTGATCTTGTGGGTCCAGAAGGCGACGGAGCAGTGGCCCCAGCCGTAATGGATCTCGGCATGGTGGCCTTCCGCTTCGCAGAGGTCGCCGACCCGATGGGCGAAGGCCTGGGCCTGGACGAAATCGGGGAACCTGAAGTCGCGTTCGATGCGGTCGGGATCCTCCTTTAGGACCCAGCCCGGCACCTGCACCAGATAGGAGGCGGCCATCGCGCGGTCCATCGGCGGAATTCCGCCGCGGCAGGGCTCGCAGGTCTTCGCCGCCAGTTCCTGTGTCGTCGGCGCCTGTGCTGTCATCCCGGTCTCTCCCGTGTCGGTGGGCTTGTTGAGGGCGGTGGCGGTCTCGGCTAGAAGGGGCTGGAAGCATTCCGCTTANCAGCTTGGGGTCCGGCTGCCGCTTCGGCAAGCCCGGCACCTTGCCTTGCGTCTCCAGATGCCCTTTATGGAAGCGACCCGATGACCGACCTGCGCACCGACCTGCCCTTCGCCGACTACC
>NZ_BADK01000577.1 GCF_000333595.1 Azospirillum sp. B506
TTCACGGTCCGATCATCCCGCGCGAGAACAGCGCGCTGAAGGATGTGCCGGATCCGGACCGATGACAGCTTGGCATGCGGGCTTCGGCGTCGCCGGGCGCAGGAGCTGAAGCGGAG
>NZ_BADK01000576.1 GCF_000333595.1 Azospirillum sp. B506
CCCCCGAGCTGATGAACAAGGTGCGCGCCGAGTTCACGCCCGGGGCGCCGCAGCCCGATCTGCTGCTGATCGCCGACGCGGTGACGATGGAATCGCTGAAGGCGGAGAAGCGGCTGCAGCCCTATGACGGCGCCCCGGTGGCCGGCTACCGCCCCGGCACCCATGATCCGCAGGGCTATTGGTTCGGCACCAAGCTGATCACCACCGGCATCGTCTACAACACCGCGGCCCCCATGAAGCCGGCCTCCTGGCAGGATCTGCTGAAGCCGGAGGCCAAGGGCACCACGGCGATGCCGAGTCCGCTCTACTCCGGCGCCGCCGCCATCCACATGGCGGCGATCAAGGCGCAGCCGGCGCTGGGCATGGCTTACTATGAGGCGTTGCAACGCAACGGCGTCACCGCGGCCAAAGGCAACGGCGGCATCCTGAAGGACGTGGCCGGCGGCGCGAAGCTCTACGGCATGGTCGTCGATTACCTGCCGATCCGCGAGCATCTGAAGGGCGCCCCCGTCGCCTTCGTCTTCCCCAAGGAGGGCGTCAGCGCGGTCAGCGAGCCGGTGGCGATCCTCAGCACCGCGAAGAATCCGGCGGCGGCCAGGGCCTTCATCGACTTCCTGCTGAGCCGCGAGGGGCAGGAGCTGGCCTCGGCCCAGGGCTTCCTGCCGGCGCTGCCGGGGGTGAACCCGCCGCCAGGCTTCCCCGACCCGGCCGGCATCACTCTGCTGCCCTACGACCCCGCCAAGGCGCTGGCCGAGGACGAGGCCAACAAGCGCGCCTTCGCCGACCTGTTCGGCGGGTGAGTGGGTTGATGCGAAATGCGAAGGTTCCCCTCCCCCCCGCTCACGCGCAAACTTCGTTTGCGCTGACGCGACAGACGGACCTACGGTCCGCCGAAAGCGGGGAGAGGGTTAGGGTGAGGGGGACCCGTTGCAGGGATCTTCAAGAATCGCGCACCCCGATCCGTCTGTGAAAATCCACACTGTGCATCCCCCTCACCCCGACCCTCTCCCCGAGGGGGAGAGGGGGATTTTGGCGGGTGGTCGAAGGACGGGAGAGGGCTTTTTCTTGCTCGTCGGCCTGCTGGTGCTGCTGCCTGTCCTGCGCCTGCTGTGGGAGGCCGGCGACGCTGCGGTGCTGGCCCGCGTACTCGATTCTCCCGCGACATGGCGGGCCACGACCAACAGCATCGCCATCGCCGCCGGCGCCACGCTGGCCGCCGCACTGATCGGCGGGCCATTCGCGCTGCTGATCGGGCTGACCGATCTGCGCGCCCGCACGGCGATGAGCTTCGCCTTGATCCTGCCGCTGATGATCCCGCCGCAGATCGTGGCGATGGCTTGGACCCATCTGGCCGGATCCGGCAGTCCGATCCTGAAGCCGCTCGGTCTCGCTCCGCCGGTCGGCACGGCGAACCCGGTGCAGTCGTCCGCCGGCATGGTGCTGGTGATGGGAATCGAGCATGCGCCGCTGGTCTTCCTCGCCCTGCGCGCGGCCCTGCGCGCCATCCCCGGCG
>NZ_BADK01000575.1 GCF_000333595.1 Azospirillum sp. B506
CCGGGCGGCCCACTCCGGAAGAAATGCATCGCGACGGCGTGGACTGGGTCCTGGTGAAGCTGATCCGGCGCGAGAACGTCTCCAGCGGCACGACGCGCATCCATGATCTCGCCGCCCGGCCGCTGGGCAGCTTCACCCTGCGCCATCCGCTGGAATCGGCGGTGGTGGACGACGCCCGGGTGTTTCATGGTGTGACGCCGGTCGAGCCCATCGATCCGGCGATTCCGGCCTTTCGGGACGTGCTGGTGGTGACGATGCGGCGCGCGTGACTTCGGCGGATCACCCCGAGAGACTGTCGGCCGGGGCACTGCGATCATGACCGCAATACTGCGGCAAACTGTCCGGCCCGGCCCCAACACCCCGATCCGGTTTGCCTCAAGGCGTAATATATTAGTATAATAATCCCACAATCCACCCGGTGAGGCCGAGCCATGACCGCGGACCCATTGGAGACGGCGCTGCTCCTGCGCGTGGTGATGGTCCTGGGGCTGCTGCTTCTCGGTTTTTACTAACCTCTTCCACAGGGATGCCTGACCATGGCGACCGACCTCAAGCGAGAGAATTTCTCCGCCACCATCGACGGCAAGCCGGTGGATTTGTTCACCCTGCGCAACGGGCGCGGCATGGTGGTGCGCATCACCAATTACGGCGCCAAGATCGAGCAGATCCTGGTTCCCGACCGGGACGGCGCACTGGGAGACGTGGTCCAGGGCTATGACGGGATCGAGGGCGCGATGGGCGGACAGGCGTCCATGGGCTCCTTCATCGGGCGCTATTGCGGGCGCATCCCCGACGGGCGCTTCACCCTGGACGGCGTCACCCATCAGGCGGCGGTGAACGCCCCGCCCAACACCCTGCATGGCGGCCAGCGCGGCTCACGCTTCCGCGTCTTCGACGCCCGGCAGCTCGACGAGGCCAGCCTGGAACTGACCTATGTCTTCCAGGATGGCGAGGAGGGCTTCCCCGGCACCCTGCCGCTGCGGCTGGTCTATACGGTCGGCGACGACAATGCCCTGACCATCGCCTGGACCGCGGTGGCGGCCGACAAGACCACCATCGTCAACTTCACCGACCACACCTTCTTCAACCTGTCGGGCGATCTCGGGTCGTCCATCCTCGACCATGTCGCCACCGTCCATGCCGGCCGCTATCTGGCGCTGGGCGAGACGGCGGTGCCGACGGGGGAGATGGTGGATGTCACCGGCACGCCGCATGATTTCCGCACCCCGGCGGCGCTGGGCGCCCGCATCGAGGCCGACGACCGGATGCTGGCGCTCGGCAAGGGGTACGACCTGCATTACGTGATCGACAAGCCGGCGAACGGCCCGGTGCCTGTCCTTCATGCCCGCTTCCTGCACCCCGCCAGCGGCCGCACGCTGGAGGTGCTGTCCACCGAACCGGGCCTGCAGCTCTATACCGGCAATGCCCTGGAAGGGAAAACCCCGCGGGACGTCGGCAAGGGCGGCACGCTCTACACCAAGCACAGCGCCTTCTGCGCCGAACCGTCGAAATTCCCCAACTCCATCAACCTTTCCTCCCTCTGGCCGTCCTTCCCCTCGACCGTGCTGCGTCCCGGCCAATGGACCGCCGGGTCCATCGTCTACCGGTTCGGGGTCGCCTGAGGCGGCGTGCCGCCGCCCGTCTCCGCCCCCGGCCCCGCCCGACCTGCACGGCAGCCCTATTTTCCCTCGGAGTCCGTTACGACATGAGCACCTCTAAACCGATCCGCCGTTACCGGCAGACGAAGATCGTCGCCACGCTGGGTCCCTCCTCCTCCTCGCCCGACATGATCCGCCGCCTGTTCGAGGCCGGTGTCGACGTCTTCCGCCTGAACTTCAGCCACGGCAGCCACCAGGATCATGGCGAGCGTGTCCGCGCCATCCGTGCGCTGGAAGAGGAGACCGGCCGCCCCATCGCCATCATGGCCGATCTGCAGGGGCCGAAGCTGCGGCTGGGCCGCTTCGCCGATGGGCCGGTGACGCTGACCCCCGGCCAGTCCTTCTGCCTCGACCTGCTGGCAGAACCGGGTGACGCCCGCCGCGTCGGCATGCCCCATCCGGAGATTTTCGCCGCCCTGGTGCCGGATGCCGAACTGCTGCTGGACGACGGCAAGGTGCGGCTGCGGGTGACCGCCTGCGGCGCCGATTACGCCGAAACCGTGGTGGTGTCCGGCACGAAGCTGTCGGACCGCAAGGGCGTCAATGTCCCCGGCGTGGTGCTGCCGCTGTCGCCGCTCACCGCAAAGGACCGCACCGATCTCGACTTCGCCCTCAGCCAGGAGGTGGACTGGGTGGCGCTCAGCTTCGTCCAGCGGCCGGAGGATGTGGCCGAGGCGCGCAAGCTGATCGCCGGCCGCGCCGCCCTGCTGTCGAAGCTGGAGAAGCCGCAGGCGATCCAGCATCTCGACCGCATCGTCGAAATGTCGGACGGCGTCATGGTGGCGCGCGGCGACCTGGGCGTGGAAATGCCGCCGGAGGACGTGCCCTCCATCCAGAAGCGGATCGTCCATGCGGCCCGGCTGGCCGGCAAGCCGGTGATCGTCGCCACGCAGATGCTGGAATCGATGATCTCCGCCCCCGCCCCGACGCGGGCGGAGGCGTCCGACGTCGCCACCGCCGTGTTCGACGGCGCCGATGCCGTCATGCTGTCGGCGGAGACCGCGTCGGGCGAATATCCGGTGGAGGCGGTGTCGATCATGGACCGCATCGCGCGCCGGGTGGAAGGCGATCCGCTGTACCGCAAGATGATGGACGCCCAGCATGCCGACCCGGAACAGACGGAATCGGACGCCATCACCGCCGCCGCCCGTCAGGTCGCCCATACGGTGAAGGCGGCGGCCATCGCCACCTACACCACGAGCGGCTCCACCACCCTGCGGGCCGCCCGTGAGCGGCCGGAGGTGCCGATCCTCTGCATGACCGAACAGGCGGCCATCGCCCGCCGGCTGGTGCTGGCCTATGGCGTCCATGCCGTGCTGACCGAGGATGTGCAGAACTTCTCCGACATGGTGCACAAGGCGGCGCGGCTGGCCTATGTCCATGGGCTGGCGGAGGAAGGGCAGCGGCTGGTCATCACCGCCGGCGTGCCGTTCGGCATGCCGGGATCGACCAACATCCTGCGCATCGCCTGGGTCGAGCCGCCGAGCCGTCTGGAGCGCGAGCGCGAGTTGCAGGCCCGCCAACCGATGGCCTTCACCGACGCCTGACCGCATCGCACCGCCGGCCAAGCCTCCCCTTCGAACAAGGCGGAGGCTTGGCCGTTTCATGTATGGACTTGCGTTTTTCGTCGGCCGAACGATCGCGCTGCCGGTGTGGATCACGCCATCGGTCGGGCAGACACAATTCTTCGTCATCGCCGGCCCGGTCGAGGTGTCCTTCGCCGCCATGTCCGGCGAGATCGGCTGAGACCGCTACACCTTCGGCTTCCTGCTGCCGTCGCTGATCGGCAATGTGCTGGTTGGCATCGGGATGGTGGCACCGCTCAACCACGCCCGGATGCGGGATGACCGGTGAGGGATATTCCTCAGGATCCGGAGCCTGACAGTCGCTTTTTGCGTGATCTATACGGGCAGCAAATACGAAAAGGGCTTAGCCGCTGCTACGGCTAAGCCCTTGGATTCATGGCGGACCCGACGAGATTCGAACTCATGACCTCTGCCTTCGGAGGGCAGCGCTCTATCCAGCTGAGCTACGGGTCCATCGCTGGTGGAGGCGCAACATAGCCCAAGGCATTCGGAGACGCAAACACAAAAATCACAGTTTTTTCGACGGCTTGCAGCTCCCCCGGTCCGCCCTGTGACAACTGGCTTCGGAGGGCTGCGCTCCCGGCAATCCGGGGCGATGGAAACGTTTCCATTCTTCACGAAACCGTTTTCACGCCGTCACGCGATTGCAACACGCCGCCGCCACTCTGCACCCGCGCCGGATCGGACGGTGCGGGACCAGGGATGAAGGGTGGCAGATGGGCGGCGGATTGACCGAAAGGCGTGCGATGGACCGCGTGGCGACGATCCGCGATGTGGCGGCGCGTGCCGGGGTGTCCATCGCCACCGTGTCGCGCGTTCTCAACGGCAGCGGCAACGCCACGCCGGAAACCATGGAGAAGGTCCGCGCCGCCGCCTCCGACCTGTCCTTCCGCCCCAGCACCATCGGCCGCAGCCTGAAGGCGGCGCGAACACGCACCGTCGGCGTGCTGGTGCCGTCGCTGACCAACCCGGTCTTCGCCGAAAGCGTCGCCGGCATCCAGGATGCGGCGGCCGAGGCCGGATACAGCGTCCTGATCGCCTCCACCGACTATGACCCGGCCAAGGAATCCCGTGCCATCGAAGGGCTGCTGTCCAACCGGGTAGAGGGGCTGGTGCTGACCGTCGCCGATGCCGACCGCAGCGGCTCGCTCGACACGCTGGACGAGGTGCGGCTGCCCTATGTGCTGGCCTACAACCAGCCGGAACGGGCGGCGCGCGCCCATGTGTCGGTCGACAATGTCGCCGCCTCCCGCGCGGTGGTGGAGCGGATGGCGGCGCTGGGCCACCGCCGCATCGGCATGATCGCCGGGCGCTTCCGCCAGTCCGACCGTTCGCGCCGGCGCCATGCCGGCTGGCTGGCGGCGCTGGACGATGCCGGCCTGCCCCCCGGTCCGGTGGTGGAGGTCGATTTCAACGAATTGCGGCTGGCCCACCGGCTCGCCCCTCATCTGGAGGGGCCGGAACGACCGACCGCCTTCTTCGCCTCCAACGACATGCTGGCGCTCGCCACCATCCGGGCCTTGCGCGACCTCGGCCTGTCCGTGCCGGACGACCTGTCGGTCTGCGGCTTCGACGGGATCGAGATCGGGCGGCTGATGGCGCCCAGCCTCGCCACCCTGGTACAGCCGGCCCGCGCCATGGGCGCCACCGCCTTCGAATGCCTGCGCACCGGCTTTTCCGGCGAGCTGCAAGGCCGCGCCGTGATGCTGCCCTTCACCCTGCGGCCGGGCGAATCGCTCGGCCCGGCCCCGTCCCAATCGACTTAAGCGCTTCCCGAACGGAGAAATCCCGGATCATGTTCAAGCCGTTCCTGCCCGCCCGGCTCCTGCTCGGCGCCGCCTTCGGTGCCGCCGCTCTGGCTGCCGCCCTCACCGCGACGGTGACGCCCGCCACGGCGGCGGAGCCGACCGCCATCTGCTACAACTGCCCGCCGGAATGGGCGGACTGGGCGTCGCAGCTGAAGGCGATCAAGGCCGATCTCGGCATCGCCGTGCCGTTCGACAACAAGAATTCCGGCCAGGCGATGGCCGCCATGCTGGCGGAGAAGGACAAGCCGGTCGCCGACGTCGTCTATCTCGGCGGGCCGGTCGGCATCCAGGCCAAGGCGGCCGGTGTGGTCACCCCTTACAAGCCGGCGGGCTGGGCCGACATCCCCGACGGGATGAAGGATGCCGACGGCAGCTGGTTCGCCATCCACAGCGGCACGCTGGGCTTCTTCGTCAACACCGAGGCGCTGGGCGGCAAGCCGGTGCCGCAGAGCTGGGCCGACCTGCTGAAGCCCGATTATTCGGGCATGGTCGGCTATCTCGACCCGACCAGCGCCGCCGTCGGCTATGTCGGGGCGGTGGCGGTCAATCTGGCCCTGGGCGGCGATTACGGCAGCTTCGACAAGGCCGTCGGCTGGTTCAAGGAGTTGCAGAAGAACCAGCCCATCGTGCCGAAGCAGACCTCCTACGCCCGCGTGCTGTCGGGCGAGATTCCGATCCTGATCGACTACGACTTCAACGCCTACCGCGCCAAATACACCGACAAGGCGCCGGTCGCCTTCGTCATCCCGAAGGAAGGAACGGTCTCGGTCCCCTATGTGATGGCGCTGGTCAAGAACGGCCCGAACCCGGAGAACGGGAAGAAGGTGCTGGACTATGTGCTGTCCGACAAGGGCCAGACCCTGTGGGCCAACGCCTTCATGCGCCCGGTGCGGGCCGAAGCGATGTCGCCGGAGACCGCGGCCAAGTTCCTGCCGGCCGCCGACTATGCCCGCGCCAGGCCGGTGGACATGGTCCGCATGGCCGAGGCGCAGAAGGGCTTCATGGACCGCTATCAGGCGGAGGTGAAGTGAGCGCCTGCGTGCAGGACGCCCCCCTCCCCCACCGGCCGGCGGCGCGTCCGCCGGCCGGTGGGGGATGGACGGGCGAGCCGCTGCGGCTGGCGGCCCTGCTGGCGCCGGCGGCGGCGGTGTTCGCCGCCTTCTTCCTGCTGCCGCTCGTCCGCCTGATCGTGATCGGTGCCGGCGGAGCGGAGGGATGGAGCGCCTATCTGACCACGCTCGCCGCCCCCGGCCATCTCGACAGCCTGATTTCCACGCTGGCGCTGTCGGCGGGGGTGACGGCGGTGACGCTGGCGGTCTCGACCGTCGCCGGGCTGTTCCTGGTGCGCAACCAGTTCCCCGGCCATGCCCTGCTGGTGGCGCTGCTGACCTTTCCGCTGGCCTTTCCCGGCGTGGTCATCGGCTTCATGGTCATCATGCTGGCCGGCCGCCAGGGGCTGATCGGCACCGTCACCCAGGCGCTGGGGGCGGGAAAGCTGGTCTTCGCCTATTCCATGGCCGGCCTGTTCCTCGGCTATGTCTATTTCTCGATTCCGCGCGTCATCCTGACGGTGATGGCGGCGGCGGAGAAGCTCGACCCGCGGCTGGAGGAGGCGGCGCGCTCACTGGGGGCATCGTCCTGGCGCGTGGTGGCCGACGTGATCCTGCCGGCGCTGAAACCGGCGCTGATCTCGGCAGGCGCGCTGTGCTTCGCCACCTCGATGGGTGCGTTCGGCACCGCCTTCACGCTCGCCACCCGGATCAATGTGCTGCCGATGACGATCTACACCGAATTCACGCTCCAGGCGAACATCGCCGCGGCAGCGGCGCTCAGCGTCCTGCTCGGCCTCATCACCTGGGCGGCGCTGGCGGTGGCCCGCAGCGTCGCCGGCACTTCCGTCGCGGCGGCGGGGTGACGGGCATGCGTGACCTTTCGCACCGCCGCGGCTGGGGCTTCTGGCTGCAACTGGGCTTCACCCTGCTGGTCTGCGCCCTGCTGACCGTGCCGATGGCGATGTCGATGCTGGCCGGCCTGACCGCCAATTACTTCGTCGGCTTGAAGAGCGGCCTGACCCTGCATTGGGTCGAGGAGGTGTGGCGGGTCTATTCCGGCACCATCCTCCTGTCGCTGCAGATCGCCGTCGCCTGCCTGGCCAGCACGCTGCTGCTCGGCGTTCCGGCGGCCTATGCGCTGGCTCGGCGCCCCGGCCGGGTCGCCCGGCTGGTGGAGGAGCTGCTGATGATGCCGGTCGCCATTCCCGGCCTCGCCACCGCGCTGGCGCTGATCGTCACCTATGGCGGCGTCGGCGATCTGCGCAGCAGCTGGCTGTTCATCCTGATCGGCCATGTGCTGTTCACCCTGCCCTTCATGGTCCGCGCCGTGCTGGCGGTGATGGGCGCCATCGACCTGACGACGCTGGAGGAGGGGGCGGCCAGCCTGGGCGCCGGCTTCCTGCGCCGCTTCGCCACGGTGGTGCTGCCCAACTGCCGCTCCGGCATCCTGGCCGGCTCGCTGATGGTGCTGACCTTGTCGGTGGGGGAATTCAACCTGACCTGGCTGCTGCACACGCCGCTGACCAAGACGCTGCCGGTCGGACTGGCCGACAGCTATGCCTCGCTGCGGATCGAGATCGGCAGCGCCTACACCCTCGTCTTCTTCCTGATGATCGTGCCCAGCCTGATCCTGATGCAGGGCCTGGCGAAGCGCGGCCGTCCGTCCGTTTGAGAGTCCTCTCATGCCCGACAGCTTCCACCTCGATGCCGTGCCGATCCGCCTGGAGCGCTGCGGCAAGACCTTCGCCGGCGGCGCCCGCGCGCTGGAACCGCTGGACCTGACCATCCGCGGCGGCGAGACCGTCGTCTTCCTCGGCCCGAGCGGCTGCGGCAAGACCACGACGCTGCGCATCATCGCCGGGCTGGAAAGCCCCGATCCCGGCGGCCGGGTGCTGTTCGGCGAGGAGGACGTCACCGCCCTGCCCATCGAGCGCCGCAATGTCGGCATGGTGTTCCAGAGCTACGCCCTGTTCCCCAACATGACGGTGGCGGAGAACGTCGCCTATGGCCTGAAGGTGCGCAAGCTGCCCCGCGCCGACCGCGCCCGCCGGGTGGAGGAGATGCTGGACCTGATGCATCTCGGCGAGTTCGCCGGGCGGCGCATCGACCAGCTGTCCGGCGGCCAGCGCCAGCGTGTGGCCCTGGCCCGCGCCCTGGTGGTGCGCCCGCGCGTGCTGCTGCTGGACGAGCCGCTGACGGCGCTGGACGCCAAGCTGCGCGACAGCCTGCGGCTGGAGATCGACCGGCTGCTGCGCAGTCTGGGCATCACCGCCGTCTATGTCACCCACGACCAGGGCGAGGCGATGGCGCTGGGCGACCGCATCGTGGTGATGGCCAAGGGCCGGGTGGCGCAGGTCGGCACGCCGAGGGAGATCTACTATCAGCCGGCGGACGGCTTCGTCGCCGACTTCATCGGCACGATGAACCGGCTGGGCGGTACCGTGCGCGGCGGGACTCTGTCCATCGGCACGGCGTCGCTGCCCTGGTCCGGGGCGGATGGCGCGGTGGAGCTGCTGGTCCGGCCGGAGGATCTGGCGCTGGCCGGCGAGGCCGACGGGCATCTGGGCGGCACCGTCGCCGCCGCGGTGTTCCTGGGCGACCGCACCCGGCTGCTGGTGGAACCGGCGGACGGGCCGGCGCTGACGGTCGACACGCTTGGCCGGAGCGGCCTGGAACGCGGCGACCGGGTTTGGCTGCGGGTCGATCCGGCGAGGATGCTGGCGGTGCCGTGAGCGTATCGGCGACGCACCAGACCACCAATCGACCCTTCAAGCCCTGGAACAGGCACCATGATCATCGTCCAGATCACCGACACCCACATCAAGCCGCCCGGCCGTCTCGCCTACCGCCGTGTCGACACCGCCCCCTTCCTGGAGCGGGCGGTCGCCGCCATCCTGGCGCTCACCCCGCGCCCCGACGTGATCCTCGTCACCGGCGACCTCGTCGATGCGGGGCATGCGGAGGAGTATGAGCGGCTACTCGGCCTGCTGCGGCCGCTCGACATCCCGCTCTGCGCCGTGCCCGGCAACCACGACGAGCGCGCCGGACTCGCCCGCGCCTTTCCCGATCTGGCGGCGCGGGTCGGCGACAGCCGCTTCTTCCACTACACGGTGGAGGACTGGCCGGTCCGCCTGATCGCCATGGACACCGTCCTGCCCGGCTCCGGCGCCGGCGAGGTCTGCGCCGAGCGGCTCGGCTGGCTCGACGCACGGCTGGCGGAACAGCCCGACCGGCCGACCGTCGTCTTCCAGCACCACCCGCCCTTCGCCACCGGCATCGGCCATATGGACCGGCTGGGGCTGAGCGGCGCCGACGCCATGGCCGATGTGATCCGCCGCCATCCGCAGGTGGAACGGGTGCTGTGCGGCCATCTGCACCGGCCGATCCAGGTGCGCTGGGCCGGCACCATCGCCTCCACCGCACCATCGACCGCGCATCAGGTGGCGCTCGACCTGCGGGACGATGCGCCGTCCGCCTTCGTGATGGAGCCGCCGGGCTACCAGATCCACATGTGGCGCGCCGACACCGGTCTGGTCAGCCACACCGCCATGATCGGCGACTATGACGGCCCCTACCCCTTCTTCAAGGACGGAAAGCTGATCGACTAGCCCCGCACGGATTGATTTGGGGCCTTTCGCCCGGCTGTCACGCGCCTGTCACGGGCTTGGCGTATGACAGGCCACTCAAAGCCGATCCCAAGGGAGACGACAGAGATGAAGGCGTTCCTCGCCACCCTCGCCACGGTTCTGACGCTGACGCTCGGACATGGCGCCGTTTCCCAGGCGGCGCAGGCCGATGGCGCACCGGCAAGCTGGTGCTCTACACCTCGCAGCTGAAGCCGGACGCCC
>NZ_BADK01000574.1 GCF_000333595.1 Azospirillum sp. B506
GCATGGAGGAGCTGCTGGCCCGCATCCGCGCGCTGATCCGCCGCGCCAAGGGCCATGCCAGCGCCGAGATCGCCTGCGGCGGCCTGGTGCTCGACACCCGCACCGGGCGGGTCACGGTGGATGGCGAGCCGGTCGAGCTGACCGCTTTCGAATACCGGGTGCTGTCCTACCTGATGCACCGCAAGGGTCAGGTGGTGTCGCGCACCGAACTGACCGAGCATGTCTATGCCCAGGACTTCGACCGCGATTCCAACACCATCGAGGTCTTCGTCGGCCGCCTGCGCCGCAAGCTGGGAGTGGATGTCATCAAAACGGTACGGGGGTTGGGCTATCGCGCGGACGACCCCTGAAGGACGGTCGGGAGGCGGACCATGAGATGGACGGAGTCGCTGCGCTTCCGCCTGCTGGCCGGTGCCGCGGTGTGGGTGGCGCTGGCGCTGATGCTGGCGGGATGGATCATTGCCGACCTGTTCCAGACCCATGTCCGCCAGCGCTTCGAGGCGGAGCTGGCCAACCACCTTGAACAGCTGGCCGCGGTGCTGGAGGTCGACGCCGATGGCAAGCCGACACTGCGCCAACCCCTGAGCGACCCGCGCTTCCGCCGGCCCTTGTCTGGCCTGTACTGGCAGGTCGGGGACAGTGCTGCCTCGCCGCTGCGCTCGCGCTCCCTGTGGGACAGCGTCCTGGACCTGCCCGATGACCGGGTGGAGGATGGTGGGCTGCACTGGCACGGCGCCACCGGTCCGGCACACCAGTCGCTGACCGTGCTGGAACGCTTCCTCCTGCTGCCGGGACGGACGGAGCCGGTTCGCATCGCCGTCGCCGCGGAACGGGCCGAGCTCGCCGGCGTCACCCGCGCCTTTCAACACCACGCTGGCCCTGTCGCTGGCCGTGCTGGCCGCCGCCCTGATCGCCGCGGCGCTGATCCAGGTGCAGATCGGATTGAGCCCGCTCTCCCGCCTGCGCGGCGAACTGACCGAGGTGCGGGCCGGCCGGAAGAAGCGCTTCGACGTGGCGATGCCGACCGAAATCCGGCCGCTGGTCGAGGATCTGAACGCCCTGCTCGCCCATGCCGAGGAGGTCGTCGGCCGCGGCCGCCTGCAGGCCGGCAATCTGGCCCATGCGTTGAAGACCAACCTCGCGGTGCTGGCGAACGAAGCCGGCGCGCTGGATGAACGCAACGCGCACAGGGTGGGGCCGGCGATGGTCCGGCAGGTGGAGCTGATGCGTCGGCATGTCGACCACCACATGGCCCGTGCCCGCGCCGCCGCCGCCCGCAGCGTGCCGGGCATCAGCACGCGGGTGCCGGAGTGCGTCGCGGCGCTGGCGCGGGTGATGCGCAAGCTTCATGCGCAGGCGGGACTGGACATCGCCGTCGAAGCCCCCGCCGACCTGCTGTTCGCCGGCGAGCGGGAGGATCTGGACGAGATGCTGGGCAATCTGCTGGACAATGCCTGCAAATGGGCGCGCGGCCGGGTTGCTGTGACGTGCCGGGCGGAGGGTGGCGGCATGCTGAGCGTCACGCTCGACGACGACGGCCCCGGTTTGCCCGGCGACTGCCGGGAGGCGGCGCTGGAGCCGGGCGTCCGCCTGGATGAAAGCACGCCGGGATCCGGGCTCGGCCTCGCGGTGGTGCGGGATCTGGCGCGGCTCTATGGGGGCGATGTCAGCCTGGACGCCTCGCCGCTGGGCGGGCTGAGGGCAGTGTTGCGTTTGCCGGCGGCTGCGGGATGAGGAGGGGGCTGCGGCTGTTGTGATAGGGTGGCGAACACAAAATCGCTTTTGAAAGCGGACAGGCCAGATGACCGATGATCTTCGCGCGGTTCGTGACGCTGTGGCGGCGGACGGTTTCTCTTTCGTTGCGGCAGCCGCCATGCAGGACCTGCTCGACGACGCCGGATTGCGCGATTGGGAGGGGTTCAGCGCCAGCTGGAACGATTTGGGCCTGGACACCTATATGGCGGACGGCGGGCGCTACCGGCGCCGTCGCCACGCCGCCTTCGCATTGTCCGGCGGGGAAGTCCGGCGCAAGCCGCACCAGCCTCATTACCAGAGCCGCGACTACAACCCCCTGAATGGCGGCCTCGAACGCTGGTTCGAGCCGATCACCGAGGCGGTCGGAACCCACACCGCCCTGGACGCGATCCTGAAGACCTGCTTCGCGCTGTTCGACCCGCTGACCCCCGCCGAGACGAAGCCGGAGGTCTGGCACACGGAAGTCCATCAGTTCCGGATCGAAGCCCGCGCCGGCGAAGCCGGGCGGCCCACTCCGGAAGGAATGCATCGCGACGGCGTGGACTGGGTCCTGGTGATGCTGATCCGGCGCGAGAACGTCTCCAGCGGCACGACGCGCATCCATGATCTCGCCGGCCGGCCGCTGGGCAGCTTCACCCTGCGCCATCCGCTGGAATCGGCGGTGGTGGACGACGCCCGGGTGTTTCATGGTGTGACGCCGGTCGAGCCCATCGATCCGGCGATTCCGGCCTTTCGGGACGTGCTGGTGGTGACGATGCGGCGCGCGTGACTTCGGCGGATCACCCCGAGAGACTGTCGGCCGGGGCACTGCGATCATGACCGCAATACTGCGGCAAACTGTCCGGCCCGGCCCCAACACCCCGATCCGGTTTGCCTCAAGGCGTAATATATTAGTATAATAATCCCACAATCCACCCGGTGAGGCCGAGCCATGACCGCGGACCCATTGGAGACGGCGCTGCTCCTGCGCGTGGTGATGGTCCTGGGGCTGCTGCTTCTCGGTTTTTACTAACCTCTTCCACAGGGATGCCTGACCATGGCGACCGACCTCAAGCGAGAGAATTTCTCCGCCACCATCGACGGCAAGCCGGTGGATTTGTTCACCCTGCGCAACGGGCGCGGCATGGTGGTGCGCATCACCAATTACGGCGCCAAGATCGAGCAGATCCTGGTTCCCGACCGGGACGGCGCACTGGGAGACGTGGTCCAGGGCTATGACGGGATCGAGGGCGCGATGGGCGGACAGGCGTCCATGGGCTCCTTCATCGGGCGCGAGATGTATTGCTGGCGATCAGCAGCTCCGGAAATTCCAAGAATATTCATAATTCTGTTTATGCTGCACGCGATGCGGGAATTGCTGTTTTC
>NZ_BADK01000573.1 GCF_000333595.1 Azospirillum sp. B506
CGCCGGTCAGGTAGGCGACGATGAAGGCGCCGGAGACTGTGGCGTGAAAGGCCAGCAGCGCGGTCATCTCGGTGGCGCTTGGCTTGCGGGCTGTCATGGTGGTCTCCGTTGCGGAAGGCGGCTCAGCCGGCGTGGTCGGCGATGGCCAGGGCGGCGATGGGCTGGGTGGGGAAGCCCACGGCTTCGTCCGCCCTGGCCTGATAGGCAGCGGCCAGCAGGCCGACGACCAGGGCGGCCAGCAGGGTGTGGAGGATCATCCTCTTCAGCATGGCGGGGGTCCGATTAGTCGTCGTCGCGGTCGCCGTGCCGGCCCTTGTCCTGGTCCTTGTCGTGGCCATGGCGGCGGCCCTCATGCTTCTGCATGGCGTTGCGACCGAAGGCGGTGCCGTCCTGGCGGATGATCTGGCCGGCCTGGATCGCGCCCTGGCGGACCCCGCCGACGACGGTGATCTGGTCGCCGGACTGGATGCCCTCGGGAAGGAAGCCGCGGCTGGCGACGTCGATACGGTCGCGGCCGTCGGTCAGGACGAACCAGTTCGCCGCCGCCTTTTCCACGGTGCCGCTCACGGTGCCGCCTCCGGCCTTGATCACGTCGGCGATGGATTGCGGACTGGTCGGCTGGATGGCCGCGGCGTGGCCGTGGTCGCCGGCCTGGGCAGCGCCGGTCGCGAGCAGGGTCGCGGCGAGGAGAGTGGGGAGGGTAACGGCTTTCAGCATGGCATCACCTGTGGTGCGGGGGAGCGCCGAAGCGCCCGATGGACCGCACTCTGCCCCACCCAGCCTGAGCCGAGCCTGAACGCGCCGTTCATCCGCCGTTCAGGCGGCAGACGGCGGCAGACGGCGGTTGAAGCGCATTCAGGGGCGGTTCGGGGATGCGACGATATGCTGGTTCAGTCGCGCGCCCCTGTTGCGCGATGCTGTTCCAGGCAGAGAGGTCGATCATGGGGACCGGTCCCGCATTCCTCCTTATTGCCCTGCTCTTTGCGGCAGGGCCGGATGCGCGTGCCGGCGACGACCACGAGCGCGCCCGCGCCGCGCTGCGCGACGGACGCATCCTGCCGCTGGAGCGGATCGTCGAAAGCGCCAAACAGCGGTTCGGCGGCGAGGTGCTCGATGTCGATCTGGAGGATGAGGAGGACGGCTTCCGCTATGAGCTGAAGCTGATCGCCGCCGATGGCCGCATCCTGAAGCTGGATTATGACGCCTCCACCGGGGAGCTGCTGCGGACCAGAGGCCGCCATCGGTCCCATGGCAGGGAGAGGTGAAACGATGCGCGTGCTGATCGTCGAAGACACGCCGGAGCTGGCCCGGCAGCTGAAACAGCGGCTGGAAGGCGAAGGTTATGCGGTGGATACCGCCGCCGACGGCGAGGAGGGCCGCTTCCTGGGCGAAACCGACCTTATGACGCGGTGATCCTCGATCTCGGGCTGCCGAAGGTCGACGGGCTGACAGTGCTGCGGTCCTGGCGGCGGGCGGGAATGAGCGTGCCTGTCCTGA
>NZ_BADK01000572.1 GCF_000333595.1 Azospirillum sp. B506
CAGGTAATGCGCGCCGAAGCGATCCGCGGGGGCGGAGGAGGAGACGCGCAGCGTGATCGGCGCCGCGGCTTTCGCAGTGCCGGAACCGGCGATGCCGAGTCCGGCACCCAGGGTGAGGCCGGTCCCGAGGGTGGCGGCCCCGGCGATCAGGCCGCGGCGCGAAATCAGGGTGTTCTGCATGGGTGTTTCCTCGAATTGACGGCGTCGGCCGTTCTTGTTGTGAAGGCGTTGCGCTCTCGGGGGGAAGGGGAGCCGGCCGGTCAGGCCGCCGGCAGGACCTTGCCGGGATTCAGGATGTTGGCCGGGTCGAGCGCCGCCTTGACCGCCTGCATGACGCGGACGGCGCGGCCGTGCTCCAGCTCCATGAACTTGATCTTGCCCGAACCGATGCCGTGTTCGCCGGTGCAGGTGCCGTCCATGCCGATGGCGCGGCGGATCAGCCGGTCGTTGATGCCCTCGGCCTCCTCCAGCTCCGCCGGATCCGACGGGTCGATGACGAGGCCGAGATGGAAATTGCCGTCGCCGACATGACCGACGATCGAGATGAAGAAGGAGGCTGACGCGATGTCCGCCTGGGTCTCGGCGATGCAGCGGGTCAGGCTCGATATCGGGACGCAGACATCCGTGCTCCACACCTTCGCGTTGGGGCGCATGGCCTGGACCGCGTAATGGACGGCGTGCCGGGCGCGCCACAGGGTCGCGCGGGTATCGGGATCGCTGGCCGATTCGAAGTCCAGCGCGCCATGGTCGGCCGTCAGCTCCTTCGTCATCGCGATCTGCTCGGCGACGGTGCCGGGCGATCCGTGGAACTCGAAGAACAGGGTCGGCGTCTCGCGGTAGGACAGGCCGCAGTAGCGGTTGGTCGCCTGTACGGTGCGCGTGTCCATCAACTCGACGCGGGCGACCGGGATGCCGTACTGGATGACCGACACGACCGAGGCGACGGCGGCCTCCACCGTCTCGAAGGGCACAACGGCCGCCGAGATGGTCTCCGGGATGCCGTAAAGGCGGACGGTCAGCTCGGTGATGATGCCGAGCGTGCCTTCCGAGCCGACGAACAGCCGCGTCAGGTCGTAGCCGGCCGAGGATTTGCGGGCGCGGCTGCCGGTGCGGATGACCTCGCCGTCGGCCGTCACCACGGTCATCGACAGCACGTTCTCGCGCATGGTGCCGTAGCGCACCGCGTTGGTGCCGGACGCCCGTGTCGCCGCCATGCCGCCCAAGGTGCTTTCCCCGCCGGGATCGATCGGGAAGAACAGGCCGGTGGCGCGCAGCTCCTCGTTCAGCTGGATGCGCGTCACCCCGGCCTGGACCGTCACAT
>NZ_BADK01000571.1 GCF_000333595.1 Azospirillum sp. B506
GGGTCATCAGCCCGAGATCCCGGGTTCCCAGCCGGACGCGGGTGGCGCCGAAACCCGTCATGTAGAGGGCCGGAAAGCCCGCTGCCTGGACGAGGCGGGCCGTCAGGGCGTCCTGGGCGCCGGGTGCCATGACGATCTCGCCGCGACCGAGGAGCTGTTTCAGTGCCGTGCCGGAAGTCATCGCTTCAGTCTCGCTCTGTGCGGCCGGCGCGTGGAGGCGCCGGCCCGGTTTTCATGGTGTGTCCAGAGCGCCCTGCGTTTCATATTGAACGCACGGCGCTCTGACGTCATGTCTGGCGGTCGGATTCACGTTCCAGATCGAGTCCGATTCTACGCGATCCGATCCAGGCCGTAGGGGAGGGTGCCGTGCTCGTCGACCGCGAAGGTCGTGTGGAACACCTCGCCCTCGAACATCGCCAGCAGGTCCCGCGTGGGTTCCCGCGTCCGTTCGCGGATGTCCGAGGCCAGGGCCTCCCGCATCGCCGCGAGGCTCGGATAGCGGACGGAGAGCACCAGGGCGAGCGGCGGCGCGTCGGCGTCGGCGTCCAGCGGACGCAGCAGCCGGACCTCCAGCGCGCCCGGAAAGCGGCGCCACAGCGGGACCAGCCGCTCGGCCAGCAGGGCCTCGAAGGCGGTTTCGCACCCCGGCGACACCCGGCCCCGGAAGAAGGCGAAGCGCAGGACCTGGGTGGGCGCTTCCGGTGCCGCCGTCATCGGATCATCCCCAGATGGCGGGGAAGCCACAGCGAGACGTCGGGCACCAGGACCAGGACCAGCAGGGCCGCGACCAGCACCGCCAGATACTTCATCATCGGCCGCACGACGTTCTTCATCTGCGTCCCGGTCAGCGCGTTGGTGACGAACAGCCCGACCCCGATGGGCGGGGCGAAGAAGCCGAGCCCCATCGCGATCACCATGATGACGCCGAACTGCAGCGGGTTGATGCCCAGCGCGCCGGCGATCGGGGTCAGCAGCGGCCCGAACAGGATCAGCGCGGGTGCGCCCTCCAGGATCATGCCGAAGCCGAACATGATGACGATCGACACCAGGACGAAGCTGAGCGGCCCGAACTGCTGGCCGAGCGCGATCATCGCGGTGGAGATCTGGTCGGGAATGCGCTCGATCGTCAGCGCGTAGGACAGGCTGGAGGCGACGGCGACGATGAACAGGATGCTGCCGGTCATCGCAGCGGCCCGCACGAACAGGGCCACCGTCATCTTCAGCGTCAGCTCGCGGAACATCAGCCCGCCGACCACGAAGGCGTAGATCACGGCAAAGGCCGAGATCTCGGTCGAGGTGGCGATGCCGGTGGTGACTCCCCGTCCGATCATCAGGATCATCGCCAGCGTCACGGCGGCACCGCCGATCAGCGGCAGCAGCGGACGGCGCGGAACCTCGACGAAGACCCGGTCGAGATCGACGCGGGTGCCGGCGTAGATCGCGACGCCGGCCAGACACAGCGCCATCAGCACCGCCGGGATCACCCCGGCCATGAACAGGCCGCCGATCGAGATGTTGGACACGAAGGCGAAGATGATCAGGTTGACGCAGGGCGGGATCGTCTCCGCCATCACCGCCGTGCAGGCGAGCAGCCCGGCGGTCTCGTTCTCGTCCTGCCCGGTCTTGCGGATCGCCGGCATGATGACGCCGCCGACCGCCGCGATGTCGGCCAGCTTCGACCCCGACACGCCGGAGAACAGCATGGTGGCGAAGATGACGATCAGGTTCAGCCCGCCCCGGAACCGTCCGATCATGCGCAGCAGCAGCTCGATCAGCCGCGACGACATGCCGTTCACCTCCATGGTGAGGCCGGCGAGCACGAAGAAGGGGATGGCGAGCAGCACGAAGTGATGGGCGCCCGAGGACACCTGTTGCGCCCAGATCAGCATCGACAGCGACGGGTCCATCAGGAAATAGGACATCGACCCGAGACCGAGCGCGAAGGCCACCGGCACGCCGAGCGCCAGACCGCCGACCGCGGTGACGCAGAGCAGCAGAATCGGCGACACCGTGTTGTCCGGCAGCAGGGCGTTCCAGCCCAGGATGCCGGCGACGATGGTCAGGCAGACGGCCAGGGCCGGCCAGCGGGCGGTTGGCTCCGCCTTGAAACAATTGTTGACCGCGAACACCGTCATGGCGGCAACGCCCAGCAGCACCGGCAGGTGGAACCACCATTGCGGCAGGCCGATCGGCGTCGTCTGCCCGTGGGTGTCGAGCATCAGGTCGTAGGTCGCGTAGAGCAGCATGCCCGCCATCAGGGCGGTGGCCCAGGC
>NZ_BADK01000570.1 GCF_000333595.1 Azospirillum sp. B506
TACTCAAGCGGCTCCGGCGGTCATCCTGTCCTCCTCACCGACGAACTCGCAGATGAAGGAGAAACCGATCATGACCGAGTGTGTCCTGAAGCAGGTCGACGGGGCGATTGCGACCCTGACGCTCAATCGTCCGGAAAAGCTCAACGCCCTCAATTACGAGACCATCGACGCCCTGCTCGCCGCCCTTGACGGGATCGAGGACGATGGCCGGGTGCGCGGGGTGATCCTCACCGGAACGGGGCGTGCCTTCTCCGCCGGCGGCGACATCCCGGAATTCTCGCGCTCCGTGGCCCGGAGTCCCGAGGCCGCTCTCCGTGACTTCGTGGCGCGCGGCCAGCGGCTCACCGCCCGGATCGAGGCGTTCCAGAAGCCCATCCTGGTGGCGGTCAACGGCCTCGCTTATGGCGGCGGCTGCGAAGTGACCGAAGCGGCCCCGCTCGCCATCGCCAGCGAGCGCGCCGTCTTCGCCAAACCCGAGATCCGCCTGGGCATGCCCCCCACCTTCGGCGGCACCCAGCGCCTGTCGCGGCTGGCCGGGCGCAAGCGCGCCATGCAGCTGCTGCTCACCGGCGAAACCTTTTCGCCGAGCCGGGCGCTGGATCTGGGCCTGGTCAACGCGGTCGTTCCGCATGAGGAGCTGCTGCCGGCGGCACGGGCGCTGCTGGAGCGCATCCTCATCCATTCCCCGCTCGCCGTCGCCACCATCCTCACCGCGGTCACGCGGGGCATCAATCTGCCGATCGCCGAGGGTCTGCTGGTGGAGGCCGGGCAGTTCGCCCGGATGGCACCGACCGCCGATCTGCGCGAGGGGCTCGACGCCTGGATCGCCCGGCGGCAGCCCAATTATCCCGGCACCTGGTCCTCGACCGTCGGGAGCTGATCCATGGAAGGCCATACCGGCCCGGAAGGCGGTCGCGGGATCACGACCAGCCGAAATCGTCGTCCAGCGTTTTGAAGCGCCCCAGATCGACCAGGGCGCTGAAGTCGGCATAGGTCATCATGGCGGATTCCCGCGACTTGGGCGTCCCGTCGGCGCGCAGCGCCGCCAGCGTCTCGGCGATGGCACGGGTTGCCGAGAACAGGGCCGACACTGCGTAGAACACGACGGAGAAGCCCATCTCCTGAAGGTCGGCGGCCGTCAGCGCCGTCGTTTCGTTTCCGTCGACGATGCTGACGACCTTCGGCCCTTCGACCGACCGGGCGACCGCCTCGACCTCGGCGATCGTCTTGATGCCGTCCACGAAGACGAGATCGACCCCGGCGTCCTGGTAGAGCCTGGCGCGGCGGACGGCCTCCTCCGGACCTGCCGCCGCCATCGCGTCGGTGCGGCCGATGATCAGCAGATCGTCGCCGCCGCGCGCGGCAAGCGCGCATTCAGGCGGCGCACA
>NZ_BADK01000569.1 GCF_000333595.1 Azospirillum sp. B506
GATCACGTCGTGCGAAACCGACAGGACCGTGCCCGGCAGCAGCCCGTAGCGGGTGAAGGGAAAGGCATCGACCTTGATTTCCGCCGGCATGCCGGGATGGAGGAAGCCGATGTCCTTGTTTTCCACCTGCACCTCGACGATCAGGGTACGGCTGGCGGGCACGATCACCATCAGCGGTTCCGCCGCCGTGACCACCCCGCCCACCGTATGGACGGCAAGCTGCTGGATCACGCCGCCGGCCGGCGCGGTCAGAAGCTGGCGCTCCCGCCGCCGCGCCGCCTTGGTCAGTTCCTGGCGCAAGGCGGCGGCGCGCTTCTCGGCATCGGCGAGGTCGGCCATCGCCTTGCCGTCGAACTCCGCCGTCACCCGCCGCCGCTCGTCGGCCAGCCCCTTCAGGGCCGCTTCGGCCTCGGCCTCGCGGTTCTTCGCGGCGACAGCGCCATATTCGACCTCGGCAAGCTCCTTCTCCAGCTCCAGCAGGTCGAAGCGCGGGCTGTAGCCGCGCTGGGACAGGTTCCGCTTGGCCTGCACCTGTTCACGGATCAGCGGCAGGGTGGCGCCCAGCCGCGCCTTCTCCGCGGCCAGCGCCGCGATCTCCGCCCGGCGCTGGCGCTCCTGGCTGCCGAGGGCGTCGAGCGCGGCATCGCGTGCC
Source organism: Azospirillum sp. B506 (assembly GCF_000333595.1). Lineage (GTDB taxonomy): Bacteria > Pseudomonadota > Alphaproteobacteria > Azospirillales > Azospirillaceae > Azospirillum. The sequence goes on from NZ_BADK01000569.1 coordinate 653, forward strand.
GTCAGTTGGTTGGCGAGGATCGAGCGCTGGAGCGTCACCAGGGCGGCGTCGGCCCCCGGCCGCGGATCGAAGCCGCGCTGGCCGGCCAGCGCCGCGCGCAGGCGTGCGGCCTCGGTTTCCGCGACCGCCAGCTCCCATTCGGCACGGCCGGCGTCGGCGGCGCTGTCGGTGGGGTCGAGTTCCAGCAGGACCGCCCCCTGCTCCACCTGCTGCCCTTCGGTGACACGGATGGCGCGGACGATGCCCGGCTCCAGCGTCTGCACCAGCTTGTTGCGGTCGCTGGGGATGATGCGGCCGCGGGTGACGGCGGTGATGTCGATGTGGCCGATCCAGGCCCAGGCGACGGCGATGACGGCAAAGGCGACGATCAGCAGGGACACCGCCCTGGCGAATGGCGACGGCGGCGTGTCCATCGCCTCCAGCGCCGCCGGCAGGAATTCCAGCTCGTGTCCACGGCGCGGACGGGGCCGCGCCAGCGTGGAACGTGGTGCGGATGGCGGCGGGGGTGAAGACGGGGGCGCGGCGGCTGCCGGCGCCGGCTCGGTTGCGGTTTCAAGCGATGCCATGGCCGACCTCCGCCTGTCCGCCCGCCTGCATCCGCCACAGCACCGCATAGCGCCCACCGAGCCGGATCAGCTCGTCATGGGTGCCCTCCTCGGCGATCCGCCCCTCCTCCACCGCGACGATGCGGTCGCAGCCGCGTACGGTGGACAGGCGGTGGGCGACGATCAGCACGGTGCGGTTGGCGCAGATGCGGCGCATGTTGGCCTGGATCGCCGCCTCGCTCTCGACGTCAAGCGCGCTGGTCGCCTCGTCGAAGATCAGGATGCGGGGATCGGTGGCGAGCGCGCGGGCGATGGCGATGCGCTGGCGCTGTCCGCCCGACAGGCTGGCGCCGCGCTCGCCGATCACCGTGTCGTAGCCTTCCGGCAGGCCCAGGATGAAGCGATCGGCCCCGGCCAGCCGCGCCGCCTCGACGATCCGCTCCATCGGCATGCCGGGATCGGCCAGCGCGATGTTGTCGCGGATCGAGCGGTTGAACAGCACATTCTCCTGCAGGACGACGCCGATCTGCCGACGCAGCCACGCCACGTCCACCAGCGACAGGTCCACGTCGTCGATCAGCACCCGGCCGGATTCCGGGACGTAGAGCCGCTGCACAAGCTTGGTCAGCGTGCTCTTCCCCGATCCCGACGACCCGACGATGCCGACGGTCTCGCCCGCCTCCACCGTCAGGTCGATGCCCTGGAGCGTGAGGGAGGCATCGGGACGGTAGCGGAAGCCGACCCGGTCGAGCCGGATGCGGCCGCGGATGGCGGGCAGCGGCAGCCGCCCGGGCTTCGCCGCCGGTTCGGGCATGGTGTTGAGGATGTCGGCCAGCCGCTCCACGGAGACGCGCGCCTGCTGGAAGTCGTTCCACAGCTGGGCCAGCCGCAGCACCGGCGACGACACCCGGCCCGCCAGCATGTTCACCGCCACCAGCGCCCCGACGGTCAGGGCGCCGTCGATCACCTCCTGCGCCCCGACATAGAGCAGGGCGGCCATGGTCAGCTTGGCCACCAGCTGGACGCCCTGGCCGGCAACCACCCCCAGGCTGGAGGCACGGAAAGCGGCGCCGACATAGGCAGCCAGCTTCTCCTCCCAATGGCGGCGCATCTCCGGTTCCACCGCCATCGCCTTCAGCGTCTCGATGCCGGAGATGCTTTCGACCAGGAAGGACTGGTTCTCCGCGCCCAGGGCGAATTTCGCCTCCAGCCGCCGGCGCAGGACCGGGGTGACGGCCAGGCTGATCGCGACATAGACCGGCAGCGAGGCCAGGACGATGCCGGTCAGCGCCGGGCTGTACCACCACATCACCGCCAGGAAGACGATTGTGAAGACCAGATCGATGACCAGCGTCAGCGCCGATCCGGTCAGGAAATCGCGGATGCGGTCCAGCTCCCGCACCCGCGCCACATTGTCGCCCACGCGGCGCGCCTGGAAATAGGGCAGCGGCAGCGCCAGCAGATGATCGAACAGCCGCGCGCCCAGCGTGACGTCGACCCGGCTGGTGGTGTGCGAGAACAGATAGCTGCGCAGCCCTCCCAGCACCGTCTCGAACAGCGACACGATGACGAGGCCGATGACCAGGATGTCCAGCGTGGTCAGGCTGCGGTGCGCGAGAACCTTGTCGACCACGACCTGGAAGAACAGCGGGCTGATCAGCCCGAACACCTGCAGCATGAAGGACGCGAGCAGGATTTCCGAGAACAGGCGCCGGTATTTCAGCAGGGCCGGAACGAACCAGCCGATACCGAAGCGCACCTGCGCCAGATCCAGGCCGGCGCGCCGCGCCATCAGCACCAGTTCGCCCGACCAGGCCGGTTCGACCACCGCCCGCGGCAGCGCCAGCGGCTTCGGTTCCAGCGGGTCCTGGATCAGCACGCGGTCGCCGTCGACCTTGGCGATGATGAAATAGCGCCCGTCGCGCCGCCGTGCGATCGCCGGCAGCGGCGTGGCGGCCAGCCTGTCCCAGCGGGTGGTGACGGAGCGCGCCTTCAGGCCGAAGCGCTTTGCCGCGCGCAGGATGTCCAGCGTCTCCATCGCCCGGCCGCGGACCGCCTGATCATGACGGAGCTGTTCCGGATCGGCCGGATGCCCCATGAGGCGCAACATGACGGCAAGGCATGACAGTCCAGTGTCTGGAGTCACGCTGTCCTCAACCAGACGCGGCATTCCTCATTTCCTGGATTGGATACGGAAACCACGCCGCGTCCGCGACCACACCGCAGCCGGACCACCGCATGGAAAGCTGTGTCTTCGACAAAAAAACAGGCGATGCAGGCGCAGGATTTGCGAACCGCCTCCGTATACGAGAACGTAAAACCATTTTTGCGCCTTTTCTATCGGAGACGCCCCGCCATGGTCAACTTTAATTGTTTTTCTGATTTGTTTTCTATCTAAGATTATATTCCCTTAACTGAATAAAGTTAATGCCCGTCAACTTTTTTGATATCCACCGGGGATACTTCGCTTTTGCGCAGGCAATGGCACATTCAGCCGTTGAGTTGGCATCTGCAGCCACAATCTTCCGATCCGGCCGATCTTCGCGCCATCGCCGACCGACTGCGCAGCTGTCCATTTCGCCATTGACGCCATCCCGCCCTGCGCCCGTGGTCTGGCAGCAACCATAAGGAGTTGCGCCGGCTTGGGCGGCAGCTGAACTGGGCTTCGAGCGGAGCGGAGGGGGCGGCAAGGGTCGTGAGAGGAGATGACGAACCGGCGGATCGGCCGGGGGCACGATCACTCACGGGGATCAAGCGCCACCGGTCGCGATGGGGCGATAACGGTGTCGATCCGCGCAAGCCTTCAAGGCCAGCAGCCTGAGGATGCGACAACCAGCCGCACCTATGAAATCGTCCTGCCCGGCCGACCGGCGGGGATTTCCCTATTGCGCCGGTAGAGCCGTCATTCCGTGCCCGACAAGTTCTGACTTGACGAACCGGGTATCGTCTGCGAGTGCGGACGAGCGCCGACTGTCGCCAAGCCTGCGTCGCGTGTGAACGCAGCGATCGGAATTCATCCGACCACGTATCGACCGCGTCGGCTCGGTCAGGATCGGCACCGGGCGGGTGAAAGATCGGCGGCATCGACGCCCGCGGCCGCGGCATCGGCAGGGACGGTCCCGCCGGTGGCCAACGCCGCGGCGATACGGGCAAGCGTCGGCGCCATCATGATCCCGTAGCCGCCCTGCCCGATCAGCCAGAAGAACCCCGCCAGTTCCGGATCGAAGCCGACGACCGGACTGGCGTCGGCGACGAAGCTGCGAAGTCCCGCCCAGGTGCGCGGCGCCTTGCGGACGATGACCCTGGTGTGGGTCTCCAGCCACTCGACGAGCATGGCGACGTCCATGTCGTCGGGCTGGATGTCCTGTGGCTCGACCGGGGTTTCATCGGCGAGCGAGGCCATGACGCGGCCGCCGTCGGGCTTCAGATAGGGCGCGTCGCCAATGAATTCGACCAGAGGCATCCCGTGAAGATCGATCTCCTCCGGGCCATCGACGACGAGCGCGGTGCGGCGCTTGGGCACGAGACCGACCGGGCGGGCGCCGGCCAGGCGGGCGACAGCATCGCCCCACGCCCCGGCGGCGTTCACCACGGCCGCCACCGGGATCTCCTCGCCGCCGGCCGTCACCCGCCAGCCCTGGCCGTCGCGCGTCAGCGCGCTGACCGGCTGGGCGCGCCGGATGTCGCCGCCGCGCTGCCGGAACCCACGCAGGAACCCCTGGTGGATGGCGGCCACATCCATGTCGGTCACGCCCGGTTCGAAGGCGGCGGCGGCGACCAACTCGGGACGGACCAGAGGGGCGAGGCGCAAGGCCTCGGCAACCGGAATGGGGTGGATGGGATCGCGCTCGGTGCCGTTGGTCAGAAAGGCGGCAATCTCGGCCTCGTCGCCTGGCTTGAACAGTGTGAGCGCCCCCCGCGGCGACAGCAGCGGCGCCTCGGCGAAGCCGTCCGGCGGCGCTTCGAAGAAGGCGCGGCCGACGGCATTGATGCGCCGGACGAGGGCCGATCCGAAGTTCGGCGTGTAGAGCGCCGCTGACCGCCCCGTCGAATGGTATCCCGGCTGGCTCTCGGCTTCGATCAGAACGACGCGCGCCCGGCTTTGAAGCTCGTAGGCCACCGACGCACCGGAAATGCCCGCACCGATCACCGCAAAATCATACGTCGCCATGCCGTCCCATCCGGGTTGACGTCCATCCTTCCGCGTCCGACCCGTAAGGATAGCGGCGGACGGCGCGGTCTCTCTGCCTGACCAGATCACCGCATCGTCGCTTTCTTTGCAAGTAAATAAAAATTGTTTGACGGTATGAAAGAAAACTATCAGCCTTGATGCGAAAGGAGGCCCGCGGATGGAAGGAACCATACGGGACAGGCTGCGCACCTGCCTGACGACCGGCTCGAAAGCCGACCGGGCCTTGGCCAGCTACATGCTCGCCCGCACCGGCAGCGTCCCCTTCGAGACGGCCGCGACGCTGGCCGCCAAGGTGGGAGTGAGCGAGCCGACGGTCGGCCGCTTCTGCCGCTCGCTCGGCTACGCCAGTTTCAAGGATTTGAAAAGCCAGCTGAAGCAGGACATCGGCGACCGGCCCTGGTTGATCTCCGACCGGCTGAAGGCCTTCCAGGCGCGCTCGCTCGCCGGGGAGGACGCCCTGGCGCAATCGCTCCAGCTGGAGATGGCCGGCCTCGTCGCGGTCTATGAGCTGGCCCAATCGGACCAGTGGCGGCAGGTGGTCAGGCGGCTGGCCACGGCACGGCGGGTCTTCGCCGCCGGCTTCCAGACCGAGCGCGGCATGGCGCATATGTTCACCCATCAGCTGCAATATCTGCGCGACGGCGTGCAGCTGCTCGACCTCGACGGCGGCCATTTCGCCGAGCTGCTGGAGACCGACACGGCGGGCAGCGCGCTGGTGCTGTTCGAGGCCCGGCGCTATTCGCGGCTCGCCAAGCTGCTGGCCCGCGCGGCGCGCGAGCGGGACATTCCGGTCACCCTCGTCACCGACGCCTTCTGCGACTGGGGGGCGGCGCTGGCGAGCGAGATGTTCGTGGTGCCGACCGAATTCAACCTCTTCTGGGATTCCACCGCCCAGATGGCAAGCCTCATCAACCTGATGATGAACGCGATTTCCATCGAGATCGGACCCGGGGTGGAGGCCCGCATGACCAGGGTGTCCCAGCTCTACGCCCGCTTTACCGGCCATGTCGGCGATGCCGACGGGCCCGAGACGTGATCCACCGGAGAAACCACACGGCACATCGATTGGGGGAAGGCTCCATGCAGACGCTTACCAGACTAGCACTGCTCACCGTTTCCGCGCTTGCCTGTTCCTGTTCGGCGCTTCTTGCACAGGAGGCCACCTTCGCCGTCACGGCGCGCGAGGTCGGCGCCCCCTCCTACAACCCCATCACCGGCACCCGGCTGAACAGCGCCAATTCGCTGATCTTCGACCGGCTCTTGCTGCAGGACACCGACCAGAGCTTCCACGGCGCGCTGGCGACCTCGTGGGAGCAGACGCCCGACGGCATGCAGTGGACCTTCAAGCTGAAGCCGGGCGTGACCTTCCACGATGGCGAACCCTTCAACGCCAGGACCATCGAATGGTGGATCCCCAAGTTCGCCGGAACCGAAAACGCCTATATGGTCGCCAACATCGACAAGGTGGAGGTGGTCGACGACCTGACGGTGCGGTTCCTGATGAAGGCGCCGGACCCAAACCTGCTGTTCAACCTCGCCTCCTCCTTCATGGGCATCCCCGCCCCCAAGGCCTATGACGAACTCGGCGACAAGTTCGGCGTGACCGCGGCCGTCGGCACCGGCCCCTACAAGATGGCGTCCTTCACCGTCGGCCAGAGCACCGTTCTGGTGCGCAACGACGCCTATAGCTGGGGATCGGACCTGTCGGCCAACCGCGGTCCGGCCAAGATCAAGACGATCACCGTGCGCGAGATCGCCGAGGATTCCACCGCCTTCCTCGAACTCCAGACCGGCGGCGTCGACCTGCTCTACACGGTGCCGACCGACTTCCTGCCCCGCCTCAAGGCCGAGAAGTCGGTCAAGGTGATGATGATTCCCGGCACCGAGATCGTCTATATGCCGATCAACGTCACCGTGGAGCCCTTCACCGACATCAGGGTGCGGGCGGCCGCCGCCTACGCCGTCAACCAGAAGGCCATCTGGCAGACGCTCTATGGCGGCGTCGGCGCCCCGGCGAACAGCTTCCTGATTTCGTCCCTTCAGGAATCCAGGATCGACCCGAAATATGCCATCGCCTACGACCCCGACCGCTCGAAGAAGCTCCTCGACGAGGCGGGATGGACGGCCGGGCCGGACGGCGTCCGGGTGAAGAACGGCCAGAAGCTTCAAGTGAAGCTGTGGACCTCCAACGGCACCGAGTTCAAGCGCATCACCGAAGCCGTCCAGGCCCAGCTGAAGGACGTCGGCATCCAGGCGGACATCACCGTCTTCGATTCCTCCTCGATCAACGCCCAGTACAAGAAGAAGACCGAACACCAGCTGGCGGTGCGCTCCTATTCCTGGACCAACGCCGACATCATCGACTGGTTCTTCTCGGGCAAGCGCCTCGGCTATCCGAACGTGTCGATGCTGAACGATCCGAAGGCGGAGGAGCTGAACGACCTCGCCATGACCAAGGCCAGGACCTGGGACGAGCGCGTCGCGAATTTCAAGGCGTATCACGAATACATCCTGTCGCAATACGCCTTCGCCCCGATCTACGAGCCGGCCAACATCTTCGCCTATTCCACCAGGAAGCTGAAGCTGCCGGAGACGGTGCGGGGCACCCGCCTGACCAGCCAGACCATTCTGGACGCCGAAGTGACCAAATAGACGCCGCAAGGATCAACCCGGATGTTCGGCTATTTCATCAGGCGCCTCCTGCTCCTCATCCCGGTCTTCCTCGTCATGTCGGCGGTGGTCTTCGCCATCGTGCATCTGGTGCCGGGCGACCCCATCGACAACATGCTGCAGATCGGCTCGTCGCCGGAACGGCGGGCCGAACTGACCGCGAAATTCGGCTTGGACCGGCCGCTCGTCGTCCAGTACGGCGTGTGGCTGGACCGGGCCTTCCACGGCGATCTCGGCGACGCCATCGTCCTCAAGCAACCGGTCGCCACCCTGATCCTCGCCAATCTGCCGCACAGCCTGGCGCTCGGCGGTCTGGCGCTCGCCTTTTCCGCCACCGTCGGCATCGCCATCGGCGCCCTCGCGGCCTTCTTCCGGGATGGCTGGTTCGACCGCGCAGTCATGGCCGTCATCCTGCTGGGGGCCACCATTCCCAACTTCTGGCTCGGCCTGCTGATGATCCTGGTCTTCGCGGTGGAGCTGGGCTGGTTTCCGGTGTCCGGGGCCCGCAGCGCCGACGCGCTGGTGCTGCCCGTGCTCACCGTCGGGCTGGGCGGGGTCGCGCTGATCGCCCGCGTCACCCGCGCCGCCATGCTGGACGCCGCGCGGCAGGACTTCGTCTTCATGCTGCACGCCAAGGGCTTGAGCAAGCGGCGGATCTATCTGGGCCATGTGCTGCGCCACGCGCTGCTGCCGGTCGTCACCATCCTCGGCCTGAAGATCGGCTGGGTGGTCGGCGGCGCCGTGACCATCGAGTATGTCTTCGCCCGGCCCGGCCTCGGCTCGCTCCTGATCTCCGCCCTCAACCAGCGCGACTATCCGATTGTCCAGGGCTGCCTTCTGATGCTGGGCATCGCCGTCATGCTCGGCACCCTGTTCGGCGATCTGGCCCAGGCGGCGATGGATCCCCGCATCCGCGACGGGATGCGCTGACATGGCCGTGCTGACCGCCCTCCGCACCGCCGTCTCCAGCCCGCGCGGCGCGCCGTCGGCCGCGATCCTCGCGCTGGCGGTGACGGCGGCAATCGCCGCCCCGTGGCTGGCGCCCTACCCCTATGCGGCGCAGAACCTCGCCGGCGCCGTGATGGAGCCGTCGGCCGCCCATCTCCTCGGCACCGACGAGTTCGGCCGCGACCTGCTCTCGCGCATCATCTACGGCGCGCGCGTGTCGTTGGGCGTCGCCGTCACCTCGATCTCGCTGTCGGTGACGGTCGGCCTCGTGATCGGGGCGGTCGCCGGCTATCTCGGCGGCTGGGTCGACCGGGTGCTGATGGCCGTCGCCGACGTGACCTGGTCCTTTCCGGAAATCCTCATCGCCCTCGTGCTGATCGCCATCCTCGGCCCCGGCCTGTCGAGCGCGGGCATCGCCATCGCCATCGGCTATCTCGCCCAGTTCGCCCGGCTCACCCGCAGCCAGATCATCGCCCTGAAGCGGGAGACCTATGTCGAGGCGGCGGTCAGCATCGGAGCCGGCCATGTCCATGTCCTCGCCCGCCACCTCATTCCCAACGCGCTGACGCCGGTCATCGTCGCGGGGATGCTGGCGGTCGGCGACGCCATCATCCTGGAGGCGACGCTCGGCTTCTTCGGCCTCGGCGCGCAGCCGCCGCTGCCGAGCTGGGGCGCGCTGATGAGTTCCGGCGTCGCCCAGATCTATCTGGCCCCCTGGGTCATCCTCTTTCCCGGCCTCGCCATCGCGGTGACGGTCGTCGCCATCAACCTGTTCGGCGACGCGCTGATCGACGCGCTCGCCATCCGCAACCGGCTGAAGGAGCGCTGAGATGAGCCTTCTTGCAGTCACGGATCTTTCCGTCGCCATCGGCATGGTGCCGCTCCTCGACCGGATCAGCTTTTCGCTCGACCGCGGCGAGGTGCTGGGGCTGGTCGGGGAATCGGGGTCGGGCAAGTCGTTGACGGCGATGACGCTGATGGGCCTGCTGCCGCTGATCGGCGGACGGATCACCGCCGGGCGCGCCAGCTTCGACGACTTCGACCTCACCATCCTGCCGGAGGCCAGATATCGGGCCCTGCGCGGCCGGCGCATCGCGCTGATTTCCCAGAACCCGATGACGTCGCTCGACCCGATCCTGACGGTGGGCGCGCAGATCGACCAGGCCTCGCGGCTCCATGCCGGGCTGTCGGCGGCGGCGGCCCGTGCCCGCAGCCTCGACCTCATGCATCAATTGCGCATTCCCGAGGCCGCGGCCATTCACGGCCAGTATCCGCACCAGCTCTCCGGCGGCATGAAGCAGCGCATCGTCATCGCCATGGCGCTGGCCGGCGATCCGGACCTCATCATCGCCGACGAGCCGACCACCGCTCTCGACGTCACCATCCAGGCGCAGATCATCCAGATCCTCAGCGATCTGGTGGCGGAGCGCGGCGTTGCCCTCCTCCTGATCACCCACGACATGGGCGTGGTGGCGCAGGCCTGCCACCGGGTCAGCGTCCTCTATGCCGGGCGGTGCGCCGAGACGGGGACCGTCCACGACATCTTCGCCCGGCCGCGCCACCCCTACACCAAGGCGCTGATCGGCTGCATCCCGCGGGAGGGGCAGGCGCCGGGCACCCTGGTCGGGATTCCCGGCATGGTGCCGACCGCCTTCACCTACCCGAAGGGCTGCCGCTACCATCCGCGCTGCACCGTCGCCGCAGCGGAGTGCAGGACGGAGGTGCCGGCCGGATCGATCTTGGACAGAAGCGGGGGCGGAGGCATCGTCTTCTGCCATCATCCGCTGGAGGCCGCCCATGGCTGACCGGATCCCTGACTCGATCCTGCGCTTCGATGGCGTCAGCCGCGACTTCAGCGCGCAGGCGGGCCTCTTCGGCCGCAAGCGGACCATGCGCGCCGTCGATGGCGTCACCCTCGATATCCCGCGCGGCAAGGTCACCGGCGTGGTGGGGGAGTCCGGCTGCGGCAAGTCCACGCTCGCCCGGCTCGCCCTGCATCTGCTGAAGCCCAGCGCCGGCCATGTCTATTTCGAGGGGCACGACCTTGCCGGGCTGAAGCCGGCGGCGCTGCGCCGGCAGCGCCGGCACATGCAGATGGTCTTCCAGGATCCCTATTCCTCGATCGACCCGCGCTTCACCATCCGCGACGCGGTGATGGAACCCTTCCAGGTGCACGGCATCCGCCACACCCCCGCCGAAGGCAGGGAGAAAGCCGCGCGTCTGCTGGAGATGGCCGGGCTCGACCCGCAGCTTGCCGAACGCCATCCGCACCAGCTTTCCGGCGGCCAGAAGCAGCGTGTCGGCATTGCCCGCGCGCTCGCCCTGGAGCCCGACCTGATCGTGCTGGACGAGCCGACCGCCTCTCTCGACGTGTCGATCCAGGCGCAGATCGTCGCGCTTCTGGCCGATCTCAGGAGCCGGCTCGGCCTGACCTACCTCTTCATCTCCCATGACCTCGGGCTGGTGCGGTATTTCTGTGACCGGATCGTCGTCATGTATCTGGGAGCGGCGGTGGAGATCCTGCCATCGACCGACGCTCCGCACCGCCATCCCTACACGCGCACGCTGATGGAAAGCGCCTTCCTGCCCGATCCTGAGCGGCGCCGGACCGTGACCCGGCTGAGCGGGGAAATCCCCAGCGCGTTCGAACGTCCGCCGGGCTGCGCCTTCGCCGCCCGCTGTCCGGTCGCCAGCGGCCGCTGCTATGCCGAGAAGCCGGTCCTTCCGGCCACCGATCCGCACCCGGTCGCCTGCCACCATCCGCTCGACTGACCCATCCCCCGGAGTGATCGCGATGCCCGTCACGGTGCTCACCGCTGAGTTCCAGCATGAAAGCAACAGCTTCTCCTGCCGCAAGACGGACCTGAAGGCGTTCCGCGACCGCTACTGGTACGAAGGCGAGACGGCCTTCGCCGAGCGCGGCGACGCCAACACGCCGCTCGGCGGCTTCCTCGACATCGCCCGCCGCGACGGCTGGACCGTCATCCACCCCCTCAGCACCGGGGCGACGCCGGCCGGTCCGGTGACCGAGGAGGCCTACGAACACATCGCGGGCGTCATCCTCGCCGCCGTCGCCGAAAACCGGGACAGGATCGACGGCATCCTCCTCGGGCTGCACGGGGCGATGGTGGCCGAGCATCTGGAGGATGGCGAGGGCGAACTGCTCACGCGCATCCGCGCCATCGTCGGGCCGGACATCCCCATCGGCATCACGCTGGACCCGCATGCCAACGTCACCGAAGCGATGGTCGCCCACGCGCAGATCGTCATCGGCTACAAGAGCTACCCGCATGTCGACATGCGGGAGCGCGGCGTCCAGGCGGCCTCCATCCTCGCCCGCGCCATGACGGGCGAGATCCGCCCGGTGACGCTGCGCGAGCACCGCCCGATGCTGGAGGAGGCGACCGGCGGCCGCACCGACACCGGTCCGATGGTGGAACGGCTGGCCAAGGCCGTCGCCTACGAACAGGAACCCGACGTCTTCGCCGTGTCGGTCAACGGTGGATTCGGCAACGCGGACATCGCCGAGGTCGGACCGACCGTGCTCGTCACCTGCCAGGGCGATCTTGCCGCGCACCGCGCCTTCATCCGTGGGATCGCCGACGACATCTGGAACCGGCGCAACGAGGTGGTGAACCGCTATCTGTCCGTCGAGGACGCCGCGGCGCGGGCACGGAGTTACCGGGCGACGAAGGGTCCGCTCGTCATCGCCGACTATGCGGACAATCCCGGCGGCGGCGCCTATGGCGATTCCACCCGCCTGCTGGCGGCGCTGATCGCGGCAGAGGTCGAGGATGCCTGCCTCGGCGGGCTGGTCGACCCGAAGGCGGTAGCGGCGCTTTCGCGGTGCCGGCCGGGCGAAACGGTCCGGCTCCGGCTCGGCGGCAAGACCGATCCCCGCTTCGGTGGCGGCCCCCTCGACGTCACGGCGACGCTGCTCGGCCTGTTCGCCGGCGACTATGTCGGGGAGGGACCGATGATGGCGGGTCTGAAGGGCAGCTTCGGCCCCTCGGCGGTCATCCGCATCGGCGGCATCGACGTGCTCGTCATTTCGAATGTCGCGCAGATGCTCGATCTCGGCCAGTTCCGCGCGTTCGGCATCGCGCCGGAACGCTGCCGGTCGGTCACGGTCAAGTCGATGCAGCATTTCCGCGCGTCGTTCGAGCCCATCGCCGGCGAGGTGATCGTCGCCGACAGCGGCGCGCTGTGCACGCCCGACCTGACCAAACTGCCTTACCGACACGCACGCCGCCCCATCTTCCCGCTCGACCGGGATATCCTCCAAGCCCCTGCATGTTCCGTGTGAGACACGTTTCAGGAGCTTGTCCGAGGGAAAAGGCAATATGACGGGGCGGCTCTGAAGACTGTCCCGCGACGAAACGGTGACGCCCGCGGCAGTGCGGAGAGCCGCTGCCCCGATCCCATATCCAAAACCATGTCCATGCCGACGCCGGCAGGAGACGGGGCGGTGGAACGGCCATTCGCATGCCAAGGAATGCGTCCCGAGGATTTGGAGGCGGCGCACCACGCGAAAACGGGCACCGGACCACCGCAACAATGGTTGCGGGCCGCCACCAGGCGATAGCAAAGACAAAGACACACATAAGAATTAATTTTATAGGAGACGATTATTTAAAATTTACCGTCGATACCGTTTGACGAAACTAATATTATCAAACTATCTTTAAAAATAAGCAAAATCAAAACGAAGATCACATCACCTTCTGCAGCATAAATTCAAATCCGCCTTCGCAGGCGGATTACCCATTGACGTTGCTCTTCTCCCGATATGGATTGCAAGGAACAATATTCTCATGACTGGAAACACCGACCGACCGCAGCACGCCAGCGCACGGCCCAACATCCTTCTGATCTCCGTCGATCAATACCGCTACCCGCGCTTCTCCTATGGCCCCAAAGGCGGACTGGCGGAACCGTTGAAGCGGATCCTGGGATTCCGGGGCGAGGCGGATGTAAGCGGGAACGAGTACGCCCCCTATTTCCCCGGCCTGACCCGGCTGCGCAAGAACGCGGTGGCCCTGCACAACCACACCATCGCGTCCAGCGCCTGCACCCCCAGCCGGGCGGTGATGTTCACCGGCCAGTACGGCAACCGCACCGGCGTGACCCAGACCGACGGCATGTTCAAGGACGGCAACGCGGCTCAATTCCCCTGGCTTCAGGCCGACGGTCATCCCACCATGGGCCATTGGATGCGGGCCGTCGGCTATTCCTCTCATTACTTCGGCAAATGGCATGTCAGCAACCCGGCCTGCCATTCGCTGGACCGTTTCGGTTTCTCCGATTGGGAGCTGTCCTATCCCGAACCCCATGGCGCGGCCATCAACAACCTGGGCATCTACCGCGACGCCGGATTCGCCGACAACGCCTGCCTGTTCCTGCACCGCCGCGGGCTGGCGCTGCCCTACAATTACGGTGTTTCGGCGGACGAGGCACGGCCCGGTCCCAACACCCCCGCCACCGATGCGGCCCAGCGCCCGTGGTTCGCAGTGGTGTCCTTCACCAACCCCCACGACATCGCGACATATCCCACGGTGATTTCCCAGGCATTGCCGCCGACCGACGGAAGCACGGCAAAGACCCAGCCGGTGTTCGGCCCGCTCGATGTGCCCCTCCAGGGGCAGTCGTCGTACCCGCCGACCGAGGGCACCATGTCGATGCCGCTCAACCCGCAGGGCTTCCCGCAGGATTGCGCCGGCCAGATCCCCACCTGGAACGAGGATCTGTCGACCAAGCCGTCCTGCCAGTTCGACGCCGCCTACAAGATCGGACTGGCGCTGTCCGCCAAGGCGAGCCACGGCGCCGTCAGCGCCGCCGGGGACGCGGCCGGGGCCGCCGACTGGGAGGCCGCGGTGGCGATGGCCCTGAAATTCACCATCCCGTTCCAGCTCTCCGAGGACCCGGAGGGCTACAGCATCCAACTGCTGCAATTCTACGCCTGGCTGCATTCCCAGGTCGATCCGCAGATCAACCGCGTGCTCCAGGCCCTGGAGGATTCCGGGCAGGCCGAGAACACCATCGTGATCTTCGTGGCCGACCATGGCGAGCTGGGGGCGGCCCACAACATGATGCTGGAGAAGTGGCACGTCGCCTATGAGGAGGCTGTGCATGTGCCGATGGTGGTCCGCTTCCCGACATCGATGGGCGGCGACGGGAACACGCTGAGGCATGTGCATGCGGTGACCAGCCACGCCGACCTCGTGCCCACCGTGTTGGGCCTGACCGGCGTCGACCGGACGACCCTGGACGAGGCGGCAGCCAAACTGGCCGAACGCCACACCATGGCGCCGTTGCCCGGCGTCGACCTGACCCCGGTGCTGAAGACCCCCGGCACGCCGGTGACCTACCCCAACGGCCAGCCACGCGAAGGCGTGCTGTTCATGACCGACGACGAGGTGACCCAGCCGGCCGATGGCGGCCGGCTCACCCAGCCCGACTATTATGGTGCCTACGAGGTGTACTGCCAGACCGTCGAGGCCGTGCGCACCGGCGCGTTCGGCGTCGAGAGCGTGCCGGAGCTGTCTGCCGGCCCGGTGCGCCAGCCCAACCACATCCGGTGCGTGCGCACCGAGAATGCCAAGCTGGCCCGCTACTTCGACCCGTCGGACCCGCTCCTGGTGGAATGGGAAATGTACGACCTGAACCGGGATCCGAACGAGGAAACCAATCTCGTGCAGCTGACGGGGCAGGCCCCCACGGCGCGCACCGACCTGGAGACGCTGCCCAGCTGGTACGACGTGGTCGCGGTCCAGGCCGAGGCCGACCGCCTCGCGGCCCTGCTGACCGATGTGGAGCGGCGGGCAGGGTTGGACATGCACCCGTCTGCTCCGGCGGAACGGACGGTGCCGGCGTAAAGGCGATGGCGGGAGCCTTGGAAACGAAGGCTCCCGCCACCGATCGACCGTCGAGCTTCACCGCCTTCGGGCTGTTCCGTCCTTCCCCGGACTAGCCGCTTTTGCGGTCCAGTGGGACCCCTCACGCGCCTCCGTCGAACAGGCGCTTCTGCGCGTTCCGGATATGCCTGCGCATCGCCTGTCTGGCGGTTCCGGCGCCGCGGCTGCGGATCGCCTCAAGGATCACCCGGTGATCGGCGCACATGGTGACGATGATCGAGCTGTCGGAATATTGGCGCTCGAACTTCGCATAGTGGAGAGTCTTGCGCTTGTTCCACAGCATATCGGTGATTTCGACGAAGACCGGATTTCCGGTCATCGCACCGATCATCTCGTGGAACTGCTGGTCATGCTCATGGAAGGTCTCCATGTCGCCGGCCGCCGCATCCACTTCCATTCGTTCGACGATGCGCGTGATGTCGTGGATTTGCGCATCGGTCGCCTTCTTCGCAGCGAGTGCCGCGATTTCCCCTTCGATCGTCTCGCGCGCCTCCATCAAGGCTTCGACGCCAATCCCCTCGTCCGTCCCGTCTCCTCCCGCCGCATTCTCCGCACCCTCGGGAAGGATCGGGCGCACATAAACCCCGTGTCCGGTCCGGATCTCGACCCAGCCATTGATCTCCAGCGCGATCAGCGCCTCCCGTACCGAGGAGCGGCTGACGCCAAGCTGCTTTGCAAGATCGCGCTCCCCCGGCAGCAGCTGGCCCGGCGCAAAATGACCATCGCGAATGAACTGGATCAGCACGTTCGATATCTGGCGATACAGGCGCTCGACCTTGACCGTCGGCAAATCCATGACACAGCTCCAAGACGACTCTTGCTCGCACACGTCGCGATGATCGCGCCTTACCCGCCTGGCGGATGTGCGGCGCGGTGACGCATCCAACACCATGAGCGGCACGGAATCCAGGCGCCATCGGAGTTTTTTGAAAGGTGGGCGCCCGAACCGCTCCATTCAGCCCGAAAAGCCCTATTGCGGGCGATAAAAGCTTTAGGCTAACGTTTGCCTAACTGGTCAGGCCAGTGGGCCACCGGACCATGTGGGTGTCACGGCACCCGCCACGCGACCCTTTCCGCAGAGCCGGCGTCCGGCCTGCAGGCTTTCAACGAGACCGACGATGAAGATGACCTTCCGCTGGTACGGCGATACCGATCCGATCCCGCTCAGCCATATCCGACAGATTCCCGGCATGACCGGCATCGTGTCGGCGGTGTACGACGTGCCGGTCGGAGAGGTCTGGCCGGTCGCCAACATCCAGGCGCTCAAGACCAAGATCGAGGCGCACGGCCTTGAGCTTGAAGTCATCGAAAGCGTTCCGGTCCACGAGGACATCAAGCTGGGCAAGCCGTCGCGCGACCGGCTGATCGACAATTACTGCACCACCATCCGCAATCTGGCCCAGTGCGGCATCAAGGTGATCTGCTACAACTTCATGCCGGTGTTCGACTGGACCCGCACGACGCTGGACATGACGCTGCCGGACGGCTCGACCACGCTGGCCTTCGACACCGAGACGGTCGAAAAGATCGACGTCAATCAGGGTATTTCGCTGCCCGGCTGGGACGCCAGCTACCGGCCCGAGCAACTGAGGGCGCTGCTGGCGGATTATGCCGAGGTGGACGAGGAGACGCTGTGGCGGAACCTCGAATATTTCCTGAAGCGCATCATCCCGGTGGCCGCCGAGGCCGGAATCCGCATGGCGATCCACCCGGACGACCCGCCCCGTCCCATCTTCGGCCTGCCGCGCATCGTCAAGGACCGCGCCGACCTCGAACGGCTGCTCGCCATCGTCGACGATCCGGCCAACGGGCTGACGCTGTGCTCCGGATCGCTCGGCGCCTCCTGCAAGAACGACATCCCGGCCCTGGTGCGCGAGTTCGCCGGCCGCAAGCGCATCCACTTCGCCCATCTGCGCAACGTGAAGATCAACGAGGCCGGCGACTTCCACGAAACCAGCCACCGCTCCGCCGACGGCTCGCTCGACATGGCCGAAATCGTCAAGGCCTATTACGAAGCCGGCTTCGACGGCTACGCCCGGCCGGACCATGGCCGCATGATCTGGGGCGAAACCGGCAAGCCGGGCTACGGCCTGTATGACCGTGCGCTGGGCGCCGTCTACCTGAACGGCTTGTGGGAAGGCGTCGCCAAGGCCGAAGCCGCCAAGGCGAACGTCGGGAAGTGAGGACTCCGTCCATGGAAAACCCGTTCAACCCCTCCGACCTCCAGGGCAAGGTCGCCGTCGTCACCGGCGGCGGCGGCGTCCTGTGCGCCGGTTTCGCCCGCGCGCTGGCCAAGGCCGGCGCCCGCGTCGCCATCCTCGACCTGAAGGCGGAGGCCGCCGAACAGGTGGCCGCCTCCCTGCGGGCCGAGGGCAACGAGGCCGTCGGCATCGCTGCCGACGTGCTGGACCGCGCCTCGCTGGAACAGGCAGCGGCGGCGGTGCTGGAGCGCCTGGGTCCGTGCGACCTGCTGGTCAACGGCGCCGGCGGCAACCACCCGCGCGGCACGACCAGCAAGGAGTGGCTGGAGGACGGCGATCTCGACGACCCGTCCCTGACCAGCTTCTTCGACCTCGATCCGGTCGGCGTGAAGTTCGTGTTCGACCTGAACTTCCTCGGCACGCTGCTGCCGACCCAGATCTTCGCCCGCCAGATGATCGGCCGCGAGGGCTGCGGCATCATCAATGTCTCGTCGATGAACGCCTTCCGTCCATTGACCAAGATCCCTGCCTACAGCGGCGCCAAGGCAGCGGTCAGCAACTTCACGCAATGGCTGGCGGTGCATTTCGCCAAGACCGGCATCCGCGTCAACGCCATGGCGCCGGGCTTCTTCCTGACCGCCCAGAATCACGCCCTGCTGATCGATGCGGCAACCGGCGAGATGACGCCGCGCGCCCGCAAGATCGTGGATCACACCCCGATGGGCCGCTTCGGCGAGGCCCACGAGCTGACCGGCACGCTCCTGTGGCTGGCCAGCACCAAGGCATCCGGTTTCGTCAACGGCACCGTCATTCCGGTGGACGGCGGCTTCGCCGCCTATTCGGGCGTCTGACCGCCCGTCCTCCGCTTTCGTCTTCGAAGGCCGACGCCCGGGGGCCAATCATACCCGGGCCATCTCCCAGCACCGCCGCTTTCAAACCCCGGGCAGTCCTGCAACGGATTGCCCCAAGAAAAGCCACGATGCTGCCCGCCATTGGAGGAAACGTTGAAGATCAAAGGATTGAGATGGTGGATCATCGTTCTGATCTGCCTGGGAACCGTCATCAACTATCTGGCGCGCAACTCTCTCGGCGTGATGGCCCCCATCCTTAAGACCGAGATGAACTTCACGACGCAGGAATATTCCTACGTCGTCGCCGCCTTCCAGCTCGCCTACACCGTGATGCAGCCGGTCTGCGGCTACATCGTCGATTTCCTCGGGCTGAAGGTCGGCTTCGCGCTGTTCGCCGTCCTGTGGTCGCTGGCCAACTGCCTGCATGGCTTCGCCACCGGCTGGCTGTCGCTGGCCATGTTCCGCGGCATGCTGGGCCTGACCGAGGCCGCTGCCATTCCGTCCGGCATCAAGGCGGTCGGTGAGTGGTTCCCGAAACAGGAACGTTCGGTCGCCGTCGGCTGGTTCAATGCCGGCACCTCGCTGGGCGCGATGCTGGCCCCGCCGCTGGTCGTCTATGTCCAGATGCAGCATGGCTGGTCGACCGCCTTCATCGTCACCGGCTCTCTCGGTTTCGTTTTCGCAGCGCTGTGGTGGCTGTTCTACCGCTCGCCCGCCGACCATCCCAACATCACCGCCGAGGAGCACGCCTTCATCGTCGCCGGCCAGAATCCGCCGGCGGCCGGCGCCGGCGGCGCCCGCGTGAAGCCCAAGGTGATGGAAATCCTCAGCACCAAGCGCTTCTGGGGCATCGCCATCCCCCGCTTCCTGGCCGAACCGGCGTGGCAGACCTTCAGCTTCTGGATCCCGCTCTATCTCGCCACCGAACGCGGGATGGACATCAAGCAGATCGCGCTGTTCGCCTGGATGCCCTTCCTTGCGGCCGATTTCGGCGGCATCCTCGGCGGCTACCTCTCACCCTTCTTCATGAAGCACTTCAAATTCTCCGTGGTGAATTCGCGTCTGGCCGGCGTCGTCATCGGTGCGATCTGCATGATCGGCCCCGGCCTGATCGGCCTGGCCAGCGATGCCTACACCGCCATCGCCCTGTTCTGCCTCGGCGGCTTCGCCCATCAGATGATCTCGGCCCTGATCAACACGCTGAGCGCCGACGTTTTTGAAAGCCACGAGGTGGCGACCGCCAACGGCCTGACCGGCACGGCGGCCTGGACCGGCGGCCTGACCTTCTCGCTGATCGTCGGCGCGCTCGCCACCACCATCGGCTATGCCCCGCTGTTCGTCTGCCTGACCGTGTTCGATCTGGTCGGCGCCTGCGTCGCCATCGCCCTGCTGCGCGACCGCGGCGACAAGACGCCGGCGGGGACCGCCGCCGCCCGCTGACCACAATTCCTCACTGTTCCCTCGGGGCGCGGCGCCTCGGCTGCCGCCCCCTCGCAACCCCATCGAGACCCATCATGACCCAGCCGCTTCCGAACCCGCCGGCGTCCGCCCCGTCCGCACCATCGCTGTCCGCCCTCCCGGTCTTCGCCCTGGCGGAGCGGGATGGCGCCCGCCTGACCCTGCGCGCGGCCGAGGGCGGTCATATCGCCCATCTGTTCGTGCTGGAGGACGACATCGTCCGCGTCATGGTGCTTCCCGGCGGCAGGCTGCGCAGCCCGCGCAGCTGGACGGTGGCGCCGGGGGCCGAGGATGTGCCGGCGGAGGGCCGCGACCGTTTCGACCTGACCGGATTCTCCTGCCCGGCCTTCACGGTGGAGGAGAGCGCCGGCACCCTGGTGGTGACCACCGCGCGACTGCGCCTGACCGTCGCGCTGACCGGCCTGTTCTGCCGCTGGGAAACGCAGGTCAAGGGGACGTGGCATGCGGTGGCCGCCGACCGTCCGACCCAGAATTACAATTTCGGCTGGTGGGACGAGCGGGTCTATCACTATCTGAAGCGCGACGCCGCCGACGAGATGTATTTCGGTCTGGGCGAGCGGTCCGGGACCGCCGACCGCCATGGCCAGTCCTACCGGATGAGCAATCTGGACGCGATGGGCTACAACGCCCGGACGACCGATCCGCTCTACAAGCACATCCCCTTCTACATCACCTGGAAGAAGGCGGCACAGGTCCCGCTCGGCATCTTCTATGACACCCTGTCCGACTGCAGCTTCGACATGGGGCGCGAGCTGGACAATTATCACGGCCATTACCGCTATTTCGTCGCCGACGCCGGCGATCTCGATTACTACGTCATCGCCGGCTCGGCGCCGGCCGACATCACCCGGCGCTTCACCTGGCTGACCGGCCGGCCCGCCTTCATGCCGAAATGGAGCCTGGGCTATTCCGGCTCCACCATGACCTATACCGACGCGCCGGACGCCCAGGACCGCATGAACGAGTTCCTGGCGAAGTGCGAGGAGCATGACATCCTCTGCGACTCCTTCCACCTGTCGTCGGGCTACACCTCGATCGCCGACAAGCGTTACGTCTTCCATTGGAACCGCGACAAGTTCCCCGATCCGGCCGCCTTCGCCCGCCATTATCTCGACCATGGCGTGCGGCTGTGCGCCAACATCAAGCCCTGCCTGCTGCGCGACCATCCCCGCTTCGAGGAGGCGGCGCGCGAGGGACTGCTGGTGTGCGATCCCGACGGCAGCCCGACGATGGTGCAGTTCTGGGACGAGGCCGGCGCCTATCTCGACTTCACCAACCCGAAGACGCTCGACTGGTGGAAGGCGAGGGTGAAGGAGGCGCTGCTGGAACCCGGCATCGCCGCCACCTGGAACGACAACAACGAGTTCGAGATCTGGAGCGACCGCGCCCAGGCCTCCGGCTTCGGCGCGCCCTTCCCGGCGCGCGACGCCAAGCCGCTGCACACGCTCTTGATGATCCGCGCCTCCAAGCAGGCCCAGCAGGAATTCGCACCGGATGTGCGGCCCTTCCTGATCTCCCGCGCCGGGGCCGCCGGCATGCAGCGCTATGTCCAGACCTGGTCGGGCGACAACTACACCAGCTGGGAAACGCTGAAATACAATGTGCGCATGGGCACCGGCCTGGCGCTGTCGGGCGTGTCCAACACCGGCCACGACATCGGCGGCTTCTCCGGGCCGGCCCCCGATGCCGAGCTGTTCCTGCGCTGGGTGCAGTTCGGCATCTTCCTGCCGCGCTTCTCGATCCATTCCTGGAACGACGACAAGACGGTCAACGAGCCCTGGATGTATCCGGAGATCACCCCGGCGATCAGCCGGCTGATCAAGCTGCGCGCCCGGCTGATCCCCTATCTGTACGACCTGCTGTGGCGCTATCACACGTCCTACGAGCCGATGATCCGGCCGACCTTCCTCGATTTCCCCGAGGATCCGCGCTGCTTCGACGAAAATGACGAGATGCTTCTCGGGGCGAATCTGCTGGTGGCTCCGGTGGTCGAGCCGGGACGGCGGGACCGCGAGGTTTATCTGCCGGCGGGGACCGACTGGTATGACGCCTGGACCGGGGAATGCTTCACCGGTGGCCGGACCGTGACCCTGGCGGCGCCGCTGGACCGTCCGCCGCTGCTGGCGCGGGCCGGCTGCGCCATTCCGCTCAACCTCGCCGACCAGCATTTCAACCGGGGCGCCGATGAACGCGGTTTCGCGCTGTTCCCCCATCGTGGCACCGGCGCCTTCCAGGCCGGCTGTTACGAGGATGACGGCGGCAGCGAGGCGTACCGCACCGGTGACCATGGCCGCTGGACGGTGGCAGTCGCCGCCTCGGCCGACCGCCTGACGGTAACGCTGGCCAAGGAGGGCGCCCGTCCGCCCGCCGCCACCTCCCTGACCCTGCTGCTGCCGCCGCAGGAGTGCCGCGCGCTGGAGATCGCCGGTGGCACGGTGGCGTCCGACCGCATCGCCGACGGCTGGCGAACCGTCGTCGTCACGCTCACCGCGTCCTGATCGGACGGCCGTGGGGGTAACCCCCGCGCCTCAGACCTGCTGCCGGCCCCGTCATGCGGGCCTATCGCCGAACGATATGGCCGGGACCGGCAGCAGGGGGGAGCTTGCCAGACGATGATCGGAACCTCGGGCGGAGACCGTCGCCGACCGACGGCTTGTGGCAATGCACAGAGTCATCGCTTCTGCACATCGGCGATGTCTTGATGATCTTTCAGAAGGACGCCGAGATAGGGCAATTTCGACAGGTCGGTATGCAGTTGTTCCGGATAGGAGCCGACGGCCAGCGCAAGCACCCGCAGCCACACCAGGAACTCGCCGGTCGAGGGCGTTTTCCGCAGCGGAAACTCGTCCCGCAGGGCCATGAAGCGGCGCAATGCCAACGCGATGAAGTCGTCGCTCAGCGGCAGGTACATGTCGCGCCGCAGGCGCACGGCTTCCTGCAGGAGCCGCTCGTC
This sequence comes from Azospirillum sp. B506, assembly GCF_000333595.1. Classification (GTDB taxonomy): domain Bacteria; phylum Pseudomonadota; class Alphaproteobacteria; order Azospirillales; family Azospirillaceae; genus Azospirillum. Next base: position 23,406 of record NZ_BADK01000569.1, read on the forward strand.
GAAGCGGACATGGTGGTAGACACACCGCCGGAGGAACGGTTCGGGCAGCCGTCGCTCGCTGTTGGAGGTGATGACCAGGATCGGCCGTTTGGCCGGTGGCGTCCGGATCCTCTTGCCGGTCTCCAGGACCGTGAACTCCATCTTGTCGAATTCGTGCAGGAGGTCGTTGGGAAAGTCCCGCGGGGCCTTGTCGATTTCATCGATCAGCAGCACGCGCGGGTATTCGGACTCGAAAGCCTCCCACAGGGCGCGTCGCTCGACATACCGCCCTTTTTGCAGACGGGTCTTGGTGGCACCGGCGATGTGCGCGTCATGAAAATAGCGCACCGTGTCGAAGTTGTAGAGCAGATCCCTGGCGGTCGTGTCCGACTTCACCTGGAAATGGATCACCGGCTCGATGCCCAGCTTGCAGGCGATGTAATAAGCGGCCTGGGTTTTTCCTGTACCGGGTTCGCCGGTTATCAGAAGCGGCTCGCCGACGGCAATCGCGGTGTTGATCGCGGTCTCCAACGCCTGGCCGGGGACGAAGCGTCGGGCATCGGCCTCGAACCCGGTGTCGATGGCCGCAAAGGGCCGGTTCAGAAGAACCGACCGGGGCGGCACCTCGTCGTCGGCTGCACGGATAAGATCGAAGCGGTAATTGGTCATCGGAATTCCGGCTGAATCAGTAATCGAAGTCCGGGGTCGGATCGTTGCTGTTGGGAGTCAGCTCGATCGTCCCCTTTTCCCAAAGTTTGATCACCGCCTTCTCCAGCTCTTCGACCGTCGCCTCGTAGGCGCCGCCCGTTCGTTGCAGGATGGCGTCCAGGGTGCGTTCAAAGTCCGCAGGAAGATACTCGATCTTGTGCCGGTTCAGAAAATGGACAAGATCCTGGCGGGTCAGCGATTTCAGCTCGTCGAGCAGGGTGAAGCCGGTCAGCGCCATGCCGTCGGCCGGGGGGCCGTGCTTGATCATCGCCTCGGCGAAGTTCTGCGGCTTCTCGACGACGAAGGCGGTTCCGAGGACGGCGAAATTCCGGACGCTGAAATGGGGAGCGACCTCCCGGTTCCACAGGTCGAGATACTGGCGGAGCGAGGCCGGGTTGATGACCCCCTGCCCCTTGACCGTGATGTGGCGGATATAGGCCAGGACGCGCGTGTCGGAATTCGCCCGCACATCCCGCCGCAAGGCGGCCGGAACATCCTCGAAGCGCTGAATGCCGAATGCCTGCAGCAGCATGTTGCGAAATTGGCCCGGCTCGGCGACCTGCGGCCATTCCGGCGCGAACTCGACGATCTTGGTGTCGCGCAGCCGCTCGTCGAAGTCCACCCGCAGGCGCTTGACCAGCAGTTCGCATCCATGCCCCGGCCCTCCGTACCATGTGTAGGCCTGGGATCGCGGCTTGCCCTGCTGGAACATGGTCTCGATCTCGTACAGGATGCGGCTCGCCTGCGGCACGCGATCGACCTTCAGGTGCCAGGACGGATCGCCCATCCGGCTGAGCTGCTCTCTCAGCAGCGGGCTTGACTGCCATTTGGAATAGTGCCGGTAGAGAACCGGCGTCATCCAATGCACCGAGTTGCTGTCCAGCCCCTGTTCGAGATAGCCCAGATACAGCTCCCGCACGGCCTGTCCAGGGTCGGCACCGTCGAGCAGGACGCGGCGCCAGAACAGCATCCCCTGCTTGCGTGCCAGATCGACAGTGGCGGTGGCCCGGTTCGCCACCAGCGCCGGGACCCGGTCGCCGAACTGGAACCCGGCGCCGAGATACCCGGCGGCATCGCCCTGGCAGCAGTTGAGATAGACGATGACCGGCTTGCAGACGCGCAGCAGCGCGTTGGCGAAATCGGCCAGGGGCATGGCGCGGGCCAGCCCGCTTTCGTTCTCGAACCACAGTTCGGCGCTGTCGCCATCGGCGAAGCCATGCCCGTAATAATAGACCACGTCGGCCTTGAAATCCCGGACGTCGAGGAACTCCTGCCACGAACGGACGATGCGGAGGCGTTGGCCACCTTGTGCATAGCGGGGATCGGCCCCGCGCAGCATGGCCTCGAACTCGTCCAGATGAGCGGCGCCGGCCGTGGGATCGCGGTCGCGCGGCTGCGGGGCGACGACGAGCACATGGGGAAGGGGCGGAAGTTCAGCCGGTTCATGGTCCGTCCGCGTCGCCAACGCCACCATCACGTTGCGCAGAACGCAGTGCCCACCCTCGCGTCCCATCAGATTCCAGGGGAGGCGGGCGATGCGTTCATCGGTGGTGACGATCCGGATTTCGCTGGCGATGTTCGGCAGGCGGCTCCAGCATTCGGCCGCCCGATCGCCGAACACCTCGTTCCAGAGATACTCTCCCACCGCCACCTGACCGCGCCGGTCGAGCAGCGCGGCGGTGTGGGTGTAGTCCGGTTCGCGCGCCGCGTCGCAGATGCGGACAAGGGGCACCGGCTCGCCCCGGACAGTCACCATCGCTTCGGGGCCAAGCGACACGCCGGGACGATCCAGCTCGAACGCTCCTCCAGCTGTGCGTACACGAACGGAGAAACTGCTGCCGAACGGCGATATCTCAATATGCATGGTCATGGCTTGGACTCGTCAAGGCGATGAAAAGACCAGAATTCTTTGTGTTTGGTGGCGGAGAGCCGTTTCCCATCGACCAAAGGCCCCTCAACCCGCATGTCATCGTCGCCAAGGCGCCACTGTGCATCCCTCATGCGAAGCCAAGGAGGAATGAAAAAGCATCCAAACACCATGAGAGATGATAAAGAAATCATCAAAAATATTTTGATTGTAAGAAAAAGATTATTTTTGCTATATAATGATAATTCATTTAATTTTAATAGATTATCGTAATGAATTGATGGCAATGACATAATTAATGGATAATTTTCATCAACGATTTCACTTTCTTCTTCCATGTCTTTAAAATAATGTAAATACATTCTATTTGCTAATAGGAATTTTTTTTCATGATTAAATCCGACTTTCCCAAATAATATTATTGGTTGTATAATAGAAAATGAATTTCTCATGTTATCAATTTCTGAATAACTTTCACCTACTCTAGGTAAGAAAAAAATTTCTTTTGATATCATGCAAGCTATAACTCTGAATTCATCGCTGTATAAGCAGGATAAACCATCAGACTCCCCAAAAATTTTGCACAATCTGTCGTTGTTTGTTAGAAATATTTCGCTCCCATTGTAATAAGCAACACAATCATTATCGCTCCACGCGAATGGCATGAAAGCACGTGTCAGTCCGTGGAATTCCATAAGCAGAGTCCCAGCGTCGAGAGACCATATCGAGAGTTCCCCAGCTTCCGACCCGCATGCCAGCTTGTCTCCATCGGGCGAGAAGGAAAGCCAACGGATTGCGTGACGGTGGGGAAACCGATGAACAACGCGCCCCGAATCAGGCGCATAGATTTGAACGACCGAACCGTTGGCTGCTGCGAAATAACGTCCCTCCGGAGAGAATTCGCACTGCAGGCCTCTACTGAGTTCCTTGATGACCTGCCAGCCGACCGGCGACTTCGCGAACGTCCCCTTGCGCGACTGCACATAGGATTCGGCGAATCCCGCCAGCGGCGGCACAGCGGCGGCATGCATGAGCATCCGCGCGGCCATGGTGTTCAAAGCGCGCTCCATCCGCTGACGCATTGAATGCCGCCCGGTCTCACCCGTCAGGCCTTTCAGGATGTTTTTCGCCAGCAGGCTCCGCGGCGCACGGCGCAGGGGAATACGGCCGTCCCGCTCCTCCGCCTCCTGCCGGATGGTGCGGCTTTGCAGGGTGTCCTTCAGGCTGTGGACCAGGGGCGTCGCGGAGAGCCGCTTCAGTTCCTCCGCGGCGGCATCGGGGTCCCTCTCCAACCGCACGCGCGCCATCGCCCAACGCCACATCAGGTGGGGAATGGTCGTGCAGCCCTTGGCGGGCCTGGGAGGCTCGGCGCGTCGGATGGTCTCTTCGATGAAATCGAGAACCCGCTCCTGTTCCCGTGCGTCCCGCAGCGTGGCGAACCCCTCGGCCAGAACGGCCAGGACGGGCTGGGCGAAAGCGATGCCGACGGCGGAGCGTTCCGTCCCTGGCAGCGCGAGCAGCCGGTCGATACGCTCCGGCGGCACGCTGGCATGAAAGGTTCGCCGCAGTTCATCGGCCAAACCGAAGCCGATCGGTTGCACCATCGCACAATCCTGCGCCCAGGAGAGCGCGTCGCCCAGCAGATAGTCCATGCGGGTGCGCAAAGCGGGCGAGTAGGGATCGAGGAACACGGCCCGCGCGGACACCGGGGCAAGCGTCGGGCAAGCACCGCCGCGCTCCGACAGATGGAGACGGGCAAGCTGCGTCAGCCCTTCATCGGTCGCCGGCAGCACTGGAAGCCCGGCGCCGGCGGCAAGCGCCGTTCCCTCGTCCCAAAGCTGACGGTCGCGCAACTCCAGCCACGCGACGCATGGCCAGCGCGACAGCTCCTCCAGCAAAGGCCGGTGGCCGGCACACAAGCTTTGGCTGTCGGACAGCAGCAGGAGAAGGTAGCCGTCCCGGCTGTTGTCCAGTTCGTCCAGATGCAGTTCCCGCCCGTCCTCGTGGCAGCAGACAGTGGGCGCTCCCCGGAACCAGCCGCGAAGCACGCCGATGCCACGCTCTTCCAATCCATCCGCCAGTTCAGCCGCCGCGTTGTTCCAGCTCAGCGGTTCGGCCGAACGGTCCTCCAGAATGACGACCTGACGGTCACGGCGGTGCAGATGGAAACACAGGTCGGCCACCCCGCCAGCCCGGACGCTCGTGTCCACCGTTCCAGCCATATCCAATATCTGGCTGGTTGCCGCGCTTTTGAACCGCCCGATGCCATCCGCCAGCACATCGATTCCGGTGGCGCTGAGACGCGGACCCGGCGGCGCATTCATGGCAATGGCAAACGGCGACTCGCCCGCATCGTCAATCACAGCAAGCGGCTTTGAAAAGCGTCTTGAGAGCGCTATCAAGTTACGGATAGAAGGAAAAACGGAAGAGATAAGGATAAAAATAATGATAGATACAGAAAAAAATATCATCAACAATAGCAACACCACAGAAGCAAAAAATCTAGTATAAACGTTATCTGTTATCAATCCCAATATATAGTAAATTAAACCTTCAATTTTATTTTCGCTATATTGTCTTACCAGAAACAACTGCAATAAAATTATAATCGCGAAAACTATGAATTTTTTTGAATTTTTAAAATTAAAAATTGCGCGAAAATTTGTGGCGTCTACTAGACTTTTAAATAAATGAGGGATATCAAAAATATTCATTAGCACAAAAGGCGAACTCCTAGAGTTTTCCGTTATTTCTCCGGCTTTCCGACCGACATCGACCGCATCCCCACCTACGCCCACGCCAAAACCACCCGCCGATCCGCTCGGGTTTCCGGCTGGGTCTTTCCTCTCCAGGGTCGCCAACTCCTCCAACGCGCGCGGGACGTCGACGGTGGCGAAGCGGCGTTCGGCTGCGGATGGCAGGCTGAAGAAGGCGGCGCACCGGCGGCGCAGCAGGTCATCCGTCTCGGCTGAGGTGGCCAGGAGCGGACACAGCACGTCGGCGATGTGGTCGCCGGTCCACCGCCCCGGCCACGCACGCAACGCCAGCGCGATGCGGTCGTAGTCGCGCGGCGAGAGATGGATGCCATCGGCAGCCAGGGAGGCGAGAAACGGCTCCAGCGGGAAGCCGATGGCATCCCGCGGATCGTCGGCCTGTCGGTTCCGCACCGGACTCTTCATGCGCCGGCAACCGCCGACCAGAAGGCGTGCGCGACCTCCGGATGGGCGATGTCGCTGTGAGCGCCGGCCAGTCCATGCCTCGCCCGGATATAGGGCGAACCGTCGATGTTGTAGAGTCGGCCATCGGTGAAGCCATAGGCATCGCCGGCCGGCTTCATCGTCATGGCGACCGGATCGTTGCCGGGTCCCTGCGCCCCGAAGCTGCCCAAGGCCCCGTATTTCGGAAAGCCTCCGAAGGCGAAACTGGCCGAAAGCCGGGAACCGATCGGATAGAAGGTTCCGCAGGCGGTGTCATGCTCCGAATGGACGATGACGATCGGGCCGGACACGCGGTGCTCATCGATCATGCGCCGGAAATAGCCGGCCGTGCCCGGCGCCTCCGGGATGTCGTTGCAGTAGGACCACAGGGACAAGGCGCCCTGCACCAAAAAAACGGTGTCGAGCAGATCTTCCCTCGGCGGGCTTCCGGCAGGCCCGGCCGCCATGGCGGAAATCACGATGCAGCCGAAGCTGTGCCCCATGGCATGGAAGCGCACGGTACGCCCGGCCGGCACCGCGGCGTGCAGCGCGCGCAGCAGTGCCGCCGGTCCTGCCTCGCCCACGGTGCGGGCACGCGTCTTCATCGTCCAGAATGACAGGACACGCAACGGCGACAGCAGCCCGCCGACCACCGAGCCGCCGAAGGGCAACGCACCCTGTCCGGCCAGTTCCTCCTCGGCCTCGCGCCACTCGTCGTAGATGTCCTGCGGATCGAAGAGGTCGTGATCCGCTCCGGGTGCCGCTCCCGCCCCGGCGCTGTCCAACCCGGCCTCCCGGTAGAGGATCCGGTAGGCATCGACCGCGTCGTCCGGCAGGCGGTCGGGATCGGGGTCCCGCTCCGCCGCCGCGACCAGGGTTTTGAATGCCGCTTCCGCCTCGGCGGGTCGGCGATCCGCTCGCGCAACAGGTCGAGCGAGGCCGCCATCCCGCCCATCGCAATCGCCGGGAAAGACGTGCCGGGAAGATCCTCCTCCCCCCAAGCTAGGCTCGGCCAGTGCAGGCCGATCAGCAGCGGCGCGAAACCCTGGTATTTGCGCCGGACGGCATCGATGCCTCCGCTTTGGGCAAGGGCGGTCCGCAGCCATGTGTCGTATTGGCCGAGCGCTCCTTCGACATCATGGTCCCAGCCATGGCTGAACAGGAACACGTCGGTGACCGGCGTCTCCCGCACCGTCCGGACCACCGCCTCGCTGAGCAGGCCGCCGGAGTCCGGGCGCTCCTGCCCTGCCTTGTCGTAGCAGATCATCGCATAGGCGGGCCGTTCGGCGGTGGCGTCGATCATGGGCATTCTGGACCTCCTGCGGTCGGTGTCAGGGAGCGGGCGGAGGGAAGGAAATGCGGGCAGCCGGATCGCCGACGACCGTGTAATTGCGCGCATCACGGCAAATGATCCAGTCGTTCGCCAGAGACAGCTCGTTGATCGGAATCCCGTTTCGGGCCAGCGCGATCTGGCGCAGGAGATTGACCGACACCGTCTTGAACCGGTCGTCGAAATAGGCGGCGGCGAGTCCCACCGGCTTGCCGTCGAGAAGGCAGTGGAGGGAGTCGACAAAGGCATCGACATAGGAGCTGATCCCCCGCCACATGAACGAATAGGCCCAGGCCCGGTCCACATGGCCGATCACGGCGGATGCCCCTTGGCGCAGCATGCGTTTGGGCAGGGCTGCGACGAACGGGTCCGGCGCCAGCCGCAGGGGTCTGCCATCGCCCCCTGTCCTGAAATCGTCGAAATCGGGAGAGCCGGCGCCGTAGCAGGCGAAGTGAAACGCCACCATCCCGTCGAGCGCCGCATCGCCGGGAATGTCGTCGGCGCCGAAATAGAAATCCGGAGGCACCGGACCGGGACTCAGCGGCCGCCATTCCTGGCAGAGGAGCGCACCCTGCCGGGCCTTCTGCAGGTCCGGATCGTCGGGCGGAAAGCCGATGCCATGGCAGGCGGTGAACAGGACGGACGGTCGGTCCGCCGCGTTGATCAGGCTGGACAGCGCCGGCTTCGTGGCCTGTTCGTCCAGAACCTCCCGAATCGCCCAGTTCGGCATCCGCGTGCGCAGGTTTTCGAGGAGCGGCCGGGCCAGCCGGGTTGCGCTCAGTTTGGTCGCGCGGTCGCCCGGGTTGCGGGTTGCGAAGACCGCGGCGCTGCGCCGGCCCGCCGGCTGGGTTTCGCTGCGCACCAACGCCGTCGCATAGCGGTGGTAGTCGTCCACATCGTCGAAGGCGATCCGGCCCACCGCATAATCGGCGTCCAGAAGATACTGGAAGTCGTAGGGGATATCCTTGGGCTCGCCGATGATGAGCAGATACAAGGGCACACGGTTCGGGTTGACGTCCCCCAGACCGACATCGTGGCGGGCCAGAAAGGCGACGGCGTCCTCTCCGGCCTGCACATCGAAACTGCGGAAGCGCTTGCCGGCCTGCCGGCGACGGTGCTCCAGCAGGGGGGCGAGGGCGTCCCGGACGTCGGCCCCAGTGCCCGGCGCGAACAGCACGCCCCAACCGGCCTGCGCCACGTCGGATGGATCGACACCGTAGGAAAGGCCGAGCCGCCGCCGCTGCTGCGCCGAAACCAAGGGGGTGGAAGCTGCGGCATCGAAGACCTTGGTCTCGACCGCAAGGGCGGCCAGATCGGCCAGAGGCATCGGTTCGATCAGAAGCCGCCCCGTGGCCGCATCGACACCGTTGAAGCAGACGAGGTCGGGATCGTCCCCCGAGCCGTTTCCTTCCCCATTTCCTCCCGTGGCGGACGGTCGCCGGCCGGACGTTGACGTCATGCTTTTCCCCCCACCGACGACGGTTTCACTGGCTTTCGCCATGCTTGGCTTACAGGGTGATGTGATAGTCGTACCAGAAAGGCCCGGGCACGAGGTTCTCGCACGGTGTCGGCTCGGGTCCGACCGGGGCCTTGGGCACCGCCAGGGAGTCGCTTCGCACCACGGCCTTGGCGCGATCCTCCAGAGCTGCCATCAGCTTCCCATAGGGGATCGTCGGCCATGGCGCGTCCTGGGTCGACAGAAGTGCGGTGAAACGGCCTTTGGGCATGCGCTCAACCGCACTGTGCGGCGTGGCATTGTGGCTGCCATGGTGGGAAACCTTGTAAAGGTCGATGCTGTTCAGAATCTCCACCCCGTCCGGCTCGTTCATCCAGGCTTGCCAGTTCCCGTATTGGGCGTCGCCTGCGAAGAGCAGGTTCTTTCCGCGATAGGACAGCAGAAGCACCAGGCTGGTGTTGTTGATCGCCTGGTCCAGCATGAAGGCCAACGACTCTAGAGGTCCCCCGGGACCGAGC
>NZ_BADK01000568.1 GCF_000333595.1 Azospirillum sp. B506
GCCGGAATCGCCGCGGCTGTCGATCAGGTCGTTGCCGTCGCCGCCATACATCGTATCCCAGCCGGTATCGCCGATCAGCGTATCGTCGCCGCCATAGCCATAGATGGCGTCGTCGCCGCCCCGGCTGTTGATCCAGTCGCCGACATTGTAGCCCTGCAGGATTTCGCTGGCATTGGTCGCATCGGTCTCCAGCGCGATGTCGGTGCGGGTCAGCTCGAAACTGCTGCCATCGGCGAAGGCCAGCCGCTCGACGAAGGAGCTTCCGTCGCCCGCCCCGCTGAAACGGCCCGTCACCACGATCTCGTCGGTCGGCCGTCCACGGAAGCGGATATAGAGGTCATTGCCGAAGCGCGCGAAATAGAGGTCGCCGCGGCCAATGCCGGGACCGAACTCGATCCGGTCGAGGCCGGCGCTGTCGGTGATGGTGTCGCGCCCGTCGCCGACGCGGTAGACATAGACGTCGTTGCCGCTGCCGCCGCGGAGAGAGTCGGCACCGGTCCCGCCATCGATGGTGTCGTCGCCATCCTCGCCGTCGATGCTGTCGTTGCCGCCACCGCCCGACAGGCTGTCGTCGCCGATGCCGCCAAGGATCACATCGGAGCCGCCGCCGCCCAACACGGTGTCATTGCCGTCGCGGCCCTGGATCACGTCCTGCGCACCGTCGGTGCCGGGATCGTCGCGCCCGTCGATCAGGTCGTTGCCCGTCCCGCCGTCGATCGAATCCGATCCGGTGCCGCCAATCAGCGTGTCGTCACCGGCATAGCCCAGGATCGTATCGTTGCCGGCCGTCCCCTCGATCCGGTCGCCGACATTGTAGCCCTGGAGATACTCCGCCGCGCCGGTTCCCACCGTTTCCAGCGCGATGTCGGTGCGGGTCAGCTCGAAGCTGCTGCCATCGGCGAAGGCCAGCCGCTCGACAAAGCTGGTCCCGTCGCCCTCCTTGAAGAAGCGGCCGGTCACCACGATCTCGTCGGTCGGCCGTCCGCGGAAGCGGATGTAGAGGTCGTTGCCGAACCGCGCGAAATAGAGGTCGCCGCGGCCGATGCCGGGACCGAACTCGATCCGGTCGAAGCCGGCAGAGTCGATGATGGTGTCTCGCCCGTCGCCGATCCGATAGACATAGACGTCGTTCCCGGTGCCGCCGTCCAGCGTGTCGTTGCCGGTGCCGCCAATCAGCGTGTCGTTGCCGTTGCTACCGCTCAGCCGGTCGTCGCCGTCCTGCCCCAGCATCACGTCGTCGGTCGCCGTTCCGGTCAGCAGATCGCCGCTGCCGCCGCCCAGCACCGCCAGTTCGCCCAGCGGCATCGTCGTGCCGTCGGCGAAGGTCAGCCCGGCCAGACCACTGGTGCCGTCGCTGGCGGAGAAGTGGTTGACGATGCGGATCTGCCGGCCGGTGGCACGGACCTGCACGATCAGGTCGCCGCCGGAGCGCGACAGCACCACATCCTTCCAATCGAGTCCGCTGGGCATCCCGACGATGTCGCCGCTGCCGGGGAACACCATCAGGTCGGTGGCAATGCTGTCGAAGCGGAAGACCGACGGCCCGTCGCCGCCGATGAAGACATTGCCCGCCCCCAGATTCCACGGCGCGCCGGACGAGAAGGTGACCTGATCCAACTGGTTCTGGAAATGGTTGACCACCAGCACGTTGACCGTGCCGTCGGCCGACAGGATGCGCAGGTCGTCATGCTCGCGCACCAGCCGCAGGTTGGCCGGCGGGATGCCGGCGGTGAAGACCAGCCGGTTGTCGTCACCCGCCGGATGGATCGTCACCGGGCCGCTGTTGGTCGCCACGCTGTAGGCATTGTTGCCGCGGCTGCCGATCAGGATGCCGTTGCCGGCGACCGACCAGCTCTGCCCGTCGGCATAGGCGATGGTGGCGAGGCCGGAGCCGCTGCCCGCCACCCCGGTGGGACCGAAATGGTTGACCGCCACCAGATCGATGCTGCCGTCGTCGGTGAAGATGTGCAGGTTGACGCCGTCCCGCTCCATCCGCACCAGCGCCGGGTCGATGCCGGGGCCGAAGCTCAACCGGTCGGTGCCGCCGCCGGGGAAGATGTATTGCCGGCCCTGGCCGGGCAGCACGGTGAAGTCGTCCGTCCCCTGCTCGCCGAACCTCACATTGTCGCCGAAGACGTCCAGCGTGAGGCCGCCGTTGAAGGTGATGGCGTCCAGCCCGCGCGACAGACCGTCGGTGGGTGCGGTGAAGTGGTTGACGACGCGCACGACGCGCCCGCTGCCGATGAAGGCGACGACCAGATCGACGCCATCCTGCCGCAGGGTGACGTCGCCGGGCGAGACGTCGGGGCCGAAAACGATCTGGCTGCCGCCGCCGCCGGCATGGATGATCTGGCTGGCCGGGCCGGTCTTGCCGATGGTGAAGCGGTCGCCGCCGCCGCCGCCGATCAGGGTGTAGGGGGACGACAGGTCGAAGGTCCGCCCGTCGGCGAACTCCAGCTTGCCGACACCGCCGAAGTAATTGAGGACGGTCACCACCTGCTGCGTGCGGTCGATGAAGACCTGCAGGTCGGACCCGGTGCGGATCATCCGCACCTCCGTGCTGTCGACGTCACCGAAGACCACGCGGTCGCCGCCTTCGGCATAGATGGTCTTCGACCCGCTGGTCTCGCCGACCAGGAAGGTGGTCGGACCCTGGCCGCCGAACAGCAGCCCGTCGCCGGTCAATGGCAGGATGGAACCGTCGGGGCGCGTCAGCGACTCCATCGGCGTGCCGGCGAAATGGTTGACGATGGTCAGCGCGTCCGCAGTGCCGTCGATGGTGATGCGCAGATTGTCGCCGACGCGCGCCACGCGGATCTTGGATCCGTCCACCGTGTCGACGAAGCGCAGGGTGTCGTCGCCCATGCTGTCGGGATAGACGATCATGTCGCCCATGCCGCGCTGGATCACGAACTCGTCATGGCCGGAGCCGCCGATCAGCACCTTGCCGCCCTGGATGTTCCAGGTCGTGCCGTTGTTGAAGACCAGATCGCCGATGCCGTTCATGGCGAAATGGTTGACGACGATCATCTCGGTCGGCTGGCCGACGATGGTCAGGTGCAGGTCGTTGCCGACGCGCACGATGCGGGTCTTGCCCGGATCGGCGTCGATGGACAGATGCTGACCGGGAGCGCCCGGATAGATGTACGTCGCACCGGCCGGAATCGTCTCCGCCCCGCTGCCGCTGATGAAGACGTTGGTGCCGGCGATCGGCCAGATCACGCCGTTGGGGAAGACGATCTGCGGGATCGTCACCACGCCGCCGGTGGCAAACTGGTTGACGATGGTCATGCTGTCGGTGCCGGCGGTAACGCGCAGATCGTTGCCGATCCGGGTCAGCCGCACCGTCGAGGGATCGATGCCGGGGGCCACCTCGATGCGGTCGGCGCCCTGGCCGCCGCCGCCATAGACCACCACCGGTCCCATGCCGGACGCCAGGACGAAGCGGTCGGCGCCGTCGGTGCCGATGCGGGCATTGGGGCCGCCCACCGTCCAGATCTTGCCGTCGGCGAAGGCGATGTCGCGCGCCTCGTTGCCGAGGAAATGGTTCAGCACCTTGACCGAATCGCTGCCGTCGCGCAGGACGATCTCAAGGTCGTCGCCGCTGCGCCGCACCAGCGTGTCCAGACTGTCGAAGCCAGTGTCCAGCCGCAGCCGGTCGCTGCCGCCGCCAGGGAACAGCGAGACGTGCCCGATGCCGGGTTGGGCGGTGAAGGTGTCGGTGGCGCTGGTGCCGACCAGGATGCTGGCGCCCCAGATGTTCCACGTATCGCCGTCGATGAAGCGCAGCGTGTGCACGCCGCCGCTCGCCCCGCCGGAAAAGTGGTTCAGCACGGTCAGCTTGTCGGGCAGCGTGCGCAGGCCGATCACCAGATCGTCGCCCACCCGCTGCATGGTGACGCTCGCCTTGTCGATGCCGGGGCCGATGACGATCTGGTCGTTGCCGCCGCCGGGCAGGATCGACTTCGAGCCGCCGCCGAGCGTCAGGGTGTAGCTGTCGTCGCCGGCCCCGCCGATCAGCATGGCCGGGTCGGACAGGTTCCAGAAGCGCCCGCCGGCATAGACATTCTCCAGCAGCGACGCGCCCCAGCCGGTGGCAAAATGGTTCAGCGCCGTCACCTTGTCGGCGGACCCCTTCACCGAAATGACGAGGTCGTCGCCGACGCGGGTAAACTCCAGCTTATCAGCGCCGATGGCCGATCCGAGATTGAGCGTGTCGACCCCCTTGCCGGCGAACAGGGTGACCGCCCCGTCGCCCGGCTTGAAGGAAAACACGTCGCCTGTGTCGCCGCCGATACGGAATCCGGCACCGGCATCCAGCGGCCACGCCGTCCCGTCGGCGAAGGTCAGGCTGCGCAGCACGCCGTTGCCGGCACCGGTGTCGTTGAAATGGTTCAGCACCACCACCCGGTCGTCGGCGTTGCCGATCTGGATGACCAGCGTGTCGCCGTCGCGGCGCAGCGCCACCTGCGACGGGACGATGCCGGCCGCCAGGACCAGCCCGTCGCGGCCGCCGCCGGTTGCCAGCACGCGCTCGCCCAGGCCGGCGCCGACCTCCACGCGCTCGTCGGCGGCGGTGCCGGCGATCAGGCGGGTGTTGTCGATGGCCCATTCGGTACCGTCGCCGAAGCGGATGGTCCGGTAGCCGTCCGGATTGCCGTCGAAATGCTGCTTGATCAGCCAGGAGGCGCCAGTGCCGTCATAGGAGAGGCGCAGGTCGTCGCCCTTGCGGGTCAGCCGCATGCGGTCGGGATCGATGGTCGTCGCGAAGGCGATGCTGTCGGCACCGGCGCTGCCGTAGAGAATCGTCTGCCCGCCATCCAGCCCGAAGACCACACGGTCGTCGCCACTGCTGCCGATGCGGATGTCGTTGCCGCGTACGCGCCAGCGGGTGCCGTCGGCCAGCTCGATCGCCTCCACCCCGCCGTTGCCGGCACCGGCCAGCGCCTCGGCCGAGAAATGGTTGAAGAGCAGCAGCGAGCGGTCGGTGCCGGCGATGCGGATCTCCAGGTCGTCGCCCTTGCGCGACAGGCGCAGGTCATCGGCGGTCACATCGGCGCCGAAGCGGATGACGTTGACGCCGGCATCGGCATGCAGGCTGTGGCTGGCGAATCCGGGCTCGATGGCGACGGTGTCGTCGCCGGTGCTGCCCAGCAGCAGGTCACCACCCCACACCGGCCAGACCACGCCGTCGGCGAACTGGATTTGGCGGACGCTGCCCTCCCCCGCCCCGGCGGCGCCATTGGCGGCGAAATGGCCCATGATGGTGATGCGGTCGCGGGCATAGCCATCCTCGCCGGCCGGGCCGCCCTGGGCGTCGAACAGGATATGCAGGTCGTCGTCGATCCGCACCAGATGCGCGATCTCGTGCCGGAAGCCGGAGCCGAGCCGCACCGTGTCGTTGCCGCCCTCGCCGAACACCACCACATGGCCGGCACCCGACGGCGCGGTGAGGACGTCATCCCCCGCCGTGCCGGTGACCACGAGGTCGCCGAACATCCGCACGCCGTCCTGGACATGGACCGTGGTCGAGCCGCGGCTGTACAGGTTGTACAGGACGGAGCCGACGGTCTCGGTGCCACCGCGCTTCCAGCCGGATTCCTTGAAGGTCACCAGATCGTTGCGGTCGCCGGTGACGTAGAGCGGCGCCCCGCCGGTGTCGGCCAGGATGCCCTGTTCGTTCAGGATCAGGGTCTGGCGGCCCGGATGGGTCAGGTCGATCATCTCGATGCCATGCACCCCGCCGGCATCGGCGCCGGTGACGACCAGCCGCTCCCCCTCGAAACGCAGGGTATCGAAGCCGCTGCCGCCATCCAGGCTGGCAAATCCGTCGTCCAGCACCCGCAGAGTGTCGTCGCCGGCCCCGCCGGACAGACTGTCGGCCCCGCCGCGACCATCCAGATAGTTGGCGGCGCCGTCGCCGGTCAGGCTGTCGGCAAACCCGGTTCCGATCAGGTTCTCCACCCCGTCGAGCCGGTCGCCCTCGGCATCGCCGCCATGGCCGATGCCGGTGGCGAGGTTGACCGACACCGCCGCACCGGACGCCGAATAGTCGGCGGTGTCGATTCCGGCCCCGCCGCTCAGGCTGTCAGCCCCTGCACCGCCGATCAGCGTGTCGTTGCCGCCGCCGCCGCGCAGACGGTTGGCCCCGCCGTCGCCGGTCAGCTGGTCGGCGGCGGCCGAGCCCGTCAGATTCTCGATCCCGATCAGCAGGTCGCCTGCGGCGTCACCGCCGGCCGCGGTTCCATCGGCAAGGCTGACCGTCACCCCCGCCGTCGAACCGGTGTAGTCGGCGGTGTCCGATCCGTCGCCACCGATCAGCGTATCGGCCCCGGCGCCGCCACGCAAGTTGTTGTCTTGCGCGTCGCCGGTCAGCAGGTCGGCGCGGGCAGAACCGATCAGGTTCTCGATGCCGATCAGCACATCCCCGTCCGCTGTGCCGTCCAGCCCGGTCCCCGCCGCCAGATCGACCGTCACCGCCGCGCCGGACGCCGAATAGTCGGCGGTGTCGCTGCCGGCCCCGCCGATCAAGGTGTCGGCACCGGCACCGCCCACCAACGTGTCGTTGCCACCCGCACCGTCCAGGACATTGGCCCCGCTGTCGCCGGTCAGCCGATCACCCGGAGCGGAGCCCGTCAGGTTCTCGATGCCGCTCAGCCGGGTCGCCCTGCGCATCGCCGCCCGAGCCGGTGCCGCTCGCCAAACTGACGGTCACCGCGGCGCCCGGAGGCCAGATACTCCGCCGTGTCGACGCCGTCGCCGCCGATCAGCGTATCCGCCCCGCCCAGCCCGGCCAACGTGTCGTTTCCGCCGCGCCCGTCGAGCTGGTTGGCATTTGCATCGCCGGTCAGCCGGTCGTCCTGGTTGGAGCCGAACAGATTCTCGATGGCGGACAGCACGTCTCCCTCGGCATCGCCGCCCCTACCGGTGCCGCTGCTCAGGTTCACCTCGACGCCGCCGGCCGACGCCGCGTAATCGGCTCCGTCGATGCCATCGCCACCGATCAGCATGTCCGCCCCGGCCCCGCCGGACAGCCAGTCATCCCCGGCACCGCCGTCCAGCAGGTTGCCGCCGGCGTCGCCCGACAGGCGGTCGGCAGCGGCGGATCCGGTGACGTTCTCGATTCCCGACAGCAGGTCACCTTCGGCATCGCCGCCGACGCCGGTTCCCGCCACCAGATCGACGGTGACGCCGTCGGCCGACGCCGAATAGTCGGCGGTGTCCGTCCCGTCGCCGCCGGTCAGCGTATCGGCGCTGCCCAGCCCGGCCAGCGTGTCATCCCCGGCACCGCCGTCGAGCAGGTTCACCCCACCGTCGCCGGTCAGCCGGTCGCCCTGGGCGGAACCGGTCAGGTTCTCGATCCCGGACAGCAGGTCGCCCTCGGCATCGCCGC
The DNA here is from genome assembly GCF_000333595.1 of Azospirillum sp. B506. Taxonomy (GTDB): domain Bacteria; phylum Pseudomonadota; class Alphaproteobacteria; order Azospirillales; family Azospirillaceae; genus Azospirillum. The sequence continues at coordinate 7,394 of NZ_BADK01000568.1, forward strand.
CCAGCCCGGCACCGCTCGACAGGTCCACCGCCACGCCTGCGGCGGAGGCGGAGTAATCGGCGAGGTCGATCCCATCGCCACCAAGCAGCATGTCGGCCCCGTCCAGTCCCGCCAGGGTGTCGTCACCGCCCGAGCCATCGAGGACATTGGCGCCGGCATCGCCGGTCAGCCGGTCACCGAAGGCGCTGCCGGTCAGATTCTCGATGCCGCTCAGCCGGTCGCCTTCGGCATCGCCACCGGTCCCGGTTCCGCTGGACAGATCGACGGACACCCCATCGGCCGACGCCGAATAGTCGGCGAGGTCGATGCCGTAACCGCCGATCAAAGTGTCGGCCCCGCCGAGCCCGATCAGCGTGTCGTTGCCGCCGCGGCCGCCCAGCAGGTTGGCCTTCTCATCGCCCACCAGCAGGTCGCCCTGGTCCGAGCCGGTCAGGTTCTCGATTCCGGACAACAGGTCGCCTTCGGCATCGCCGCCGGCCGCCGTTCCCACCGTCAGATCGATGGACACGCCACCGGCCGACGCCGAATAGTCGGCGGTGTCGCTGCCGGTGCCGCCGATCAGCGTATCCGCACCGCCGCCACCCGCAAGCGTGTCGTCCCCGGCACCGCCATCCAGGACATTCGCGCCGCCGTCGCCGGTCAGGCGGTCGTCATGGGCCGACCCGGTGAGGTTCTCGACCCCGGACAGCAGGTCGCCCTCGGCGTCGTCACCAAAGCCAGTCCCGGCCGCCAGATCGACCGCGACGCCGGCACCGGAAGCCGAATAGTCGGCGGTATCGGTCCCCTCGCCGCCGACGAGCGTATCCGCGCCGCCGGCCCCAACCAGCAAATCGTCGCCCGCGCCACCGTCGAGGAGGTTCGCGCCGGCATCGCCGCTCAGCCGGTCGTCATGGGCGGAGCCGGTCAGGTTCTCGATCCCGGACAGCACGTCGCCTTCGGCATCGCCGCTGGATCCGGTGCCGGCAGCCAGATCGACCGTCACCCCTGCGCCGGATGCCGCATAGGTTGCGGTGTCGATGCCCGCGCCGCCGTCGAGCCGGTCCGCGCCGCTGCCGCCGTCCAGCAGGTCGTCGCCCGCGCCGCCCGACAGGCTGTCATCCCCGGCTCCGCCGGCAAGGCTGTTGTCCCCGCCGTCGCCGGCCAGCGTGTCGGCGCCGCCACCGGCCAGGATGGTCTCGATGCCGGAGACACGGTCGGCCATCCAGCCGCCGTGGCGCACCTCGCCGGTCTGCAGATCGATGGAGATCGCGTCGCTTTCCGCCGAATAGTCGGCGATGTCGATGCCGTCGCCGCCGATCAGGACATCATTGCCGCCGCCCCCTTTCAGCAGGTCGTTGCCCGCGCCGCCCAGCAGGGTATCGGTGCCCAGCCCGCCGACCAGCGTGTCGTCGCCGTCGCCGCCATCCAGATAGTCGCCGTTGTAATCACCGCCCACCGTCAGCCGGTCGTTGCCGGTCCCGCCGTACAGAGTGTCGCTGCCCACCCGCCGTCGAGCGTGTCGTTGCCGGCACCGCCGTCAAAGCGGTCGTCGCTCCACACCCCCTCGCCATCGGTCACCAGATCGTCGCCATCGCCGGCCGTCACACGTCGCGGCCACCGCCGCCGAGGATGGTGTCGTGGCCGCTCCCGCCCTCGATGATGTCGTCATTCTCGCCGCCGTCGATCCGGTCGTCGCCGGACCCGCCGCGGATGCTGTCGGCCCCGGTGCCGCCGCTGATGACATCGTTGCCGCTGCCGCCGTCGAGCGTGTCGCTCACGTCGCCGCCCAGCAGCGTGTCGTTGCCGCTGCCGCCAAAGAGCGTGTTGGCGTCGGTACCGCCATCCAGCAGATCGTCGCCCATGCCGCCCTGGAGCAGGTCGGCGCCGCTGCCGCCGAACAGGCTGTCGTTGCCGGTCCCGCCGTCCAGCGTGTCGTCCTCGCTGCCACCATCCAGCACATCGTCGCCGGAGCCGCCGAACAGCCGGTCGCTCTGCGATCCGCCGCGGAGCGTGTCGGCACCGGACCCGCCAAGCAGGCTGTCCTCGCCCCAGTCGCCGTTCAGCACATCGTCGCCGGCACCACCCAGCAGCGTGCCGCCGCCGCCACCGCTGCCCAGCGTGTCGTTGCCGGCACCGCCGTCCAGCGTCTCCGCCCGCCAGTCGCCGGTCACCGCGTCGTTGCCGCCGCTCTCATTGCCGCCAGTCCGGGCCTCGCCGGCCTCCTGCGCCTGCTCGTCGGCCGGCAACCGTCCCTCGACATCGGCGGCGCCATCGTTCCGGGCGGCGGTAATGCCGATGTGGAAGACCCTGTCGGTGCTCAGCCCGGCGGCATCGGTGACGCGGACGGTCACGGCATGGGCCGGCGCGCGCAGGTAATCGAGATCTGCACCGGCAGCCACCGACAGGACGCCGGTCGCCGCATCGATGACGAAACGCCCGCCGGCATCGTCGGTCAGGCTGTAGGCCAGTGCATCGCCATCGGGATCCTGGGCATGGGCGGTGCCGACGACGGTGCCGGCCGCCGCATGATCGGCAACCGAAGCGCCGTCGAGCGCCGCTGCACCCGGCGCATCGTTGACGGCGGCCAGCGCCACGGTGACGGTCTGGGACGAGACGCCGCCGCGCCCGTCCGACACCTCGATGCGGAAGCTGTCGCCGCCGGCATAATCGGCATCGGGCGTATAGATGAAACGGCCATCGTCCCCCAGGACGAGGCTGCCATGGGCCGGCCCCGCGCCAACGCCGTAGGACAGCGGATCGCCATCGGGATCGGTCGCCCCCACCGACCCGGCGAGCGGCGTATCCTCGGTTCCGGTCAGGGACTGGTCGCCCACCACCGGCGCCCGGTTGGGTGGCGCGACGGCCATGCCGGCCAGATCGCCGACCGCCACCGTCCGGCCGTCCACCGTCACCTCCAGCGCGTTCCAGTTGCTGGCGGCCACGCGGATCGCCTGACCGCTGAAGATCCGGCCGTCGTCGCCATGGCTGCGGATGAAATCGGCCAGCGCGACGAGATCGGCGGCGACGGCGGCCGTCACCTGTCCGGCGGACAGCGCCACGCGCAGCCGGTCATAGCCCGCCCCGCCGTCGAGCGTGTCGTTTCCGGTCTGATCGGCCCCCTTCTGATCGGACAGCACATGGTCAAGCAGGTCGTCTCCGCCGCCGGCCTGAACCAGATCGGCCCCGGTGCCGTCGGCCAGCCGGTCCGCCCCCATGCCGCCGACCAGCGTGTCGTCGCCCTCGCCACCGTCGAGAACGTCGCCGCTGTAATCGTTGCCCACCGTCAGCCGGTCGTTGCCGGCCCCGCCGATCAGCGTGTCGCTGCCGAAGCCGCCATCCAGCGTGTCGTTGCCGGCCCCGCCGTCGAAGCGGTCGTCGCTCCAGACGTTGTTACCGTCCGTCACCAGGTCGTCGCCGTCGCCGGCCGTCACCACGTCGCGGCCGCCGCCACCCAGGATGGTGTCGTTGCCGCCGCCGCCGTCGATGGTGTCGTCATTCTCGCCGCCGTCGATGCTGTCGGCCCCGTCGCCGCCCGCGATCAGGTCGTTGCCCGTCCCGGCGGAGATCACGTCGTCGCCGGCACCGCCGTCCAGCGTGTCATTGTTGCTGCCGCCCAACAGCGTATCGTTGCCGGCTCCGCCGAACAGGCTGTTGTTCCCCGTCCCGCCATCCAGCCGGTCGTCGCCGTCGCCACCGTCCAGCCAGTCGTTGCCATCGCCGCCCAGCAGCGTGTCGTTGCCGGCCCCACCGCTCAGCGTGTCGGCGCGCCAGTCGCCGTTGAGCAGATCGTCGCCGTCGGTGGTCACGGTGCTGGTCATCGGCTTGTTCTCCAGATCGGTCGGCCCGGTTGTTCCGGGCCTTGGCTGTGGGGTCGGGACAGGAAAGGTTCGGGACTCAGCGCTCGCGCATCGCCTCGTGGACATGGGCGAGCACAGGGGAGAGCAGGTAATCGAGGACGCGGCGGCGGCCGGTCTTCACCTCCGCCGTCACCGCCATGCCGGGGGCGAGCGCGATGTCCTCGCCGGTCTCGCCGCGGAT
>NZ_BADK01000567.1 GCF_000333595.1 Azospirillum sp. B506
CTGTCGTTGCCGGCGTTGCCCTCCAGCCAATCGTTGCCGGCATTGCCCTCCAGCCGGTCGTCGCCATCGCCGCCGGAGAAGGTCTCGCCCGCGTCGCCGCCCAGGATGGTGTCGTTCCCCGCCTCGCCATAGGCGACGTTGAACGACGCAGCGGTGCCGCTGTCGTCGCGGTTGTCGATCAGGTCGTTGCCGGCGCCGCCGTAAGACTGGTCGGAGCCCAGCCCGCCGATCAGGGTGTCGTCCCCGGCGCCGCCGGTCAGGCTGTCGTTGCCGGCGCCGCCCTGCAGCAAGTCATTGCCATCGTCGCCGGTCAACCGGTCGTCCCCGGCCCCGCCGATCAGCGTGTCGTTGCCCACCCCGCCATAGAGCTGGTCGTTGCCGGACCCGCCATCCAGCGTGTCGTTGCCGCCATAGCCATAGATCACGTCGTTGCCATCGACGCCCTGGATCAGGTCGCCGACATTGTAGCCCTCCAGCGTCTCCCAGGCCGCGGTCGCCAGCGTTTCCAGCGTCAGCGTCGGATCGGTCAGGTCCACCCGCTGCCCGTCGGCAAACAGCAGCGTCTGGACATAGCTCGCCCCGTCGCCGGCGCCGTTGAAGCGGTTCTTCAGCACGATCTCGTCGGCCGCGCCGCGGAAGCGCAGATACAGATCGTTGCCGAAGCGGGCGAAATAGAGATCCTCCCGCCTCAATGCGGTGCGGATCTCAAGAACGTCGCTGCCGCCCTCGTTGGTGATGGTGTCGCGCCCGCCGTCGTAGCGGATCAAATCGTCGCCCAGACCGGTCAGGACGGTGTTGGTGCCCGCCCCTCCCTCCAGCGTGTCGGCGCCGTCGCCGCCCTGGAGATAGTCGTTGCCGGCGCCCCCCAGCAGGCTGTCGGAGCCGTCGCCGCCTTTCAGGCTGTCGTCGCCGACATCGCCGGACAGGCTGTCGTTGCCGGTACCGCCATCCAGGGAATCGTTGCCGACGCCGCCAAGGATCAGGTCGTCGCCCGCGCCGCCGACAAGCTGGTCGGCGTCGTCACCGCCGTCCAGCGCGTCGTTGCCATCGCCGCCCTCCAGGCTGTCGGCGCCGATGCCGCCGATCAGCCGGTCCGCACCGGCTCCGCCATACAGCACGTCGTTGCCCGACCCGCCGTCCAGCAGGTCGTCGCCACCATAGCCATAGATGGTGTCGCTGCCGCCCAGGCCGCTGATGGTGTCGTTGGCGTTGTAGCCCTCCAGCTTCTCCACCGCATCGGTGGCCACCGTCTCCAGCACCAGGGCCGGATCGGTCAGGTCGGCCCGCTCGCCATTGGCGAACAGCACGGCCTGGACATAGCTCGCCCCGTCACCGGCACCATTGAAGCGGTTCTTCAGCACCACCTCGTCGCCACGGTTGCGGAAGCGCAGATAGAGGTCGTTGCCGAAGCGGGCGTAATACAGGTCGGCCCTGGTCAGCCCGCCGCCGATCACCAGCGTGTCGGTGCCGCCTTCATTGGAGATGGTCTCGCGCCCGCCATCGAAGCGGATGACGTCGTTGCCGGCCCCGGTGGACAGCGTGTTGGTGCCGCCGCCGCCCACCAGCGTGTCGTCGCCATCGCCGGCAAGCAGACTGTCGTCCCCGTCCCGCCTTCGAGAAGATCGTTTCCGGCCCGCCGTCCAAGTGTCGGCCCCCCGCCCG
>NZ_BADK01000566.1 GCF_000333595.1 Azospirillum sp. B506
GACGCCAGCGCCGTGCGGTGCCGTGCGCTTCGACATAGCCGACGCGGTCCGGCGCCATGCCAGCATGGTCGAGCGCGCGGCGGATCAGCGCTTCCTGCGCCAGCCGGTTGGGCGCGGTGAAGCCGGCCGACCGGCCATCCTGGTTCACCGCCGAGCCGGCGACCAGCGCCCATACCCGGTCGCCGTCGCGGAGTGCGTCGGACAGGCGTTTCAGTACCACCACCCCCGCACCTTCCCCGCGCACGAAGCCATCGGCCCGCGCATCGAAGGTCTTGCAGCGGCCGTCGGGCGACAGCGCCTGGGTTTCCGACAGCATGGTCATATAGCCGGGCGACAGGATCAGGTTGACCCCACCCGCGAGCGCCACATCGCTTTCGCCGTCGCGCAGGCTGCGGCAGGCGAGATGAAGGGCGACCAGGGATGACGAGCAGGCCGTATCCACCGCAACGCACGGCCCTTGCAGACCCAGCGCATAGGCGATCCGCCCGGCGGCGAAGGAATGGCCGTTGCCGGTGGTGGCATAGGCATCGAGATTGCCGGCACTCTGGGCCTGGACCAGTTCGCGGTAATCATTGCCCATGATGCCGAGGAACATGCCGCAGGTGCGCCCGGCCAATGCCGCGGCGGGCTGACCGGCATGTTCCAGCGCCTCCCACGCGACTTGCAGCAGGATGCGGTGCTGCGGGTCCATGCTGCGCGCCTCGCGCGGGGCGATGCCGAAGAAGGCGGCGTCGAACCGGTCGATGCCGGCGATCTGCCCGGCCCAGCGCGCCGCCGGACCGGCCGCCGCGATATCGTGGCCGGTGTCGATCCAGCGTTCGGCCGGCAGCTCCGTCACCGCGTCGATGCCACCCGACAGCAGGGACCAATAGGCTTCCGGGCTGTCGACATCGCCGGGGAAGCGGCAGCCGATGCCGATGATGGCGATCCGTTCGCGGCTGTTGGCCGCCGATTGGGCGGGGGTGGCGACGGTCACGGATGCCGGTTCGGCGGCCGGTCGCAGCCGGTCGGCCAGATGGCCGGCCAGCGCCCCCGCATTGGGATAGGTCCACAGCAGCGATGCCGACAGTTTCAACCCGAAGGCCGCTTCCAGCCGGTTGCGCAGTTCCATCGCCATCAGCGAGTCGATGCCGAGTGCCGTCCATGGCGTATCCGGCAGGATTTCGGCGATGTCGAGCCGCAGCACCGCCCCGGCCAGTTCCCGGACCAGCCGTTCGGTGGCCGGGCGCAGGTCGGCCGGGGGCAGGGCCGCCGGATCGATGCGTCGCGGTCCCTGCGCCGGCGCCGCGGAACGCGGCGGCAGGGCGGCAAGGTTGGCGAGATAGCTGCCATCGCCGCCCGCCTGCGGATGAGCTTCCAGCCATTGCCGGGCATCCAGCCGGGCCACCGCCAGTTCCGCGGTCGGCGTGCCATGGAACTGGCGGTCGAGCAACAACCGGTCGAGTACCGCCAGCCCCTCGTCCAGCGTCAGCGGTGCCAGCCCGCGCGTGCTGAGCCGGTCTGCCCGGCGCTCGCTTGCCGCGGCAAGGCCGCCCTCGCCAAAGGTCCCCCAGGCAATGGCGAGCGCCGACAGGCCAAGCGCCCGGCGGTGCCGAGCCAGACTGTCTAGGAAGCTGTTGGCGGCGGTGTAATTGGTCTGCCCCGGCGAGCCCAGCAGCCCCATCACCGAGGAGAACAGGACAAAGAAATCCAGCGGCAGCGTGCGCGTCAGCTCGTGCAACGCCCAGGCGCCGGCGATCTTGGGCGCCAGCACGGCATCGAAACGCTCCGGCGTCAGCGATGTCAGCAGCCCGTCATCGAGCAGGCCGGCGGCATGCACCACGCCGCGCAGTGGCCGGTCGGCGGTAATGTCGGCGATCAGGGCGGCCAATGCCGCGCGGTCGGCGACATCGGCCGCGGCCAGGGTGACCGATACCCCCGCGGTGCGCAGATCGGCAAGGTCGGCGGCGGCTTCCGGCTGGTCGGCGGAACGGCCGACCAGCAGCAGATGGCGGACGCCGCGGGCCGCCAGCCAGCGCGCCGTGCCACGGCCGAGGAAGCCAAGGCCGCCGGTGACCAGATAGGTGGCGTCGGCACGGAATGCCGCCGCCATCCCGGCCGTCCCACCGCCATCACCGGCGGGCAGTCCGCGCGCCAGCCGGGCGCGCCAAATGCCATCGGCCCGCATCGCCAGTTCGCTTTCGCGACCTGGATCATGGCCGCTGATCAGCAGCGCAAGGCGTGCGGCCTCGTCCGGCAGGCCGGCGGGATCGAGATCGACGCGCGGACCGCGCAGCTCGGGATATTCATAGGCGAGCGAGCGGGCAAAACCCCAAAGCGCACCCTGCGGCACACCGGGCACCGGTTCGGTGCCGATGCGTTCGGCACCGCGGGTGACGACCCACAGCGGGCAGCGGGCGGTGCCGGCCAGCCCCTGGACGCATGTCAGCAGCCCGGTGCAGCCGGTGGCCGCCGCCGCCCCGGCCACGGCCAGCGACCCGGCGAAACCGTCGGCGGCCGGCGCCTCCAGTCCGCCGAGATAGATGATCGCGCGCCAGTCGGCACGGCCGGCAAGGATGCGGGCAAGCTGCGGATCGGCCGCCGCCGCCCGCATCACCGTGCCTTGGGGTGCCAGTGCCGCCGCCAGCTCAGCTGCGAAACCGTCATCGCCGCCGATCAGCAGCCATGCCCCGGCGGTCACGCGTCCGGCCGCTGGGGCGGGCATCGATTCCCATCGGCGATGCAGGAACAGTTCGTCCGGCCGGCTGGCGGGCAGGCGACGGAGGGGGCGCAGGCGTAGGCCGGACAGCCGTGCGACCGGCCGGCCGGCGGCATCGAACAGGCCGATGCTGCCGCGCCGTTCCTCCGCCCCGCCACCTTCCAGGCGGATATGCGCCCAGGCACAGTCGCGCAGGCTGCCGCACACATCCATCCCGTCCCAGCCGGCCGGCACCCAGGTCACCGCTTTGCCATCGCAGGCCAGTGCCAGCGTCACCAGCACCTGCAGGGCGCCATCCAGGCGGACCGCCTCGACAAGGGGGCCGTCGGCACGTCCAGCCGG
>NZ_BADK01000565.1 GCF_000333595.1 Azospirillum sp. B506
TTCCCGCCGACGATCCGACGCGCTTTCCGGCATCGCCGGCATGGGCACCGGACGTTGCCACGCTGCTCGGCTGGGTGCAGCGCGACGTCCCGGCGCGTGCACCGGTGGCACCGCCGTGGTGCCGGTCGAGAATCCGCTGCTGGCCCGTGCCGCGAACAGGCGGCCAACGCACCGGGCTGTGGCTCCCGCGTCGGCGTCCCCCACGCCCGACCCGGCCGCCGAACTGGTTTACGAGACGCGCGACTGGGCGCCGGCCGCTGATGCGCGGCTCACCGCGGGGATCTATGAGCCCTACGTGCTGCAATCCATCGCCATCCTCGGCGCCAAGCCGCATCCGACGCCGTTGGTGCAATCCGCCGCCATGGCTTCGGTCGCCCCACCCAAGCCCCGTTACCGTCCGCATCTGCCCGTCACCCTGGTCAGCGGCGCGGTTCTCTCCGACGCTCAGCTGGAAAGCGTCATCCTTGCCGGCGAGGCGCATGCCGGTCAGCTTGCCGGTTCCTGGAGCGTGGACGAGACCTTCGACATTGTCTCGGCCGCTCCCGAGGAGGCCGAGGATGCGGTGCGCTTCCGCCGCGGCTGGTTCCTCGGCGATGGCACCGGCGCCGGCAAAGGCCGCCAAGTCGCCGGCATCCTGCTCGACAACTGGCTGAAGGGTCGGCAGCGGGCGCTCTGGGTCTCGAAGTCCGACACCCTGATCGAGGACGCCCAGCGCGACTGGGCCGCGCTCGGACAGGAGCGCCTGCTGGTGACGCCGCTGTCCCGCTTTCGGCCCGGCGTGCCGATCGCCCTGGAGCGCGGCATCGTCTTCACCACCTACGCCACCCTGCGTGGCGAGTGCGGGGAGGGCGCCGTGCCACGCGTCCAGCAGATCGTCGATTGGCTCGGCCGTGATTTTGACGGCGTCCTCGTCTTCGACGAATCCCACGCTCTGCGCAACGCCGGCGGAACCGCCGGCTTCGGCCGCGAGGGCAGCGCCGCCGTCCCCTCCCAGCAGGGCCGCGCCGGGCTGCGCCTGCAGCACGCCCTGCCGGACGCCCGCGTCCTCTACGTCTCGGCCACCGGCGCCACCACCGTGCACAATCTCGCCTACGCCCAGCGCCTCGGGCTGTGGGGCGGGGCCGACTTCCCCTTCGCCACCCGCGCCGAGTTCGTCCAGGCCATCGAGGCCGGCGGCGTCGCCGCCATGGAGGTGCTGGCCCGTGACCTCAAGGCGCTCGGCCTCTACAGCGCCCGCTCGCTGTCCTTCGAGGGCGTGGCCTACGAGATGGTCGAGCACCGGCTGACCCCGGGGCAGATCGCCATCTACGATGCCTACGCCGAAGCCTTCCAGGTAATCCACGCCAACCTCGACGCCGCGCTGGAGGCCGCCAACGTCACTGGGGCGGGCGGCACCTTGAATCGCGCCGCCAAGGCCGCCGCCCGCTCCGCTTTCGAGAGCACCAAGCAAAGATTTTACAACCATCTCATTACGGCGATGAAGGGGGCGACTCTGCTGCGCGCCGTCGAGCGCGACCTTGCCGCCGGCCACGCCGTGGTGGTGCAGATCGTCTCCACCGGCGAGGCGTTGACCGAACGCCGGTTGGCCAACGTTCCGACCGAGGAGTGGGGCGACCTTGAAATCGACGTGACGCCGCGTGAGGGGGTTCTCGAGTATTTGCTGCATTCCTTTCCGACGCAACTGCACGAGCCTTTCACCGATGGCGAAGGGAACCTGTCGTCGCGGCCGGTGTGGCACGACGGCCAGCCCGTTCTCTGCCGGGAAGCGGTCGAGCGGCGCGACCGCATGATCGAACGGCTGGCCGCGCTGGAGCCGGTTCAGGGCGCTCTCGACCAGATCGTCCAGCGCTTCGGCACCGAGATGGTCGCCGAGGTCACCGGCCGGGCGCGCCGCATCGTGCGCAAGGTGGAGCCCGGCGGTCTGGAGCGGTTGGCGGTCGAGAGCCGGCCCGGTTCGGCCAACCTCGCCGAAACCCAGGCCTTCCTCGACGACGACAAGCGCATCCTGGTCTTCTCCGACGCCGGGGGCACCGGCCGCAGCTACCACGCCGATCTCGGCGCGAAGAACCGGCGGCTGCGGGTGCATTACCTGCTGGAGGCCGGCTGGAAGGCCGACGCGGCCATCCAGGGGCTGGGCCGCACCAACCGGACCAACCAGGCACAGCCGCCGCTGTTCCGCCCGATCGCCACCGACGTGCGGGCGGAGAAGCGTTTCCTGTCGACCATCGCCCGCCGGCTCGACACGCTGGGCGCCATCACCCGCGGCCAGCGCCAGACCGGCGGGCAGGGGCTGTTTCGCGCCGACGACAACCTTGAGTCCATCTACGCCCGGGCGGCGCTGCGCCAGCTCTACGGTCTGCTGCACGCCGGCAAGGTCGAGGGCTGCTCGCTGGGGGCGTTCGAGGCGGCAACCGGGCTGGCGCTGAGCGACCGCGATGGTGGCCTGCGCGACGAACTGCCGCCGATCACCACGTTCCTCAATCGGCTGCTCGCCCTGACCATCGGTCTGCAGAACACGCTGTTCACCGTGTTCGAGCAACTGCTCACCGCGAAGATCGAGGGGGCCATCGCGTCGGGCACCTACGACCGCGGCGTCGAGACGCTGGTGGCCGACAGCTTTGCCGTCACCGAGCGGCGGACGCTGCACACCCATGCGGCGACCGGAGCGGAAACCCGGCTGTTCACTTTGGCGCGGCGCGACCGCAACCAGCCGATGGCGGTGGAGGAGGCGCGGGAGCGCGGCGCTGGGCCGCAGGCGCAGCTTCTGGTGAACACCCGCTCGGGGCGGGCGGCGGTGGTGGTGCCGACGGCGAGCCTGATGCTGGACGACGGCACGGTGGAACGGCGGGTCCGCCTGCTGCGGCCTATGGAGCGCCTGACCGTGACGGTGGGCGAACTTGCCCAGAGCCACTGGCGCCCGTCCGAGGCGGCGGCCTTCTCGGCCGCCTGGGAGGCAGAGATCGCCGCGGTGCCGGAGTTCTCCACCGGCACCTTGCACGTGGTGACCGGGCTGCTGCTGCCGGTGTGGCGGCGCCTGCCGGATACGAATCCGCGGGTGGTACGGCTGCAGACCGACGACGGCGAACGGATCATCGGCCGGGTGGTGACGCCGGAGGTCCTGTCCGAGGTCGAGCGGAACTTCGGGGTTGGGACGGGAGGGGCCGTTCCCTTGCCGTCGGTGGAGGAAGCCTGGGCGCTGGTGCAGGGCGAGCGGATGGCGCTGCTTCTGGCCGACGGGCTGCGGCTGCGCCGGGTGAAAGTGGCGGGCGCACACCGCATCGAGCTGTTCGGCTTTACCGGCGGCATGGTCGATCGGCTGAAGGCGCTGGGGCTGATGAGCGAGATCATCGCCTGGAGCCTGCGGCTGTTCGTGCCGGTGGGTGAGCGCGGCCCGGCGGTGTTCGCGGCGCTGCTCGAACGGCACCCGCTGCTGCGCGTCGTCGATCGGACGGTTCCGTGAGCAGCCGGCGCCATGTCCGTAGCATCGGAGATGGCGCAGCGCCTCGCGCGGGAAGCCGAGGCGGTGTGCCGGCATTACCTGCCCGAAGGCCGGCGGGAGGGGCATTACTGGCGGATCGGCGACGTCCAGGGCACGCCGGGGTACAGCCTCTATGTCCGGCTGCACGGACCCGCCGCCGGTCGTTGGGCGGATGCCGCGACCGGGGAGTGCGGCGACCTGCTCGATCTCATCGGCACGAACCGGGGCTTCGACCGGCTGCGCGATGCGCTCGATGAAGCCCGCTCCTTTCTCAGCCTCCCACAGATCATGGGCGCTCCAAAGCGGTGGGAGCCGCGTTCCCCTGCCGGATCGCCGGAGGCCGCCCGCCGCCTGTTCGCCCGGTCCAGGCCGACCGCCGGCACGCTGGCCGAGGCGTATCTGCGCAACCGCGGATTTCCGCACATCCGGAGCGCCGGATCCCTGCGGTTCCAGCCGCGCTGCTGGTACCGGGACGCCGATGACCGGCTCGCCACCGGGCCGGCGCTGGTCGCCGCGGTCACCGACCGGGAGGGCCGGATCACCGGGGTGCAGCGGACCTGGCTCGACCCGTCCGGCCGGGGCAAGGCGGCGATGACGTCACCGCGCCGGGCGCTGGGGCATCTGCTCGGCAACGGCGTCCGCTTCGGTGTGGCCGACGATGTCCTGGCGGCGGGGGAGGGGATCGAGACCATGCTGGCGCTGCGCATCGCCCTGCCGACCCTGCCCATGGTCGCCGCCCTGTCCGCCGGCCACCTCGCCGCCCTGCAGATTCCACCGGCGCTGCGGCGCCTCTACATCGCCCGCGACAACGATCCGGCCGGCTGTCGGGCGGTGGAGTGCCTGGGGACCCGCGTCGAAGCGGCGGGGGTCGAGGCGTTGCCCCTCGTGCCGCAGGCGGGGGACTTCAACGATGACCTGCTGGCGGGCGGGGTGGCGATGCTTCGTGCGCCTCTGCGGGCGCAGCTTGCTCCAGAGGATGTCGCGCGCTTCTGGGAGATCGGCGACAGGCGCCGCGAGGGATGAGGGCCGGGTAACCGCTTCCGGCCGGTGCGTTCGACCGGCGGGGTGGGGGCTTCGTCTTTCGGAAAGGGCCGCGGCCACGGCCTCCAGCGGGCATCGGCGCAGCCGGCCGAC
>NZ_BADK01000564.1 GCF_000333595.1 Azospirillum sp. B506
CCATCGACAGGGCCCTTGATGAACACCTTACCGACGCCGAGCAGATCGATCGCCGAATCCGGGGGCCAGCGGCCGGCGACACGCAACACCACAATCCACCGTGACTCCCGTCCTCAATAGCGGTCGCGAAAACGAGCCGCCGCGGATCGCCTGCGGCGGACCGGCACCGGAGAACACGATGAAGACGCTCATTGTCAGCTCTCTCGCGGTCGGAGCTGTAATACTGGTCGGGGCCTTGAGCACGCCGGTCCGTGCGCAAGGGACCGCATCACCGGCCCCCGCCGCCGCCGTACAGCCGACCGCCGCACAGCGGTTGATGGGCGACGCCGTGTCGGTCGCCAGGGATGTGTTCAAGAAGGACTGAGCGGATTTCTTCCGGGGCGCGATCCTCTGAATGGATTCTTTGGAAGTTTTGCACACATGTCGCTTACCGCCGCAGAGCTGTTGCGGATGAGGGCGTCCCGAAGAAAAACGATCGCTTCAACAGGGTATCATCGTCTGTCTGGGAGCATAAGATGGCGACACTCAACATCAACGGAAAGCGGATGGACTTCGATGTCGAGGAGGACACGCCGCTTCTCTGGATCCTGCGCGAACATGCCGGCCTGACCGGCACCAAATACGGCTGCGGCGTCGCCCAGTGCGGCGCCTGCACCGTGCATGTCGACGGGGTGGCCGTGCGGTCCTGTTCCCTGCCGGTCGGCGCCGTCACCAGTGATCAGACGATCGTCACCATCGAGGGGCTGGGTGCCGAAAAGCCCCACCCGGTCCAACAGGCCTGGGCTGAACTGGACGTCGCCCAGTGCGGTTATTGCCAACCCGGCATGATCATGGCCGCCTCGTCCCTGCTCGCGCAGAACCCGCACCCGACGGAGGATGTGATCCGGGAGCAGATCTCCAACATCTGCCGGTGCGGAACCTACACCCGCGTATTGGCCGGTGTGAAACTCGCCGCCGAACGCATGGCGACCAACCATGGCTGAAGGAGAGCGCGCGATGACCTCGCAGTTCCGCGGTGAGACGCCGACCGGTGCCATGCCCCGCCTGTCTCGTCGTGGATTCCTGGCAAGTGCCGGAACAGCGGCGGGCGCCTTCACCCTCGGCTTCTCCTTCCCGCTGCCGGCGCGCGAAGTGGCGCAGACGGCCACAGGGGCGTCGATGCCGGAAGTCAACGCCTGGGTGGTGATCCGGCCCGACGAGGCCGTGATCATCCGCATCGCCCGCGCCGAGATGGGGCAAGGATCCCTGACGGGCCTCGCCCAGCTGATCGCCGAGGAACTCGACTGCGACTGGGACAAGGTGCGCTTCGAGCTGGTGAAGCCGGGAGAGAACCGGCGGCGTGGGCGTGTCTGGCGCGACCAATCGACCGGTGGGTCGCGCGCCATCCGCGGATCGCAGGAATATGTGCGCACGGGTGGTGCCACAGCGCGCATGATGTTGGTGCAGGCTGCCGCTCTGGGCTGGGATGTGAAGCCGGAGGACTGCACCGTCGCCAAGGGCGTCATCACCCATAGGCCAAGTGGACGCTCCACGACCTATGGCGCCGTCGCCGCCGCCGCCAACCGGATCGCGCCGCCCGCCACGGTCACACTGAAGGATCCGAAGGACTGGACCATTGCCGGCAAGCCCCTGAAGCGGCTCGACACCGCCGACAAGCTGAACGGGTCGCTGGTCTACGGCATGGACATTTCGATGCCCGGCATGCTGGTCGCGGTGCCGAAGGCCTGCCCGGTGCATGGCGGCAAGCTCGCGAGCTTCGACGCCGCGGCAGTTGCCGGTATGCGCGGCGTGAAGCATGTCCTGCGTGTCGACGACGAAACCGTTGCCGTGGTCGCTGATACCTTCTGGCGCGCCAAGACCGCGCTCGATGCGCTTCCCATCGTCTGGAACGAGGGGCCGGCGGCGGCCGTCTCCAGCGCGACCATCGCCGAGATGCTGCGCGAAGGTTTGTCCGCCGACACGCCGTACATTGGCAACAAGGCGGGCGACGCCAAGGGCATGTTGGCCAAGTCCGGCCGCATCATCGAGGCAGACTACAGCTACCCCTACCAGAACCACGCTCCGATGGAGGTGCTGAGCGCAACCGTACGCTGGACCCCGGAACGCTGCGACGCCTGGGCACCGACGCAGGTGGCCGAGGCGGCGCTGGATGCCGTGGCGGTGGCAGCGGGCCTGCCGGCGGAGTCCTGCGAGGTGCACACCATGCGCATCGGCGGCAGCTTTGGCCGACGACTCGTCACCGACTATGTACGGATGGCCGTGCTGATCGCCAAGCAGATTCCCGGAACGCCGGTCAAGATGATGTGGACGCGCGAGGAGGATATGGCGCAAGGCCGCTTCCACCCGGTTACCCAATGCCGGCTGCGCGCCTCCTTGGACGGGGCGGGGAACGTGGAAGCGCTGCACATGCGCATCTCCGGCCAATCGATCATGGCCTATGCCCGTCCATCCGTGATGACGGCAAACGGCGATCCGTTCATTTTCCAGGGACTGATGCCGGATGGCGCGGAGATGGCGATCGGCTACACGATTCCGAACCTGCTGATCGATCACGCGATGCGCAACCCGCACATCCGGCCCGGTGCCTGGCGCGGCGTGAACCTCAACCAGAATGCCGTCTATCTGGAGTGCTTCATCGATGAATTGGCCCATGCGGCGGGGGCGGATCCCCTGGTGTTCCGCCGCAAGCTGATGGTGAACCATCCCAAGCACCTAGCCGTGTTGGAGGCCGCCGCCAAGGGCATCGGCTGGGGGACTGGGACGGCCCCTGGCGTTCATCGCGGCCTCGCGCAGATCATGGGGTTTGGCAGCTATGTGGCCGCCGCCGCCGAGGTGTCTGTGTCGGATGGCCGGGTGAAAATCCACCGCATCGTCGCGGCGACCGACCCGGGGTACGTCGTCAACCCGCAGCAGGTCGAGGCGCAGATCGCCGGCTCCTTCGCCTACGGGCTTTCAGCCATGCTCTATGGCGAATGTACGGTGAAGGACGGGCGCATCGAGCAGCAGAATTTCGACACCTATTCCGTATTGCGGCTGGACGAGATGCCGGTGGTCGAGGTGATCGCCGTGCCGTCCGGCGGCTTCTGGGGCGGCGTCGGCGAACCGACCATTGCGGTTGCGGCGCCGGCTGTTTTGAACGCCATCTTTGCGGCCACGGGCAAGCGCGTGCGGAACCTGCCGCTGAAGAACGCCGCCCTGCGAAAAGTGCAGGCATGATGAGTGTAAATCGGCTCGCAAACGGGACCCCAATCAGAAGCAATGTAGCCTTTTGCAAATGAATGAATTTTGCTCTCAAAATTGAGTTCCCGATCGGCGCCGATTGGGAGCCCATCTCAGCAGATTTTTTCTCAATCACTTCAAATGTTTTTGGTACGTCGGTTTGGAAACCCGGTTGACTGCTGGTTCACATCTGAGACAGCGACTCCATCTGTTTTCCAGGGGAGATCACGCTGCCTGTTTGGGAATTGTGGCCTCAACCAACCGCAAGAATCGTTGGTTGCGTGCCCCCGCAACCAAACAAGAAAAAGCTCGCTAATTCAAGCAGTTAGCGGGCTTTTTGCTGTCCGCGTTTTTGGCTCCAAAACGGCTTCGTGGCAGCGCCAGGACGGAAACTCCCGGATAGATTTGGCGGGTCGATCTGCGATAAATGCAATCTAGGAATAACTACAATGCATGCCTGACCTCAACGAAGCAGTCCCGAAACAGGGCGGGCTGGTGGAGGAAAGAGGCCTGTCAATCATCGGAAAGCCACTCCCGCAGCTTCGACCAACGGCGCCCCTCGTCCGAGGTCCGCACCGCCAGGGCCAGCGCCCGCTTCTGGCCGACCAGAACCACCAGCCGCTTGCCGCGCGTGATCCCGGTGTAGATCAGGTTCCGGCGCAGCATCCTGTAGTGCGTCATCGCGACCGGGATCACCACCGCCGGGTATTCGGAGCCCTGCGCCTTGTGGATCGTCGTCGCGTAAGCCAGCGTCACCTGGTCCAACTCGCCGAACGGGTAGGGGACGAGGCGGCCGTCGAACTCGATGGCCAGTTTCCCCTCCTCGGCGTCCAGCCCGACGATGGTGCCGATGTCGCCGTTGTAGACCTCCTTCTCGTAGTCGTTCTCCGTCTGCATCACCTTGTCGCCAACCCGGTAGGTCCAGCCGAACTTCTCGATGGACGGCTTCGATGCGTCACCGTTCAAGGCTGCTTGCAGGGCGAGGTTCAATCCACGGGCACCGAGGACGCCGCGCTGCATCGGAGCAAGAACCTGGACATCGCGCACGGCGTCCAATCCGAAGCGGCGGGGGATGCGGTCGCGGACGATCTCCACCACCTTGTGGGCCCCGTCCTCCGGATCGTCGGCGGCGACGAAGTAGAAATCGGTGCTGCTATCTTTCGGCACCTCCAGGTCCGGCATGCGGCCGGCGTTCACCCGATGGGCGTTCGTAACGATGCGGCTCTCCGCCGCCTGCCGGAAGATCTCGGTCAGGCGAGCGACCGGCACGGTGTCCGACCCGATGATGTCGGCGAGCACCTGCCCGGCTCCCACCGAGGGAAGCTGGTCGACATCGCCGACCAGCAGCAGGGCCGCGTCGCGGGGAAGGGCGCGCAGCAGCGCGGCCATCAGCGGGACGTCGACCATCGAGGTCTCGTCCACCACCAGCAGGTCGCACTCCAGCGGGGCCTCGGCGCCGCGCTTGAAGCCGCCGTTGCTCGGGTCGGTCTCCAGCAGCCGGTGGACCGTCTTCGCCTCCATCCCCGTGCTCTCCGACAGGCGCTTGGCCGCCCGCCCGGTTGGCGCGCACAGCGCCACCTCCACGCCCTTAGCGGTGAGGATCGTCAGGATCGAGCGGACGATGGTGGTTTTGCCGACGCCGGGGCCGCCGGTCACCACCAGAACCTTGGCGGCCAGCGCCTTGGCGACGGCCTCCTTCTGGCTCGCCGCCAGGGCGATGCCGAGCTTGTCCTCGGCCCAGGGGACGGCCTTCCCGGCATCGAGGAGGCCCCAGGACGGTGCTCCCTCCGCCAGCGTCATCAGCCGGTCGGCGATCTCGCGCTCGGCGTGCCACAGGTGCATCAGGAAGATGCATCGCCGCTCCTTCACCGTATCGGCGACCACGCCGCCCTCCGTGATCTCCAACTGCATCGCCTCGACCAGCGTCGGCTGCGGAATGTCCAACAATTCCTCGGCCAGCTTGAGCAACTCGTCCTCCGGCAGGCCGCAATGGCCGTTCGACACCGCCTCCAGCAGGGCGTAGGAGACGCCGGCCCGCGCCCGGATCATCGAGTCCTTCGGGATGCCCAGCCGCTCGGCGATGGTGTCGGCGGTCTTGAAACCGATGCCGCGGATGTCGCGGGCGAGGCGATAGGGGTTCTCCGTCACCAGCGGGATGGCGTCGGCGCCATAGGTCTTGAAGATGCGCACGGCGCGTGAGGTGCTGACGCCGTGGCTTTGCAGGAAGACCATGATCTCCCGCACGATCTTCTGCTCGGCCCAGGCGCGGGTGATCGTCGCGATGCGCTTCGGGCCGATGCCGGGCACCTCGCTCAGCCGTTGTGGCTGCTTTTCGATGACGTCGAAGACCTGTTCGCCAAAGGCGCGGGCCAGCTTCTTGCCGTAGACCGGGCCGATGCCTTTGATCAGGCCGGAGCCGAGATACTTCTCGATGCCCTCCAGGGTGGTCGGCGGGGCGGCGCGCAGGAAGGCGGCGCGGAACTGCGGGCCGTGCTCGCGGTGCTGCTCCCAGCGGCCCGACGCCTGGACATATTCGCCGGGGGAGACGGAGGCGGCATGTCCGACCAGGGTGACCAGCTCCTTGTGGCCGCGCGCCTTGACCCGCAGCACGCAGTAGCCGTTCTCGGCGTTGTGGTAGGTGACACGCTCCACCAGGTCGGACAACGGCTCGCGGTCCTCGGCGGGAGGGTGGTTTGGGGTGGTTTGGGAAAGCCTCGGCATGTCCGTCCAAGATGGGGCCGCGAGCGGGCGCTGTCATCTGTCCCGGCCGTGGGATGTCGAGGAGCGGAGTGGAAAGTGAGAGGGCGGGGGCGGTGTTCGCGGCGGGTTTGAAAGGCTGGAAGAGAGGCTTCCGGCCGGCCCGTCGCGGAGACCCGTCATGCCCGATGCCTCACGCACCGCCCGGCCCGCTGGCGAACGCGCCAGCCTCTACACCGAGATCACCGCCCGGATCATTGCCGAGTTGGAAGCCGGGCGGTTGCCCTGGATGCAGCCTTGGGGGGACACGGCCACTCCACTCGGTCTGCCCCGCAATGCCGCCTCCGGCCGGACCTACAGCGGCGTCAATGTCCTGATTCTATGGGGCGCCGTCATCACGGGCGGCTTCTCCTCCCAGAGCTGGCTCACCTACCGCCAGGCCCTGGCGCTGGGCGGCAATGTGCGCAAGGGCGAGCGCGGCACCACCGTCGTCTACGCCGACCGTTTCATTCCCGACCGTGAGCGCCATCGGCAGCGGGAAGACGGGGACGAGGTTCAGGCTGTCCACTTTCTCAAACGCTTTACCGTGTTCAATACCGGTCAATGTGACAACCTGCCCGACGGCATCGCCACGGCTCCGCCGCCGATCCCGGAGGGACTGATCCTGCCGAGGGCCGAGGCACTGATCCGGGCCAGCGGCGTCGATGTCCGCATTGGTGGCGCGAAGGCTTTCTATCATGTACAGAAAGACTACGTTCAGGTACCATCTCCACAGGCCTTCTTCGAGACCATCAACTGGCACCGCACGGCTTTTCATGAACTTGGGCATGCTTCTGGAGCAGTTCATCGTCTGAAGCGTGATCTTTACGGATACTTTGGATCCCGGAAATATATATTTGAGGAATTGGTCGCCGAGATCGCCTCGGCCTATCTCTGCGCCGCGCTCGGCATCGTGCCCACCGTCCGCCATGCCGATTACCTTGGGGCTTGGTTGGACCTCCTTCGCGGGGACGATCACGCCATCGTCCCCGCCGCCAGCCAGGCGAGCAAGGCCGCCGACTATCTGCTCGCTTGCCTGCCCGAGGCCGCTGGTCCCACGGACGACGGGCGGGAGGCGGTGTGATGGCCGTCTCCCTCGCATCCCGCCTTGCGCCGGCTCCGGCGGACGTGCCGGTCCGGCTGCGTGTGCTCAGCCTCGGTGCCGGGGTCCAGTCCACCACCCTCGCCCTGATGGCCACCCATGGCGAGGTCGGTCCGATGCCGGATTGCGCTATCTTCGCCGACACCGGCTGGGAGCCCCGGGCCGTCTACCGGCACCTTGCCTGGCTGATGGCGCCCGGCGTGCTCTCCTTCCCCGTCCATGTCGTCTCGTCCGGCAACATCCGGGACGACCTCCCTGCCGGTGCGCAGGGGCAGCGCCGGGCCTTGATCCCGGCCTTCACCCGCACCATCGTCCCGGTGGGCGACAAGCGGCCTGTGCTCGATGAGGACCCTGTCGTCGGCCTGTCCCGGCCGGCCGGGGACCGGGTTTCGATCGGCATGATCCGTCGACAATGCACCGCGGATTACAAGCTGGTGCCGATCCGGCGCAAGCTGCGCGAACTGGTCGGACTCGCCGGGCGGCGTTCTCCGAAGCGGCCGGTTGTCGAGCAATGGATCGGCGTGTCGCTGGATGAATCGCTCCGCATGAAGCCGTCGGCCGAGGACTGGCAGGTCAACCGCTGGCCCTTGGTCGAGCGGCGGATGACACGCCGGGACTGCCTGCTCTGGCTGGCGCGGCACGGCTATCCGGAACCGCCCAAGAGCGCCTGCATCGGCTGCCCCTTCCACTCCGATGCCGCGTGGCGCCGTCTGCGTGACGGTGACCCCGACGCCTGGGCGGACGCCGTGGCGGTGGACCGCGCCATCCGCACGGGATTCCGGGGGATCCGCGGCGAGGTCTATCTCCACCGTTCGGCGGTGCCGCTGGACGAGGCGGATCTGACCACCGACGCCGACCACGGACAGCTCGATCTCTGGCCCAACGAATGCGAGGGCCTGTGCGGCGTGTAGAGGCGCCGGCTGTCGATCCTTCACCGACAACCGGCCCCGGCCTCCCTTCACGACACAGCCCTTGCCGGAGGATGTGTGATGATCCCTTTGAAACAGGCTGCCCCGCCCCGTTTCGTGGTCGAGGTCGTGTTCTCGAACGCTGGTACGGTGTACGGGATTGAGACCTGTGCGGTCGAAGCGGCCGACCGCGCCGAGGCGCGCGGGATTGCCCTGCGGCGGTCGGAAGACAGTCCCTACGATGACGCCCGCATCCCTGATCGCCGGCGTAGCGTGCGGGTGAGGCGGTCCGTCACGACAACGCGGTGACGGATCGGGCGTTCAGGCGGGCGACGCATCCGGGGAGCGGCGCCAGGAGGCGATGGTCCGCACCGTCCGCAGGGCGTTGTCGGCCATCGGCATGTAGCGCCGGAGTTCCGCGACGGCCGGCCACTCGCCCCGCTCGTCGAACGCCCGCTGCACCGCCTCCGTCATCGCCTCATCCACCACGAACATCGGCGACTCTCCCCCTGTCATCCCACCGGGATGATGCGCGCCGCCGCTGATCCCGGCAAGGGACCGTTCAGGCAGCGGGCGCCGCGCCGGACCCTTGATGAGGCTCGTCCGGTCCGAGAGGAAGAGGAGGGTGGAAATCAGGGTGTACGGGTGAGCAGGTCAGGAGAGAGGCTCCCGGCCGCCCGTCGCGGAGAAGACCACCATGGCCATCGCCAAGATCGTCCTCAGCGCCTCGCGCGACATCCCCTTCAACAAGCTGTATTGTCCCAGGCCAACGTCCGCAAGGTCAAGGCCGGCGTGTCGATCGAAGAGCTTGCCGAGGACATCGCCCGGCGCACCCTGCTGCACGGCCTCGCCGTCCGGCCGGTGCTCGACGCCGAGGGAGCCGAGACCGGCGTCTTCGAGGTGCCGGTCAGCGGGCGCCGTTTCCGGGCGCTGGAACTGCTGGTCAAGCAGAAGCGCATGACCAAGACCCAGTCGGTGCCCTGCGTGGTGCGCAGCGGCGGGCTGGGCGAGGAGGATTCGCTGGCCGAGAACCTGCAGCGTGAGCCGTTGCACCCGCTCGACCAGTTCCGTGCCTTCCAGACCCTGCGCGAGGCGGGACTGGGCGAGGAGGAGATTGCCGCCCGCTTCTTCGTCGCCCCCGGCGTGGTGCGCCAGCGCCTGAAGCTCGCCGCCGTCGCACCGGCGCTGCTCGACGCCTACGCCGACGAGAAGATGACGTTGGAACATTTGATGGCCTTCACCGTCACCGACGACCGGGCGCGCCAGGAGCAGGTGTGGGAGACGTTGTCGAAGGCCTACAGCCGCGAGCCTTATCAGATCCGCCGGCTGCTGACCGAGGGGGCGGTGCGGGCGTCGGACAAGCGGGCGCTGTTCGTCGGGCTGGAGGCCTACGTGGCCGCCGGCGGGGCGGTGATGCGCGATCTGTTCCAGCATGACAACGGCGGCTGGCTGCAAGACCCGGCGTTGCTCGATCACTTGGTCGTGGAGAAGCTGGAGGCGGAAGCCGCCACCGTCCGGGCGGAGGGCTGGAAGTGGGTCGAGGTGGCGCTGGGCTTCCCCTACGGGCACGGCCGGGCCCTGCGCCGCCTGTCCGGCGAGCCGGTGCCGTTGACCGAGGCGGAGCAGGCGACCTACGACGCGCTTCACGCCGAGTATGAGCGGTTGGAGAGCACCGATCCGGCTGACCTGGAGGCGTTGGAGACGGCATCGCGGCGGCTGGCCGAGATCGACGTCGCGTTGCGGGTGCTGGAGGAGCGGCCGCTGGTCTTCGAGACGGCCGAGGTGGCGCGGGCCGGGGTGTTCGTCAGCGTCGACGCCGAGGGCCGGCTGCAGGTCGACCGCGGCTACGTGCGGCCGGAGGACGAGATGCCCGTCGAGCCGGTGCCGGTTGCCACCAGCGATGGGAGCACGGTGATCGGGCCGGCGAGCGGTACCGGCGAACCTGTCGCGGCCCAGCCGGCCGCCATCAGCGGCGGCAGCCGGGTCTCGGCACCGGCGCCTGTGCCGGTCGCCGGACCGGAAGTCCCGGACGAAGAGGACGGCATCCGCCCGCTGCCCGACCGGCTGCAGACCGAGCTGAGCGTCCACCGCACCCTGGCGCTGCGCGATGCGCTGGCCCGGGATCCCGACACCGCCTTCCTGGCGGCACTCCATGCGCTGTGCCTGCACCTCTTCTACCGTCGGGGCGGCACCTCCTGCCTGGAGCTGGAGATGAAGAGCGCCGCCTTCAACGTGCAGCCGCCGGACCTGGCCACCAGCCTATCGGCGAAGGCGATCGACGCCCGCCAGCGCAACTGGGCCGAACAACTGCCGCGGGAGCCGGCGGAGCTGTGGGAGGCGCTGTTGGCGTTCGACGGCGACAGCCGGGCGGCGCTGTTCGCCCACTGCGTGTCGTTCGGTGTCAACGCCGTCCACGAGTCCTGGAACCGGGCACCGCAGCAGGCAGCATACGCCGATGTGCTGGCCGAAGCTGTCGGCCTCGACATGGCGGCGGCCGGCTGGACGGCGACGGTGGATGGCTATCTCGGCCGGGTGCCGAAGGCGCGCATCCTCGAAGCGGTGCGCGAGGCGCGGGGTGCCGAGGCGGCCCGGCTGATCGACCATCTGCGCAAGACCGACATGGCGAAGGAGGCCGAGCGGCTGCTCGCCGGCAGCGGCTGGCTGCCGGAACCGTTGCGCGGCCGGCCGGACGAGCGACCGGTGGCCGGCGATGGCGACGTGCTTCCGGCTTTCCTGACCGGTGCCGGCGATCCGGAGGCGGGCGGGGACGAGGCACCCGCCGAAGCGGCCTGACCCCGACGTCGTGGAGCGGCTCCGGCCGCTCCGCCTTCCTTCCCTGTCAGTCTTCAGGAGGTCATCATGACCGACCCCTCCACCCCGATGGTCGTGCGCCTGCCGGTTGCCGTCGATGGCTTGCCCCCGTTCGAACGTCTGCTGCTTGCCCGTCTGGCCTGGGCTGGCGCCGACCGGAGCGGGCTGTTGCTCCATGCCGCGCTCGATGCGCGGAATGGCGTCGCCGTGTCTCCCGACGAGCGCGCCGCGGTCCTGGCCTGTGTCGAGGCCTCCGGTGCGGCGGCGGCCGGCGCCAAGCAGGTGCTGGTGATCACCGCCGATGGTGTCTTCCTCGTGGCGCCGAAGGGCGCCGTCCCGTCGGAGCGTTCAGACGCAGTGAGCGAAGCGGCCCTCCCGGCCCTTGCCGAGGCCGACGTTCGTGCGGAAATCCGCACCCTGATCGAGGCCGATGCAACGCTCACCACGCTGGCCCCCGAGATGGTGAGCGACGCCGACATCCACGAGGCCTGCCGGACCGTCATGGGGCGGCCGCGTCTGGAACAGGGCGAAGGAACCGCCCTGTTCCAGGCGGCCCTGGCCGCCATCCGCGTGGCCGAACGCCGCCTCGGCGGTCCGTCCTGATCCCTCCACCGCCCCGTCTTCTCTCCCCACCTTGCCCGGCCTTGCGCCGGGCTTTTTCCTTTTTTGGAGCGCTGCCATGTCCTCGATCGTCTCTCCCTCCCGTTCGGCCGCCGCTCCGTCTGTTGCGACGGTTGATGCTCCCGCTGCCATGATGGCCGCCGCCGAACGGTTGCTGCCCGACCTCGAACACGGCCACGCCATCGACACCGCCGCCCTGCGCGCCGCGATGACGGCGGCGTTCGGCGGCACCGACGCCGAGGGCGCCTGGACCTGGAAGCTGGCCTACGACGCGGGCGAGGCGGCGCAACTGCTGTTCCTGCGCCACTTCGGGGTCGCCATGCGCGCCCGGGCCGGCGACCCGGCGGACTTTGCCGCCATGCTGGGGCGGCTGGCGGGTTTGCTGCCCAGCCAGACCCGGCGCTCCGAGGAGAGCAAGCCCGGCAGCAGTTCTCGACCCCGCTGCCGTTGGGCGCGGTGGT
>NZ_BADK01000563.1 GCF_000333595.1 Azospirillum sp. B506
CGCGATCAGGTGGTGATCGCGACGAAGTTCGGCTTCGACATCGATCCGGCGACCAAGGCGCGGCGGGGGCTCAACAGCCGCCCCGACCACATCCGGCAGGTGGCCGAGGCATCGCTGAAGCGGCTCGGGACCGATCGCATCGATCTGCTCTACCAGCACCGTGTCGATCCCGACGTGCCGATCGAGGATGTGGCCTGAACGACCGGGACGACATCGCCTACGGGACCACGAGGAAGGGCGAGCCGTTCCGGAACGCCGCGGCGACCGTGTCGCGCAGCAGCGTGGCGGATCTCGTGGTCAAACTGGCGATGACGCCTGGTCTGGAAAGCCGTGGCAGCCTGGGGATTCACAAGGCGCCGTGATGCCCGGCGCCGCGGGATGCCTCACCCGCGGTAGCGCAACGCTTCCAACAGCACGGCGAAGGCGGCCGACGGTTGGCGCCGGCTCGGGTAGTACAGGTGATAGCCGGGGAACGGCGGGCACCAGTCCTCCAGAACCCGGACCAGACGGCCGTCGGCGAGATGCGCCCTGACATGGTCCTCCATGACGAAGCCGAGTCCGAACCCCGCGGTGGCGGCGCGGACGATCAAAGGCACGTTGTTGAAGGCCAGTTGCCCCTCAACGCGCACCCGCAACTCGCGGCCATCCTTTTCCAGCTCCCAGGCATAGAGGGCTCCTGAACTCTGGTGACGCAGATTGATGCACTGGTGATCGGCCAGGTCGGACGGCGTGCGTGGAACCCGGCGCGTCCTGAAATAGGCCGGCGCGCCGACAACGGCCATGCGCAGGTCCGGGCCGATCCGGGTGGCGATCATGTCCTTGGCGAGTGCTTCGCCCAGGCGGACGCCGGCGTCGAAGCGCTCCGTAACGATATCGGCCAGTGCGGAATCGAGGCTCAGTTCAACGTGGATATCCGGATAATCGGGAAGCAGCCGTTCAAGCGCCGGCCACAGGACGGTATTGGCGGCATGCTCTCCCGCCGTGATGCGGATCGTCCCGGCCGGCCTGTCACGCAGTTCGGTCAGGGATGCGAGCTGGGCACCGATGCTGTTCAAGGCCGGCCGCAGGGTGGCGAGCAGCCGCTCGCCCGCCTCGGTCGGCGCGACGCTCCGGGTGGTGCGGGTCAGCAGGCGGACGCCGATGCGGGTTTCCAGGCGGCGGATCGTGTGGCTCAGCGTCGATTGCGAGGTGCCCAGCCGCGCGGCGGCGCGGGTGAAGCTCTGCTCCTCGGCAACCGTGAGGAAGGCGTTGAGGTCGACCAGCTCTTCACGCTGCATTCATGAACTCCCGATATGACCGCATGTGATTCATAGCACCTAATCTCTGGAGTGCCTCCCCGCTAATTTATTAGCCGCAGTCGGCGGCCTGAATGGGCGCCGGCGCCAAAGGTGTGGAGGATGAGGGTGAACATCAGGCGCAGCGGGGCGGAAGCCTCGGTGAGAGGCCCCGGTGAGTATTTCACCGGCACCGTCCGGATTGATGCGCCGTTCAGCGGCAACGGCACGCTGAGCGGCGCCACCGTCACTTTCGAGCCAGGTGCGCGCACCACATGGCATACGCACCCGCTCGGGCAGACCCTTCTCGTCACATCCGGGCTTGGCCGCGTGCAGCGGGAAGGCGGCCCGGTCGAGGAAATCCGCCCTGGCGACATCGTCTGGATCGAGCCCGGTGAGAAGCACTGGCATGGCGCCGCACCGCATTGCGCGATGACGCACATCGCCATCGCCGAGATGAAGGACGGCAAGGTGGTCGACTGGCTCGAACCGGTGACCGACGCGCAGTACGGCGGCTGAAGGGCCGCACGACACACCCAAACACAAGGAGACGGAGGATCGTCATGCCACAGGTAATCGTTCTGATCGGAGCCGGTTCAATCGGCCAGGCGATCGCGCGCCGGGTCGGTGCCGGCAAGCATGTTCTGCTTGCCGACCTGCGTCAGGAAAATGCCGATGCCGCGGCAAAAACACTGAGCGAGGCCGGCTTCGACGTCAGCACCACGACGGTCGACGTGTCGTCGCGCTCGTCGGTTCAGGCGCTGGTCGGGACGGCCTTCGCCCGCGGCGAGGTCTTCGGCGTCATCCATGCCGCCGGGGTATCCCCGACGCAAGCCAAGCCGGAAACCATTCTCAAGGTCGATCTCTACGGCACCGCGCTGGTGCTGGAGGAATTCGGCAACGTCATCGCGCGCGGCGGCTCGGCTGTCGTGATCGCGTCGCAGTCGGGTCACCGCCTGCCGCCGCTCACGGCCGAACAGAACAAGGCCCTTGCGACGACGCCCACCGAGGAATTGCTCGCCCTGCCGATGCTTCAGCCCGATCAGGTGAAGGATCCTCTCCACGCCTATCAGATTTCCAAGCGGGGGAACTCCCTGCGGGTGATGGCGGAGGCGGTTCGTTGGGGGAAGCGGGGCGCGCGGGTCAACACGATCAGCCCCGGAATCATCATCACGCCGCTGGCGAAGGATGAACTGGAGGGACCGCGAGGCCCCGGCTACCGGCGCATGATCGAGATCTCGGCGGCCGGGCGGGCAGGAACCCCGGATGAGGTGGGAACTGTCGGCGCGCTCCTCATGGGAGCCGACGGTGCGTTCATCACCGGCAGCGATTTCCTGATGGATGGCGGCGTCACCGCAGCCTATTGGTTCGGCGATCTGGCTCCGAAGTGATGGGTTGGCGGGTAGACCGCATCCAGGTCATCAAGCACCCGCCGCGGTTCTTCCGCCAACGGCATGTTCGCCGTGTCGTGAACACCGTCCAGCGCGCACGACGGATCGGCGTCGAGAGCGGCGAGCAAGCTGTCGACGTCGTCCTGGGCAAGGCCGGGAGCGGCGGCGAGTTCGAAGGTCTTGCGCACCGCCTGGTCGGATGTGAGGCTGCGGACCGAGCATCTCGGCGATCTGGTGCCGGGCGATGACGCCGTCGCTGGGGGCGCCGGCCCGGCGTGTGTCACCCTGTAGCAGCACGAGACGGTGCTCGTCCGGACCGTTGCAGTCGAACCAGCCGGGCCGGGTGACGTCTTCAATGACGATCTGCGCTTGCGCGGGAAGCGGACATGCTCTGGCTTGATCGCGCACCAGGGCGCGCACGGCGTGGGCCTGCTGAATTGCCTCCTCGACAACGAGATGCCCGATGCTGCCGGTCGCGCCGATGACAAGCACGGTCAGGGGAAGCGTTGACATGACGTCTCCTAGAGTGCGATCGCTTCGGATGGAATCGTCTGGAACGTGAATCGCACGAAAAATCAAAAGGCCAGAGTCTGTCTGATGCTTCAGTAAGCATCAGACAGACTCTGGGTGTTCGGACGGCTATTCCGCCGTCCTCAGCAGGCGGAAGCCGATGCTGATGCCGCGGTAGTCGGGGACGTAGCCGCGCCGGAAGGCCGTCCGCCAGCTCGTCGCCGTGGCGTGCCAGCTGCCGCCGCGTACGACGCGTTCGGCTCCCTGTTCCGGCCCTTGCGGATCGGTTGCCGGACTGTTGGCGTAGTAGGCCGGGTCGTACCAGTCCCGCACCCATTCCCAGGCATTGCCATGGATGTCGTAGAGGCCCCAGGGATTCGGTGCCTTGCGCCCGACGGGATGCGTTCCGCCGGTGGCGAAATCCTCGCCATACCAGGCGTAGCGGCCCAACGCCGCCGCGTTGTCGCCGAAGGAATAGGCCGTTGTCGTCCCGGCGCGGGCTGCATATTCCCACTCCGCCTCGGTTGGCAAGCGGTAGCGGTTGCCGCCTTCACGCCCGTTGAGGCGTGCGATGAAGCGTTGCGCATCGTTCCAGGACACCGTTGCCGGGTGGTCGGGACGTGTGATCCGTTCCGCCATGCCGGGCAGGCCGTAATAGGGATTGGAACGGTCGAGCGTGTACGGGTTCGAGCCCATCACCGCTTCCCATTGCGCCTGCGTCACCTCATGGCGGGCGAGGTAGAAGGGCCGGCTGATGGTGACGCTGTGCTGAGGCTTTTCGAAGTCGCGGGCCTCGCGGTCACTGTCGGGCGATCCCATGAGGAAGCTGCCGGCCGGGATCAGCCGAAACTCCATGCCGATGCCGTTGGTGATGGTGTCCGCGGCATTCCGGGCAAGGGCGCCCTTCGAGGTTCCGAGCAGCACGGCAACGGATGCCGCCGAGGCCAGCACCCCACGGCGATTCAGCACCGTCTTCATGATGTCCTCGCAGTGGCGCGTGTGGAGGGAACGAGCAGCCGGGCGCACAGCAGGCTGCCGATCCCGGTGAAGGCGATGACCCAGCCCATCGGCCAGGGCGTGCCGTCCGCGAACGCCCCGACCAGGGCCGAACTGACGATGCCGCTGCCGTAATGGACCGCTCCGATCAGCGCGGACACGGCGCCGGCCCGTTCGGGGTAGCCCGCCATCGCGCCGGCGATGGAGTTGGCGACGATGAAGCCGGTCGCCGAGGCGAACAGGAACAGCGGCACCGCCAGTCCCCAGAGTCCGCCCCAGCCGGTCCAGGCCGCCGCCGCCAGCACCAGTCCGGCGAGTGCCGCCATGCCGGCCCCACCGAGCAGCAGCCGGTCGCTGCCCAGCCGCCGCACCAGCCGCGCGTTGAGGGTGTTGGTGGCCATGATGCCGACAATGCCGGCCCCGAACAGCAGGCCGTACATCTGCGGCGGTACATGATGGTAGGTGACGTAGGCGAAGGGCGTGCCGGCGATGTAGGCGAACATGCCACCGTAGAAGAACCCGCCCGCCCCGGCGTAGCCGAGCAGCCGGCGCTGCCGGATGAGATCGCCGTAACGCAGCAACGCCCGGCCGAGCGGTTCGCGGTTGCGCTGCTCGACCGGCAGCGTCTCGGGCAGGGTGAACAGGGTGGCGAGCGTGATGAAACCGACGCCGACCAGCACCCAGAAGATCGCCCGCCAACCGGCGACGGCGAGAATCTGCCCGCCGACGATCGGCCCAAGCAGGGGGGCCACCGCCATCACCGTCATCAGCGTCGACAGCATCTGGGCGGCGCGATGGCCCTCATAGAGGTCACGGACCATCGCCCGAGCCAGCACCACGCCGGCACAGGCGCCCATGGCCTGCACGATGCGCCAGCCGATCAACGCCCCGGCGCCGCCCGCCATGGCGCAGCCGGCTGAGCCGATGGCGAACAGCACCAATCCGACCGCCACCGGCAGGCGACGGCCGATGCGGTCGCTGATCGGCCCCCAAAGCAGTTGCCCCAGGCTGAAGCCGATCAGATACCCCGACACGGTCAGCTCGACCATGCCGGTATCGGCGCCGAGCGCCCGTCCGATCGCCGGCATGGCGGGCAGGTACAGGTCGGTCGAGATGGAGGCGAAGCCCATCAGCGCGCTGAGAATGCCGAGCACGCGCCAGCCGTGGCTCGGCGCCCGGGCCGGCGCTGTGACGCTGGAGACCATGGACATCACAGTTCCTGCGCTGTTGGGCGGAACAGGATCTCGTTCACATCCACGTCTTCGGGCTGGCTGATCGCGAAGGCGACCATCCGCGCGAAGCTATCGGCCGGAATGGCGACGGCCTGATAGAAATCCTGGATGCCCTTGGCCACGTCGGCCTCGGTGATGCTCTGCGGCAGCTCCGACTGCACCGCCCCCGGCGAGATGATGGTGGTGCGGATGTTGTAGGGCTTCACCTCCATCCGCAGCCCCTCGGACAGCATGCGCACCGCCGTCTTGGTCGCGGCATAGACGGCGCTGCCGGGGCGCACCTTGTGGCCGGCAACCGAGGAGACGTTGATGATGTGCCCGCTCTTCTGCCGCGTCATGTGGGGGAGCGCCGCCGCGATGCCGTAGAGGACGCCCTTGAGATTCACGTCGATCATCCGGTCCCAGTCCTCCACCTTGCCGCGTTCGAGCGGCGAATGCGGCATCAAGCCGGCATTGTTGAGGATCACGTCGATCCGTCCGTGCATGTCGACCGCTTTGTCGACAAGGTGCTTGACCTGCCCGCGGTCGGTGACGTCGGTCTGTACTGCGGCGTCCGGACCGAGAGTCAACTCCCGGGCCAGGGCCTGGAGCCGATCGAGCCGGCGGGCGCCCAGAACGAGCGTCGCGCCTTGGGCGGCGAGGTGCCGCGCGGTGGCCTCGCCCAGTCCGCTGCTGGCGCCCGTGATGACGATGACCTTGCCGTCGATGGTGCCGTTCATTGGTGTCTTCCTTTCGGTCCGATCCGGCGGCGTCCGCCGGCTTCCGGCGTCGGGGATCCGGAACCCGCAGGGGGGCCGGCTCATCGGCCGGGCCGGATTCCGCCCAGCCATCGGGTTGTTTGCGCGAGGGTTTCCCGCTCCTGGTCTGCCTGCATGACGAACGGCTCCAGGATGCGGGATTGCGGTGCATGCGCGGCGACAACCGACATGCTGTCGCCAAAACCATAGCCGCCATGGGTGACGAACGGGACGAGCGTCTTGCCGGACAGGTCGTGACCAGCCAGGAAGGAGCGGATCACCGCAGGGGTGCTCATTCCCCAGATGGGGAAGCCGACGAATATCGGTTCTCCTCCCTCGCTTCGGTCAGAGGCCGGTGGTCTTCATCAGATGCTCGGGATAGCGCTGGCCCTCCACCGCAATCTCCGCAGCGGCGCGCTCGATTTCGACGAGGTCGCCGGCAGTCAGCTCGACAGCCGCGGCGGCGAGGTTCTCGTCCAGCCGGTGCAGCTTGGTGGTGCCGGGGATCGGCACGATCCACGGCTTCCGCGCCAACAGCCAGGCGAGGGCGATCTGCGCCGGCGTGGCCATTTTCTCCACGGCGATGCGCTTCAGCAGGTCGACCAATGCCTGGTTCTTTTCCATCGCCTCAGGCGTGAAGCGTGGGAGAATCTTGCGGAAATCGTTCTCACCGATCTTGGTATCCTTGTCCATGGCACCGGTCAGGAAGCCCTTGCCGAGCGGGCTGTAGGCGACCAGCCCGATGCCCAGCTCCTCGCAGGCATCGAGAATGCCGTTGGTCTCCGGACCACGCGTCCACAGCGAATACTCGTTCTGTAGCGCGGTGACCGGCTGGACCACGTGCGCCCGGCGGACGGTGTGGGCACCGGGTTCGGACAGACCGAAATGCTTGACCTTGCCTTCCCGGATCAAATCCTTGACCGCGCCGGCGACATCCTCGATCGGCACGTTCGGATCGACGCGGTGCTGGTAGAAAAGGTCGATCACTTCGACGCCAAGCCGCTTCAGCGACCCTTCCGCGACCGCCTTGATGCGCTCCGGGCGGCTGTTCACGCCAGCCATCTTGCCGTCGACGATGTTGAAGCCGAATTTGGTGGCGATCACCACCTGGTCACGCACCGGCTTCAGTGCTTCGCCGACGATCTCCTCATTGGTGAAGGGGCCATAGATTTCAGCCGTGTCGAAGAGGGTGACGCCACGCTCCACCGCCTGCCGGATCAACGCGACACTCTCCTCCCGGCTCAGCGCATGACCGTAACTGAAGTTGAGCCCCATACAACCGAAGCCGATCGCCGAAACCTCCAGGCCACTTTTCCCTAGGATACGCGTCTTCATCGCTTCCCCTTCGGCCCACCGGTATGGGCGTTCAACTGTTGCGGTACGCATGAGATAAGCCAATCGACGCCTGTCGATTAGACGGTGTGATCAACATGAAGCTATATCTTATTTTCATGAATGGGCGGCCGGGTGCGCATGCGCTCCAACCTTGCTCCTGGCCCACGGCGTGGGGCGGAGCGATCAGCCCATACGTTCCTCGCCCGAGGGGCGGCGCGTCTGCATCGGACCTGGGATCGTTTCGGAGTGACGCGGAATACCGAAGCCGCGCTCGGTTCCCGCCAGCAGAATGACGTAGAAGGTCGTAACGACAAGTCCGATGCCGATGCAGATCATCGCTGCTCCTCCCGCCCGCCGCGGCTGCCTGATCCTCCGATCATCGAAGGCCAAGGTGGAATGGAGGTGCCGGACGGAGGCCAAGGCGGCGCCGACTTTGCCGGCGGCGGATGGGGGTAGTCCCGTGGTGGCACTCGACCCGGCTGGATGCGCGGAAAATAGGTCAAGTCGGACCCGCCGACCAGGCGGCATGGCCGGCATGAGGTCATGTCCATGCTTCATGAATACGCGGCGGCCACGGAACCGGATGGTGCCTTGGCGCTGTCACGCCTCCCATCGGAGTGGCATCAGGCCGCGATCTGCCGCGCTGCTGTACGCCTGCCCTGTCGGTCGTCACCGACGACATGCATTGCCGGAAGCGTGAGGACGGCGCGCAAGCCGCCGTCCTGCCGGTTCTCCAGGCAGATGTCGCCACCATGGCCGCGGACGATGGAGCGGGCGATCGACAGCCCAAGCCCGACGCCGCCGGTGCTCCGGTTGCGCGACGTCTCAAGCCGGACGAAGGGTTCGAACACCCGCTCGATGTCCGCCGCAGGGATGCCAGGCCCTCGGTCCTCAACGGTCACGCGGATGTCGCCGCCGTCGGGACGCACGTAAACCCTGGCCTCTGCACCATAGGCGATGGCGTTTTCAACGAGGTTGCGGACGACCCGCCGCATGGCGATCGGGCGGCATACCGCTGGCAGTTTGGCGGCACCATCGAAACTCACCGGGGCGCCGACGTCGGCCATGTCCTCGCACACGCTTTCAACCAACGAGACGAGATCCACGGCCCGCGCCTCCTCGCCGCCCTCCTCGCGGGCGAAGGACAGCATGGCCTCGGCGGTGAGCCGGAGTTCCTCCACATTGTCCAGCATGCGCTGCTTCGTTTCGCCCTCGTCGAGCAGTTCCACCCTCAGGCGCAGATTGGTGATGGGGGTGCGCAGGTCGTGGCTGACCGCTGCCAGCATCCGCGTGCGGTCATCGACGAAGCGTCGCAGGCGCGCGCCCATGGTGTTGAAGGCGGTCGCTGCACGGCGAACCTCGTCAGGCCCCCTCCGCTCGTCCAGCTCCACCGACTCCCCCCGTCCAAGCCGCTCGGCCGCTTCGCCAATCTGCTTGAGTGGCCGCGAGATGCGGCACGAGATGAAGAAGGCGACCAGCGCCACCATGGCGACCGAGGTCAGGATGGAGAAGTACAGCGAGCTGTTTGACACTGCCGGCCGTGCCGGCTGTACCGTGGCTGCGTTCAGCCAGCGGCCGTCGGGGAAGAGGGTGGAAACCATGAGTTTCAATTGCTCCGACCCGTCCGGTGCCGCGAGCGCGGTGCCGGCGGGCCGCTTGATCAGAACGCGGATCTCCCGTACGGCGTCGCCCACCTGCGCTTTCAGCCGGTCGCGCGCGGCAAGGGCTTCGGCTGTCGGTGCCGCCGAGGAGTCGATCTGCTCGCGATCCCACCAAAGCCTGAATTCGCCGCTGCTCACCGCGTCCAGAGCGTCCTTGTGCAGAGGCGGCGGAGCGGCGGCGATCAAACGGATGGCCGCTGCCGTCCGGGTGAGCGTGTCGTCCACACGCAGTTGCTGCATGGCGAGCGCGCGCTCGTCCATATAGGCATACCAGCTGCCCAGCTTGGCCACGAGGACGGCCGCGACCAGCAGCAGGACCATCTGCGTGAACAGGGTACGTGGCACGAGGCGGCGGAGCGGTGCGGTCATGGCAGCTCGCTGACGCTGGCGGCGAAGCAATAGCCGCCGCCCCAGACGGTCTTGATCAGGCTGGGACTGCGCGGGTCGGTTTCCACCTTGCGGCGCAGCCGGCTGACCTGGTTGTCGATGCTGCGGTCGAAGGCGTCGGCGGTACGGCCCTTGGTGAGGTCCAGCAGCTGGTCGCGTGACAGCACGATGCCGGGATGGCGCACGAAAGCTTCCAGCATCAGATACTCCGAGGTGCTGAGCGAGACCGCGATCCCGTCGCTGCCGGTCAACTCCCGCCGCCCAAGGTCGAGTACCCAGCCGTCGAACGCCACGCGCTGGCTTTCGCCACGCCGCCGCGCCGGATCGACCGGCAGGCTGCGGCTGCGGCGCATCACCGCCTTGATGCGGGCCAGCAGTTCGCGCGGCTCGAACGGCTTCGGCACATAGTCGTCGGCCCCCATCTCCAGACCGATGACGCGCTCGGTGAATTCGCCGAGGGCAGTCAGGAAAATGATCGGCAGCTCGGTGGTTTCCCGCAGGTGACGGCACAGGCTGAGGCCGTCCTCTCCCGGCATCATGATGTCCAGCACGACGAGATCCGGCGCCGCGGTCCGCAGCAAGCGCCTTGCCGTTGCGGCATCCTCCGCCGTGGTGACGCGCAGCCCATGGCGGTCGAGATAGCGTGCCAGCGTCTCGCGGATGTCGCGGTGATCGTCGACCAGCAACAGATGGATGGGCGCGTCTTCGGTTGGGAGCGGCATGGAACACCGTGGAAACTGGAACTGCCGGCAATACGGTCCTGCAATGCCGGGACAGTGGCACGGCCGGGCGGGT
The DNA here is from genome assembly GCF_000333595.1 of Azospirillum sp. B506. GTDB lineage: Bacteria > Pseudomonadota > Alphaproteobacteria > Azospirillales > Azospirillaceae > Azospirillum. Next base: position 10,319 of record NZ_BADK01000563.1, read on the forward strand.
CGCCAAAGCGCGAATGTGTAAAAATCTGTATCAGCTTCGCCGCTTTGCCAC
>NZ_BADK01000562.1 GCF_000333595.1 Azospirillum sp. B506
GCCTCACCCTCCTGACGCACCGGAACCGCCGCCATGATCAATCCGCTGAACGCCGCCGCGGCCTATGCCACCACCGCCGCCAAGACGACCGGCGTAGGTGGCACCTATTCCTTCCGATGCGCCCGTGATGAGAGCTGTCGACATTGAATCTTCTCCGAAACGAGGAGCGGTTCGCTCACATGGATGATGGTTATCATCTAATTGAAAAGATGATGGATGTCATCTATAATTTTTCCGCGAAGGAGATTTAGGGATGGCAAAAAGTCAGAAGCGGAAGGCAGAGAGCCGTCAGGCGATCATGCGCTCTGCGGCCAAGCTGTTTCGGGAGAACGGGTTCGACGGCGTCACCGTTGCGGAGGTGATGGACGGGGCGGGGCTGACGCATGGCGGATTCCCCCGACATTTCAGCAGCAAGGACGAGCTGATCACGGCGACACTCGCCGAGCTGTTCGCAGCAGACGCACGGGAGCCATCGCTGCCGATGCGCGACTTGCATGAATTCGCCCGTGCCTATCTGCGCTCCGAACATCGCGGCGAGCCCGGTACCGGCTGCGTGTTCGCGGCCCTGGGCCCTGAAATGGCGCGGGCCCCGCGGCCCACCCGCGACATCCTGACCGATGCCATCGAGCGGCAGATCCAGAAATTCGTCGACATCGCACCGGGTGAGAAACCGGCGGAGCGGCGGGTCGCCGCGATCGGGACTTGGGCGACGATGATCGGCGCCATGGTTCTCGCGCGGATCGTCAATTCGGACCCACTATCCGAGGATATTCTCGCTTCGGCGCGCCTCTTTCTGGATATGGAAGGTTGAAGAGGGGGCATGCGTCGCCGTCGAGGACTGACGAACGATGAGTCCTTGCCGCTACAGCCCTCTCCGGTGTTGTACTCCGCCGTCTTTGCGCGGAAATGACCCGATGGCCATGTTTCGCGCAAAATTCGCCATTCTCGCGGCGGCCGCGCTCGGTGGGGTCTCCATAAGCCGGCACGGTCATGCGGACACGTTGCCCCCGCCCCGGCACCCTGATCCAGCCCCGCATGGTCGCCATGGGCGCAGAGGCGGCACCGCAGGGCAACATCGCAGCCCAGCCGAGCCCAAACGCCGGGGTTCGTCAGCGTGGCCAACCGGGTTCAGCGATGGGCGCCGTGGCGGAGCGCCGCCACGAGGAGCGAAAAGGCGGGAGGGAGCTGCCGGCGATCCGGATAATAGAGGTGGTAGCCGGCGAAGGGCGGGCACCAGTCGTCCAGCAGCCGCACCAGCCGGCCGTCGGCGATGTAGGGCGCGGCCTGATCCGCCATGACGCAGGCGATGCCGAGGCCCTCGCTGGCAGCCTGTAGAACCATGCTCATGTCATTGAGCACCAGCGGGCCTCCGACCCGGGCATTGAGTTCGCGACCGTCCTTCGCTGAGCGGAATGAGGCCATTCGCGTGATCCGCGGCGCGCACGCGCTTGACGTCACCCTGTTCGACACTGCGGAGGCCTATGGGCCGTTCACCAACGAGGAACTCGTCGGCGAAGCGCTGTCGCCCGTGCGTGACGAGGTGGTCATCGCCACGAAGTTCGGCTGGAACATCGACCCCGACACCGGCGAGCACCGCCCGGGGCTCAACAGCCGTCCGGACCATGTCCGCCGCGCGGTGGACGGCATGCTGAAGCGCCTGAATATCGAGATCATCGACCTGCTCTACCAGCATCGCGTCGATCCCGACGTCCCGATCGAGGAGGTCGCCGGAACGGGAGG
>NZ_BADK01000561.1 GCF_000333595.1 Azospirillum sp. B506
AGCGTTTCGGCAATCTCGCGCCGCTCGTCCGCCATGTCCTTCATGACCGGCGCCGACTGGACGATCCGCAGGGATTGGCGGACCAGCGCCTGCAGGATTTCCCCGTCGCGCTTGGCCTCGATCGCCAAGGTCGCGTAATCGGCGTATTCGGCGGCGGCCCGCTGTTCCAGCCTGGTCAGCAGAGCCCCGATCCGCTCGATCTCGCTGGTGAAGTAACGCCGGGCGAGATCGTCCTTCAGCAGGCTGCGCAGATACCCGACCTCGGCCATCACCCGCCCGCGCGCGGCGTCGAGTTCGGCCCGCCTCTTGCGCACCTGATCGCCGAGCGTGAGCGTTGCCGTGAAGGCTCCGTACGCCATGGCGAGCGACGCGGCGGACTCGCCACGCTCGATCAGCCCGCGGGCCTGCTCGAGCTGGCGGACCACGGCGTCGGCCTGCTCGCGCAGCGCCAGCGGCGGAAGTTGGGACTTCAACGCCTCCAGGTCGGCTTCGGTCAGGCGGATCTGCTCGGCAGCCTGCTGCAGGCGGTCCTGATGCCGCGCCAGCCGCTGCTCCCGCTCGCGCTCGATCGCCCGATGCGCCTCGTCGATGCCTTCGCGCAGCCGCGCTTCGGAGGCCTCGCGGCGGCGCTCCGCCTCCGCCAGCCCGGCATCGAGATCGCGGCGGACGCCGGCGAACGCCGCTTCGGTCTGGCGCGACTGCTCCTCGACCTCCTGGGCGAGGGAGCGGAGGGCCTCTCCCGTCACCCGGTTCTCACCGCGCACCGCGTCGAGCTGGGCACGGAAATTCGCCGCCGCCTGCTGCTGCTGGGCCGCCGCCTCGCGCCGCAACTGGTCGAGCCTCCCGACATCGGCGCGCAGCGCCTCGTTCAGCGCGGTCTGCCGGTTGACATCGCCGCGGGCGGCGGCCACGTCGGCCTCGCGCTGGCGGATGGTCTCCTGGAGGCCGGCGACCGCGCCGCGGAGCTGGTTGGCCGCCTCACCGGCGATGCGCGCCTCGCGACGGGCCAGCGCGATCTCATACTTGTCCCGGTCATGATACCAAACGCCATCGACCTGCCAGCTCATTCAACTGCCCTTTCCTGTCCAAGAGGAGGTGCCGGAGCGTTCCGGGCCACGGCGCGGGGCCATGGCACGACCGGCATCGCGATCGTCCGTTACGAGACCGATTCGTCCAGAAGCTGCTTCATGGTGTCGAGCACCGCCAGGCGCCGCCGCCAGATGCGGGCGCTTTTCCTCAACTCCTCGACCTCGGCCGCCGCGGTTTCGACTTCGGCGGAGCGTGCCGCCGCCCAGCGCACGAGATCGGCCTCCAGCCGAGGCCCCAGGGGACGCGCGGCGAACGCCGCGACCTCAGCCGCCACATCCGCGCCGGCGTCGGCCGGCAACGCCACCATACCCAGGCGGAACGCCTCGATGAGCGCCTTCCCCTTGACGCCTGCGCCGGGATCGTCGTCGTCGGGGATCGCCCCTCCCTCCAGGGCGATGCTCCCGAGGCGCTCCGCCAGCGCCGCCAGCCGGTCCAGCCCGGCCGGGTCAAGCGGGGCGAGCGCCTCCAGCGCGGCAAGCTCGGCCATCCAGCGTTCGACATCCACCCGCATCACAGGATCTCCGCCAAGGGTTGCGCCTCGACGCCGTGCCGGTGTTCCCACCGGGCGTCGGCCAGGGACCGCTTCAGGAACTTGTCGACGCTCGCCAGATCCTTTCCCGAAAGCGCGAGGCAACGGTCGATCACCGCATCCGTGACCGAGTGTTCGCCCGTCCGCAGCGCCGCCGCGGCACGGCGCGCCTCGGCCTCGGCCTCGGCCGACTCCCGGCGGGCGTCGTCGAGGGCGCGCAGCACCGCCCCGGTCCGCGCCCGGGCCTCGCACAGGGCCAGGATCCGGCTGTGCCAGCCGGCGCGCCGCCGGGTCAGCTCGTCCGCCATGCCGGACAGGCGGACCTGCAGCTCGGCCGGCGACAAGTGTCCGACATCGTCGCCGAAGGCGGCCTGGGCCTCCCGCACCTGCTCCAGCCCCTCGCGGTAGGCCAGCACGGACAGCCGGCGCCGGCAGCCGGCGAGCAGCGCGTCGCGGACGGCCGCCAGCTCGGTCTCGCGGTCGGAGCGCTGACGCTCCAGCGTCCGCCTGCGTTCCTCCAGAACAGCCAGGGACTCGGCCGGCGGCTCGGCCGTCACCTCCGGAACCACCGCAAGAAGCCCTGCGGCCTCCTCGCGCAGCGCCTGCTCCTGGCGCCGGACCAGCGCCGCCGGACCCTCGGCGATGAGCCTCAACCAATCAGGTTCATGCATGCCCGCAGCCTTTCGATCGAGTCCTCGGCGCTGCGCGCCGACGCTGTAAGTGTCCGGATCTCGGCGCGCAGCCGGCGCCGCTGCGCATCCTCCTCGCTTTCGCCGGGCTGCGCGGCGGGACCGCCGCGATGCAGAGCCGCCGCACGCCGCAGCGCCTCCACCTCCTCCCGGAGGGCCTGAAGCCGCGGCGCGGCGTCGGCGGACGACGCGCCGCCGGCATATCTCAGATGCGCCAGGATCGCTGCACGGTCGGCGTCACCCAGGGTGAAATCGAAATAATGGGCGGCCCGCAGCAGCTGGTCGCGCGCCGGGCCGTCGGCAGCGCCGAGAGCTCCGGCGATGTCCGCCACCAGCGCCGGAACCCCGGCATCGACCAGGATCCGCCGCCATCTGGCGCTCTGTTCGGCAACCGAGAGGCCGTCGCTCATTCACCGATCCTCACATGGCTGTGGCGTCCCGGATTCTGCAGCTCCTCGAGAATCTGGGCCAACCCCTCGCTGACGCCCAGGCTCGTGGCGGGCGCGCGGGAAACGCGCAGGCCGCTCATCGCCAGCGCGTCGGCGATGCGCTGCTGCACGTCGCGGAAGATGTCGAACTCGTTGATGTCCAGCGAATTGGTCCGGGAATGGTCGAGAAACAGGTAGGCGACCGGGATGCCGTCGGCCGCACAGGCGCGGATGTCCCCGGTCCAGCTCAGCGACAGGCGGCGGAAGGCGACGGGGGTGCCCTTGACCTCCCTCAGCGCTGCGGCCAGCGGGTCGGCGTCGCTGACCGGCGGGAAGGGCGGGGAGTTGCCGACGATCAGGATGGCCTGCCGCCCGCCCGGCTGGCGCGCCAGGGCGGCCCGGCACTCGTTCAGCGCCTTGTCGACGGGGTCGGAAAGGTCGAGACCCGGAAACCATGTCAGTCCGCGCAGGAGATCGGGCATCTGGTCCGGCGTTCCCGAACCGGCCTGGCCGACCTCCTGGAGCGGAAGGTCGACACTCGGCAACTGGGAGACACCGTCCCCCGGGACATCGGCGAACCACCAGACGTCGATGCGCGCCCCACGCGACGCGAGCTGCTCCTTCAGCGTGTCGCCGACGGCGGTGCGGATGTCCAGGTTCAGCGCATGCAGGGGAGGCGCCTCGTCGACCTTGGCCGGCGCGAGGAAATCGTCGATCCCCGCCAGACCTAGCGAGGCCGCCCGGGCCTCGTTCCAGCGCCGATCGTCGGGGCAGGTGCGGTCGAAGATGACGGCGAGACGATTCAGCGGCAGGTTTTCGCCGGCCGCCGGCTCCTCGTCTCGGCGGACCTGCCCGGCCTCGCCGTTGCGGCCGACATAGCGCACCGTCCATTGGTCGCCATCGAATCCGGGGATCGCATCGATCTGCAGGTCGCCCGCCGTCAACCCGCCGAGCCGCAGGCGGATGGGCGGCAGCGCCCCGGCTCCCCCGTGCATCGTCAGCTCCACCCAGTTCTGGTCGGTGAGGACGGCCGGGAGTTTCACGGGAACCGTCCGGGGCAGGCAGACCGCCGGAAAATGCGCGGTCTGCTTTCCGGCGACCGCCAGGCTTTGCGGCGATGGAAGCGAGGCCATCCCGATGTCGGCGGCGGACAGGATGCGCCCATTGATCTCCAGCCCGCCATCGGTGCGGCGGCGGACCGCGGTCGGCGGAACGGCGGGCGGTTCCCACAGCCGCGACACCACCTCCTGCATGATGTCGTCCGGCGGCGGCGCCGCGGCGGCACTGAAGACGACGACCGGGGCCGGCGGCGCGTGCAGCAGTCGCAGCACCGCCGGATCGGCGTGATCGGCGGCAAGGGGGCCGACGTCGAGCATCCGCAGACCGTCCTGTGCCCAGCCGCGCCGATGGACGCTGCGGAGCATGGGCGGCGCCGCGGTCAGGTCGACCAGCAGAAGGTCGCGCGGGCGGCCGCTCATGGTGTCGGCGATGGCCGCAATCTCTGCGGATTCGATGGTCACGGTGCAGCCTCCTCATGTTGGGCGGGGCTGTTGGGAAGCCAATGCCTCCAGCCCGGCAGGCGGGCCAGGGTCTCGATCCAGTCGGGCCGCCGACGCGCGGCCTCGCGGCTGGGGGCCGGGGGCGGCACGCCGCCGGTCGCCGCAAGCCGGTCGAAGAGCGCGTCCAGCAGCGCCTCCTCGCCGATCGCGCGGAACGGGCGCGCCATCACCGGGCGAAGCACGTCGCGGATCGGGTCGAGCAACGGCAGCAGCACGGTCAGCAGTTCGGCCGACAGCCCGAGGA
>NZ_BADK01000560.1 GCF_000333595.1 Azospirillum sp. B506
CGATCCAGCGTCGGATTTCGCGGATGCCGTAATTCTCGACCCGGGCCCAATGGGCGATGGCAGCGTCGGCGAAGGCCGGCGACACCGAAGCGATGTCGATGCCGTAGAGGCGAGCGACATTTCCGGCCAGCAGGGCCACGATCTGCCGGCGCGCCTCTTCGTTCAACGGCGACGTGGTCGTCACCAGATCGATGCGTGCCAGGAATTCCGGAGAGAAATAGCCCCCGAGCGCCGTCTTGGTTTCATCGATCAAGGCAGCCTCGTCGTTTCCGTGCTCCTTGAGCACGGTTGCCAACTCCCTCTGGGCGGCGTTGGAGGTCAGGAAGATGACCGTTTCCTTGGCGTCCATCGTTTCGCCCGTCGACTGCTCGGTCACGCGCCCCTCGTCGAGCAGCGACAGCAGCATCTTGAACAGCGGACTCTGCGGACCCAGCTGCCGATCGTAGGCCTTCTCGATCTCGTCGAACAGCAGGACGCTCCGTGGCGTCGTCCGCAGGTGCCCGGTGAGGGCGCCCGGCGAATCCGACCCCGAATACCCCTTCGGCGAACCGATCAGCGTCTGCAGCCCGGCCTCCCCCAGGACGCCGCCGCAATCGACACGGAACAGGGCCTTGTCGCTGCCGAACAGGGTGGTCGCCAGCGCCTTGGCCATCTCCGTCTTGCCGCTTCCGGTCGCCCCGGCCAGCAGAACCGTAAAGACGGGCCCCGGGCGACCTTCCTGCCCCATCCGCTCGTGGATTTTCTTTGCGATGGACCGGGTGACGATCTCCTGGCCGATGACCCGCTTGTCCAGCTCCCTTCGCAGATGCACCGGATCGACAGCCTGCTGGAGCACCGCCGCGGGCACCGAACGCAGGACGTTGTAGAGGCGCGGCGGCGGCTCGTTCGGCCGCGCGCGGGAGACCGGGAACAGCGGCCCGAACGGCTCGCCCTCGTCGACCCCCGGCCACGTCAACCGCGTGGCGTGCGGCCAGCGAAGCTGGGAGAAACGGCCGGGATCGGTCTGCTGCCAGCGCGGCGCCTGCCCTCCCTCCGCCGCCAGGGCCGCCGAGACGAAGCCCTCCTCCGCCGCGACGGCGGCGGCGCGCTCCGGGCTCTGCGCCAGGATCACGGCCAGGCCACCCTTCGCCGCCGCCATCCGCGGCAGTTCGGCGAAGCGCTTGGCGATCCGCTCGTGGGAGGCGCCGGCCGGAACGTCGGCGTCGTTCAACGGCCGCTTGGGCAGCAGGATCGCGTCGTCGAGCAGAATCAGGGCGCGCCCCTTGCCCACCGCCGCCTCGCAGAAACCGAACATGCTGTTCATGCGGTCCGGCCAGGGGCGCCCGTCCAGATTTTCCTGAACCCGGTTGGCCGGTGCCGAACTGATGCTCATGGCATTCCGCGCGAATCCGTCCTCGTCGGGTGGTTGGGCGGGCGGACGGGGACGCGCGGCATCCCCCCGCAGCAGCCACAGCAAATTCTGCTCGCCGAGGACGAGGTTGGGGCCGAGCGCTATATGCGGAAGATGCCGTCCCGCCGCAGTCGCGACG
>NZ_BADK01000559.1 GCF_000333595.1 Azospirillum sp. B506
GCCCATTGCCGGAACGGGTCCTTCTCCTGCCCGCCACGCCAGCGGCTGAAGTCCGAATAGCCACCCGAGTGGTTCCGGACAGGGAGGCGCGGTACTCCACCCTGTCCTGCGCCCCGGATACCGATGCGTTCGCACGCTTGGTGTCGAAGCTGCCATATTCGGCGCCGACCTGCCCGCCGAACGGACCGGCCGGGCGGCGGGTGACGATGTTGACCACGCCGCCGCCGGCATCCGGCCCGAAACGGCCGGGCTGGGGTCCGCGCAGGACCTCGATGCGCTCGACATCGGTCATGTCCATCTCGCCGGCCGCATATTGCGACTGCGACTGGCTGGTGTCGCTCATCTCGACGCCGTCGATGAAGACGCGGGTGTTGCGCGGCCCCAGTCCGCGCAGCCTCACGGTCTGGGCGCCGCCCGGCGCCTGCCGGCCCGACAGGCTGAGACCGGGAACCAGCCCCAGCGCATCGTCGAGACGGTGGATCTGCTGACGTTCGATCTCTTCGCCGCCGATCACGCTGGTGGCGGTGGTCGCCTGCTCCTGCGGCACCGCCGCATCCTTTGGCGCCATGATCTCCAGAGGGGAAAGTTGAAGGTCGTCCGCCGAAGCGAGGGGCGCTCCGGCCACGACCCCGAACCCGGCCAAGGCGAACCGAAGGCGGAAACACTTGATGGAACGGCTTGTCTGCATGCTCTGCCACGTCCTGCTGCAGGCATGGAGGCGCATTCGGACAAGCGGTGCGGCCGCGAAGCCGCCCGTCCGGGGACGCACATCCATGCCGGCTCCGGAAACCGGAGCCGTTGAACGGGCGTTGCCGAACGGACGCCACGACGCGAGGCCCCGCGCCTGGAGAACCATTCAGCTGCGACGTGATTCAGGGAGGATCGACCATCCCGGACTCCGGCCGCGGCAACGCCAATGGACGCGTCACCACGACGGGTTTCCGCACCTTCGACACACCCCGATCGAAGGCAGAGTGACGCTGTCGGAGGCAGGTCTCCTGGCTCGCGGGTCGTCATCCGGCACCGCCTTCCCGACCGGGATCCCAAGGATTTCCGGTCAGTGGCTTTCTGGCGCCGACTCGCCGCTCACAGTTGCGGGGACAGCCACGGCTTGCATCAGGCTTGGACGCCTGTCGCTTCCGTCGTTCCCTTTTAATCTCCCGGCTTGCGCCTGGGAAAACCGCCGACAATGCCTCTGGTGATAGAGGCAGGCCATACGCCTGTCAATGGCGTCGAGCCGTTCCTGTCTTTGCGATGCCGCGGAAGTCCCGGTCAGGGTGCGATCCGCGATTCGGCTGACCGGTCCCGCAACGCCGGTGGCGGAGCCGCGGGCAACATGGCATCCAGGAGTGCCCGCGCCGCCGGATGGTCGAAGGCGAAAGAGGGGCCGACCGGCCGGTCCTCCACCAGTCCGCCGTCATGCAGCACCGCCACCCGGTGACAGAAGCGGCGGACCAGCCGGACGTCGTGGGTGATGAACAGGAAGGCGGTGCCCAGCCGGTCGCGCAGCCCAGCCAGCAGATCCAGGATCTGGAGCTGCAGCACGAGATCGAGATTCGACACCGCCTCGTCCAGCAGGATCAGCCGGGGTTCCGGGGCGAGCGCGCGGGCGATGCAGACGCGCTGAACCTGGCCGCCGCTCATGCTCCCCGGCAGCCGGTCGGCATCCTCCGGCGCCAGCCCGACCAGCCGCAGCAGCTCCGCCACACGGGCGGCGCGTTCCCGCGCGTCGAGGCCGGTCAGGTGCCGCAGCGGTTCGGCGATGATCCGGCCGACCCGATGACGCGGATTGACCGCGCCCAGCGGATCCTGGAACACCGCCTGCACCGTCCGCCGGAAGGTCCGGCGGCCGTCGGTGTCCAGTGCATCGATCGGCTGGCCGAGACAGCGCACCGTGCCGCCATCCGGCCGTTCGAGGCCAAGCATCAGCCGGGCCAGCGTGCTCTTGCCCGATCCGCTGGCGCCAAGCAGCGCCACGCTCTCCCCGTCCCTCACCGACAGGCTGACGCCGCGCAGCACCGTCTTCGACGCCCCCGTAGCGAAGACGCCTTGCCCGCCATACCGCTTCTCCACCGCCTCGGCGGCCAGCAGGATCGTCACGCGAACTCCTCCGGATAGAGCGCCCGGTGGGCATCGAGCAGGGCGCGGGCGGCGTCGGAACGCGGTGCCGCGAACAGCGCGGCCACCGGAGCCGTCTCGACGATACGGCCGGCCTCCATCACCGCCACCTCGTCGGCCAGCCGAGCCACCACCCCCATGTCGTGGGTGACGATCAGCACCCCCAGCCCCCGCGTGGCGACCAGCCGCTCGATCAGGGACAGGATGTGGGCCTGGACCAGCGGGTCGAGGTCGGTGGTCGGCTCGTCGGCCAGCAGAAAGGGCGCCCCGGCCAGCAGCGCCAGGGCGATCATCATGCGCTGAAGCATGCCGCCGCTCATCTCGAACGGGTAGAGACGGGCGATGCGGTCAGGTTCCGGCAGACCGACCTCCGCCAGAATCTCGGGCAGCAGCCGGTCCAGCGCGCCGGCATCGCCGCGCACCGCCAGCGTTTCGCGGGCATGGGCGCGCATGGTCAGCACCGGATTGAAGGCGCTGCGCGGGTTCTGCATCACCGTCGCCACCGCCCGGCCGGGCAGCGTCGCCGGATCGACCGCCTCGCCATCGAGACGGACACGGCCGCCGAGCCGCTCCACCCCGGGCGGCGTCAACCCCTGCAACCCCAGGCAGGTCAGGGATTTGCCCGACCCGCTGGCACCCACCAGCGCGGTGACGCGCCCGCGCTCCACCGCCAGATCGATGCCGCGCACCAACTCCACCGGACGGCCGTCACGGCGGGCGGAGAGCCTGAGCCCCTCCACGCTCAGTCGATGCGCGGTCAATGATCCTCTCCCGCCAGCATCGGGTCGAGCCGGTCGCGCAGGGCGTCGCCCAGCAGGTTGAAGCCCATCACCGTCAGCAGGATCATCAGCCCCGGCCACAGCATCAGCATCGGCTGGGTCCAGATGAATTCGCGCGCGTCGCTGATCATCACCCCCCATTCCGGCGTCGGCGGCATCACCCCCAGCCCGAGGAAGGACAGGCCGGCGACATGCAGGATCATGTGCCCGATGTCGAGCGTCGCCAGCACCACCAGCTGCACCAGCACCCCCGGCAGGATATGCTCCGCGAAGACGCGCGGCCGCGACGCGCCGGAGACGATGGCGGCGGCGACGAAGTCGCGCTCGCGCAGCGACAGCACCATGCCGCGGACGATGCGGGCGTACCAGGCCCAGTGCGACAGGGCGATCGCCAGCACCACATTGGTCAGGCCGGTGCCGAGCACGCCGACCATGAACATGGCGAGCACGAAGGTCGGCACGGTCAGGAAGCCGTCACAGACCCGCATGACGATCCGGTCCGTCCGTCCGCCGAGGAAGCCGGACAGCCCGCCGATGCCGATGCCCAAGGTCAGGATCAGGGCGACGATGACGGCCACCGCCCCCAGCGACACCGAGGCGCCGTGCAGCAGCCGGGCCAGCAGGTCGCGCCCGAGATGATCGGTGCCGAGCCAATGGGCGGCGCTCGGCCCTTCCAGCCGCGCCATCAGATCGACCGCTTCCGGATCCCAGGGAAGCAGGGGAGCGGCCAGGGCGGCCAGGGCGATGACGCCGACCAGGGCCAGCCCGGCCAGCGTCGTGCGGCGCGGCCGGAGCCGGCGGCGGGCACCGGACAGCCCGTCGTCCCGGACAAGCACGCTCATCGCCCGACCTCCCGCGCCGGCCGGATGCGCGGGTCGAGCCATGCATACAGCACGTCGACGGCCAGATTGCACAGCACGAAGATCACCGTCATCAGCAGGGTGAAGCACTGCAACACCGGATAATCCCGGTTGTAGATGGCGGAGACGGCATAGCGCCCGACCCCCGGCCAGCCGAAGATGTTCTCGATCACCAGCGTGCCGCCCAGCAGCTCGCCGATGTGCATCCCGGTGGCGGTGACGATGGGCAGCAGGGCGTTGCGCAGGATATGGTTCTGGACGACCCGCCGCTCCGGCAGGCCGCGCAGCCGGGCATAGAGGACGTGGCGCTGCCCCGCCGTCTCCAGCATGCTGGCGCGCAGCAGCCGGGCGTTGATGCACAGCGACATCAAGGCGACGGCGGCCACCGGCATCGCCAAGTGGCTCCAGCCGCCCCGGCCGAGCGGCGGCAGCCAGTTCAGCGTCACCGAGAACAGCAGAACCAGCAGGAAGCCGAGCCAGAAGTTCGGGATCGACACGCCGGCGAAGGCGAGCGCCCGCACCAGATGGTCGGGCAGGCGGTCGCGGTGCCGCGCCGCCCAGATGCCGAGCGGCAGGCTGACCGCCAGCGTGACGACCAGCGCGGCGGCCCCCAGCTGCAAGGTGGCCGGCAGGTAATAGAGCAGATCGTCCAGCACCGGCCGGCGGGTGACGTAGGACAGCCCGAAATCGAGATGCAGCGCCTGCCACAGCCAGGACAGGTACTGCTCCGCCAGCGGACGGTCCAGCCCGAGCAATTGATGGACCGCGGCGACGGCGGCGTCGGTCGGCGGGATGTTGGACAGGCGCAGGTAATCCAGCGCCGGATCGCCGCGCCCCAGCCGCAGCAGCAGGAACACGCCGACCGACACCACCAGCAGCAAAGGTGGCAAGGTCAGCAGACGGCCGACGATGAAGCGCAACATCCTCCGCTCCCCCGCGTCACGGTGCCGAACGCATGGCGCCGAACGAATTTCGTAGACGCTGGCGCCGAAGCCCACCCCCTCCACGCCGCGGCTGACCGACATCGCGGTCAGGTAGGACAGCGGCAGATAGACCGCCTGCTCGTGCAGGGTGGTCAGGATGTCGCGGTAGAGCGCCTGCCGAGCCGTCTCGTCCCTCGTCACCAGCACGGCGCCGATCTTGGCGTCGATCTCCGCCTTCATCGGCAGGCCGCGCTGCGCCTGGTAATCGGCATGGGCCGGCACCCGCATCGAGCTCACGAAGGAATGCGGATCGTAAGGAGCACCCCAGGTGTCGCCGAAGATCAGGCCGAAGCGGCCGTCCTTCTGCCGGGCCTGGACGGCGTTCTCCTCCTCGCCGACGAGGACGGCGTCGAAGCCGACCGCCTTCAGGTTGGCCTGGATCGCTTCCGCGAGCGCCTTCTCCCGCGCATCGTTGCCGATGAAGCACAATTCCACCCTCAGCGGCTGGCCGTCGCGCATGCGCACGGTTCCACCGGCCGGCAGTGTCCATCCGGCCTCGTCGAGCAGCCTTGCCGCCCGTGCAGGATCGAAGGCGTAGGGTGCGAGGCCGAGGTCGGTGTAGGGGAAGTTCGCGGCGAACAGCGTGTCGGCCCGCGGCTCCAGCCCGTAGAGCAGCTTGGCGACGATGGCGTCCTTGTTCACCGCATGGTTGATGGCGCGGCGCACCGCGACGTCGCTGGTCGGGGCGCGGCCGCTGTTGATCGCCATCGTCCGGGTGGCCAGCGGCGCCGACACCGCGGTCCGACCGGTGCCGCGGGCCTTGAAGCGGGTGAAGCTGTCGGCCGAAATCTGCCCGGTGCCGCCGTAGATCAGGTCGATCTCGCCGGTTTCAAAGGCGACGGCGCGGGCGGTGGGATCGGGGATCACCTTGACGACGATGCGCTCATAGGCCGGCTTCGGCCCCCAGTAGGACGGATTGCGGGTGAAGATGTCGTACTCGCCCTTCTTCGTCTCGGTCAGCATCCAGGGGCCGGTGCCGACCGGGGAGCGGACGCCGTCGGCGGTGATCACCGACGGAGCCGCGAAGCGCACCGGGCGGATCAGAGCCAGCTCCAGCAACGTCGGGTAATAGGGATCCTTCAGGCTCAGGCGGATCCTTCGGCTGTCCAGCACCTCGACCGATTGGATTTGCCCGATCAGTTCCAGCCAGTCATGCCTGGACCGCTCCGACAGAACCGCGTCGAAGTTCGCCTTGACCGCCGCCGCGTCGAACGGCGTGCCGTCGGAGAAGACCACGCCCTCGCGCAGGGTGAAGTCGTAGGTGCGTCCGTCCGGCGAGATCGTCCAGGCGGTGGCAAGCCACGGCTCGATGGTGCCGCCTTCGCGGTAATGCACCAGCGGCTCATAGACCATGGCCTGCGCGAACATCTGGTTGGGCGAGTAACGGTGCGGGTCGAGCGGCCCGACATTGCCGCTCCAGGAGTAGGTCAGTGTTCCTGGCGGACTGGCCGCCGCCGCTTGCCCTCCGGCCATCGCCGCCGCCAGAAAAAGGGCGGCCGTCACCGTGCCGGCCAGTCTCTTCCGCCATAGCGCCATCACATCACCCGTTCCGTTCGGCCTGCCATGGTCCCCGGCCACGTTCGCGGCATGCCCCTCCCCGCCCACCCGCCGGTTGCGGATGGACGGTGAAAACGTCCGGCCCTATGGTCACGCCAGGGACGATACGGCCGACACGGTATGATGTCTATCAAGATTCATCATACTTCCGTCGCAGCGGCATCTTGTCCCGGCCGGCACGGGGGGGGAGGCGACATGCAACGGGTTACGGTCACATTGGACGACGATCTTCTGGCCGACATCGACCGTCTGGTCGAACGGCGCGGCTACCAGGGACGATCGGAAGCGATCCGCGACCTCGCCCGCAGCGGCTTGGCCGAGGCCGCCGCGGCGGAGGGGGAGACGGGCGCCTGCGTGGCTGCGCTGGTGTATGTCTACGACCATGCGGCACGGGAACTGTCGAAACGCCTGACCACCACCTTCCACGAGCACCATGAACTGACGCTGACCACGCTGCACGTCCATCTCGACCATGGAAGCTGCATGGAAGTGGCGGTGCTGAAGGGGGAAGAGGCGGCTGTGCGCGGCATGGCCGAACGGGTGATCGCCGAACGCGGTGTGCGGCATGGCCGCGCGGTTGTGATCCCGATGCGCGACGGGGAAGCCGACGGCGGACATGACCACCACGGTCAATAGTTCCAGATGATCTCACGAAATGCGGAATGTGGTGAGGGCTTATTGCCGCAAGAGGATCCATGCTTCGTTCAAGGCGGCAGTGCCGCCGCGAGGTCCTGGGCATGGACATCCGCCCTCACGCAATGGCGACAACTGGCTGATCAGGTCCGTCCAAAGCTGCCGAAGCTGGCCGATCTGATGGACGAGGCGGGGGAAGACGTCCCGGCCTGCATGACCTTTCCCAAGGAGCGTCGGGCCAAGCCCCACTCGACAAACCCGGCCAGACCGGCCGGAAACCATGAGCGCCTTTCCAATCCTACACCACGGCCAGGGACACGACCTCTGAGGCTCGGCGGCGGACAGCGCCGGTTGACGGTCACCCGCCGTCCGCGCTGCCCACCCAACCCTCGGCCTGCTTCGCGGCCGTCTGGTTCTGGAATCCGCTCAGCGAACGGGAACCGTCGGCGCCGAACCGGAAGGAAAAACTCTTGCCCTGGGTCCGGAAGGCCCGCTCCAGATCGCCGGAGGTAT
>NZ_BADK01000558.1 GCF_000333595.1 Azospirillum sp. B506
AAGTCGGCAACCGGGTGCCGGTGTCCCCAGCCATGACAGCGCCTGGCACGCCGCTTTCGATCTGGCCAAGGCGGGGGTGGAAGTCGCGGCCATCGTCGATGTCCGTGGCACCGTGCCGGCCCAGCTGGCCGCCGCCGCCGACGCGCTCCGCATCAGGACGCTGATCGGTTGGACCGTCACCGATACCAAGGGCCGGCTGCGTGTGTCGTCGGTGCGGGTCAACCCCGTGACAGGCGGCAAGGTCGGCAGTGCCGAGACCATTGCCTGCGACGCGTTGCTGATGTCGGGCGGCTGGACCCCCAGCGTCCATCTGTTCTCGCACACCCAGGGGGCGCTGACCTGGAACGAGGACGGCCAGATGTTCCTCCCCGGCCAGGGCAGGGAGAAGTGCCGTCTGGCTGGCGCCGGCAAGGGCCGTTTCGGGTTGAAGTCCGCCTTCGAGGATGGTGCCGCCGCCGGCGCCGCCGCCGCGGTTGATGCAGGGTTCGGTGCCGAACCGGCCAGCTATCATGTGGAGGGAGAGCTTTCCTTCACCGGCGTGACCGGCCGCGAGCTGCCGACCGACCGCGATCCGGGCCATGCCAAGGCGTTCGTCGATTTCCAGAACGACGTGATGGCCAAGGACATCCGGCTGGCCGTGCGAGAAGGCTTCAAGTCCATCGAGCACATCAAGCGCTACACCACCAACGGTATGGCGACCGACCAGGGGAAGCTGTCCAACATCAACGGTCTGGCTGTCGCATCCGATGCGTTGAAGCGGCCGATCCCGGCGGTGGGCCTGACCACCTTCCGCCCGCCCTACACCCCGACCAGCTTTGGCACCTTCGCCGGCTACAACAAGGGTGCGCTGTTCGAGGTGACGCGCAAGACGCCCATCGACGGCTGGGCAGCGGAAAACGGCGCGGTGTTCGAGCCGGTGTCGCTGTGGCGCCGCGCCTGGTATTTCCCGCAGGTCGGCGAGGACATGCATGCGGCGGTGGCGCGCGAATGCAAGGCGGTGCGCTCGTCGCTCGGCATGTTCGACGCCTCCACCCTCGGCAAGATCGAGATCGTCGGTCCCGACGCCGCCGAGTTCATGAACCGCATGTACACCAACGCCTGGACCAAGCTGGCGCCCGGCCGCTGCCGTTATGGCCTGCTGCTGGGCGAGGACGGCTTCATCCGCGACGACGGCGTGATCGGACGCCTGGCCCATGACCGCTTCCACGTCACCACCACCACCGGCGGCGCCGCCCGCGTGCTGGGCATGATGGAGGATTACCTTCAGACGGAATGGCCGGATCTGAAGGTCTGGCTGACATCGACCACGGAACAGTGGTCGGTGATCGCGCTGCAAGGTCCGAACGCCCGCAAGCTGATCGAACCCTTCGTCGAGGGCATCGATCTGTCGGACGGCGCCTTCCCGCACATGGCGGTGGCGACCGGAAAGATCCTCGGCATTCCGACCCGGCTGTTCCGCGTCTCCTTCACCGGCGAACTCGGCTTCGAGATCAACGTGCCGGCC
>NZ_BADK01000557.1 GCF_000333595.1 Azospirillum sp. B506
GGCATGGTCTGGGGGCGGCCTATTATCTCGCCAAGGAACACGGCATCACCAACGTCGCGGTGGTGGACAAGGGCTGGCTCGGCGGCGGCAACACCGGCCGCAACACCACCATCATCCGCTCCAACTACCTGTATGACGAGAGCGCCCGTCTCTACGAGCATGCGGTGAAGCTGTGGGAAGGGTTGAGCCAGGAACTGAACTACAACGTCATGTTCTCGCAGCGCGGCGTGATGATGCTGGCGCATACGGTCCATGATATCCAGAGCTTCAAGCGCCACATCCACTCCAACCGCCTGAACGGCATCGACAACGAGTGGCTGACGCCGGAGCAGGCCAAGGAATACTGCCCGCCGCTGAACATTGCGGCAAACGCCCGCTATCCGGTGATGGGGGCCGCATTGCAGCGGCGTGGCGGCACCGCCCGCCACGATGCGGTGGCCTGGGGCTATGCGCGGGCGGCGTCGGCGCGCGGGGTGGACATCATCCAGAACTGCCCGGTGACCGCCATCCGCCGCGACGCCTCCGGCCGCGTCACCGGCGTGGAGACGGCGCGCGGCTTCATCAAGGCCAAGAAGGTCGCGGTGTCGGCCGCCGGCAACACGTCGGTGGTGATGGACACCGCCGGTGTCCGGCTGCCGCTGGAAAGCTATCCGCTGCAGGCGCTGGTGTCGGAGCCGGTGAAGCCGGCCTTTCCCTGCGTGGTGATGTCCAACACGGTGCATGCCTACATCAGCCAGTCCGACAAGGGCGAGCTGGTCATCGGATCGGGCACCGACCAATACACCTCCTACAGCCAGCGCGGCGGGTTGCCGCTGATCGAACACACCGTCGCCGCCATCTGCGAGGTGTTTCCGATCTTCAACCGCATGCGCATGCTGCGCAAATGGGGCGGCATCGTCGACGTCACGCCCGACCGCTCGCCGATCATCGCCAAGACGCCGGTGCCGGGGCTGTACGTCAATTGCGGCTGGGGGACCGGCGGCTTCAAGGCGACGCCGGGGTCGGCCAACGTCTTCGCCCACACCATCGCCCGCGACGAGCCGCACCCGATCAACGCGCCCTTCACGCTGGAGCGCTTCAAGACCGGGCGGCTGATCGACGAGGCCGCCGCCGCCGCCGTCGCGCATTGAGGAGACGACCATGCTGCTCATCCGCTGCCCTTATTGCGAAGCAGAGCGCCCCGAGCTGGAATTCACCTATGCCGGCGAGGCGCACATTGCGCGCCCGGCGGATCCCTCCGCCCTGTCCGACGACGAATGGCGCGACTTCCTGTTCGTCCGCACCAACCCGCGCGGCCGCCATTTCGAGCGCTGGCGCCACATGCATGGCTGCGGCCGTTTCTTCAATGCGGTACGCGACACCGTGACCGACAAATTCGCCATGACCTACAAGGCGGGGGCTCCGCGCCCAAGCGACGAGGAGATCGCGCTCGCCTCCAGCGCCGTCGCCGGATCCGCCGCCGCCCCCGCTGCCGCCAGCGTCAAGGATGCACGTCCATGAGCAATTTCCGCATTGCCGGCAAGGGCAGGGTCAACCGCAGCCGCCAGCTCCGCTTCACCTTCGACGGTGTGGACTATACCGGCTACGAAGGCGACACCCTGGCGTCAGCACTCCTTGCGAACGGCATCCATCTCGTTGGGCGGTCCTTCAAGTACCACCGGCCGCGCGGCATCCTGTCCGCCGGGTCGGAGGAACCGAACGCGCTGGTCGGGACCGACCGAGGCAACGGACGCTTCGAGCCGAACACGCGGGCGACCGTGCTGGAGGTCTTCGAAGGGTTGAAGAACGAGAGCCAAAACCGTTGGCCGTCGC
>NZ_BADK01000556.1 GCF_000333595.1 Azospirillum sp. B506
GAATGGGAATAGGAGCGGGAGCGATGATGCAATCTCCGCAGAAGCGAATTCCGTTGATGGGGCTCCTGATCGCCCTGTCCATGCCGGCTCTTGCCGTCACCGACACTGGCGACGACGCGGCGCGCTGGGAGCTGCTGCAGGACATGTATTTCAAGGACCGCCCTGTGGAGCTAGCCGGCGACCGCCTCCGCATCGACGCGCCGGCGCGCGCCCACGATGCGGCGCTGGTGCCGGTGCGGGTCGAGGTCGATCCGTCGCTTCGCCTGAAGACGCTGTCCCTGCTGGTCGACAAGAACCCGGTGCCGCTGGCCGCCACCATCCGTTTCGGCCCGGCCAGCGCCAGCAGCAGCATCGAGACCCGTGTCCGCGTCAACGAATACACCAACCTCCACGTCGTGGGAGAGACGCAGGACGGCCGGCTGCTGATGGCGGCGGCCTATGTGAAGGCGGCCGGCGGTTGCTCCGCCCCCGCCGTCAAGGATCCGCAGGAAGCGATGGCGCGTCTCGGCCGCATCAAGGTGAAGCTTCCGGAAATGCTGCCCCCTGGCAGCCCCGCCACAGCGCAGGTGATGATCAGCCATCCCAACAGCAGCGGCCTGCAGTTCGATCAGGTCAGCCGGACCTACATCCCCGCCCACTATGTCCAGTCGATCCTCATCCGCTCCGGCGGCCAGACGGTGCTGGAGGCGGACACCGACATCTCGATTGCCGAGGATCCGAACCTGCGCTTCAGCTTCGTGCCCACCGCGGGAGGCAGCCTGGAAGTGGTCTCCCATGACACCAAGGGTGCCACCTTCACGCAAACCGTACCGCTGGCACCCGGCGATAAGGGCGACTAGGCTCTGTAGCGCCAGGTGTTTAGAAACACTGGCGGTCGGCGGCGACCTGGGCTTGGCGGAAACGGTCCATCAGATCCTTCGCCCAGCCGGAGCTGCGAAAGAGTCCGGCGCGTTCGCCCGGCAGATCGGCCATCACCTTCACCGTCTCGATGGCCGTGTAGTCGTCATAGGTGATGCGGTCGGCGATGGCGTCGATGCTGCAGGCGCATTTCTCCATGACGATGTGCGACTGTCCGTTCGACGCCATGCAGGCGATCACGTAATCAGCCCGTGCCGCGGTCGGGTAATCGTTCGCCGGACCGGCTGCAACGGACACAGCCGGCAGCAGAGCCGTCGCGAGAAAGACTGCGATATGAACAAGCATG
The DNA here is from genome assembly GCF_000333595.1 of Azospirillum sp. B506. Classification (GTDB taxonomy): domain Bacteria; phylum Pseudomonadota; class Alphaproteobacteria; order Azospirillales; family Azospirillaceae; genus Azospirillum. Next base: position 1,205 of record NZ_BADK01000556.1, read on the forward strand.
GCTGGACCCCTTCCATCCCGTCCATGGGTGCGCGCCCACGGACCAGCGTTGATTGTCATAAATAACAATCATGGATGCTGATGGAATTGGTCCGCTCAAAAGAGGGGGGCCTTTTTCGGCGGAATGCTCGGTGTCCTCAGATCTGGCGCGGTTCGCACTTCCAGCGGCGGACCGTGTATTTCGGGTGCTGTTCCGCCCATTCGGCTGCCCGGAAAAGGCCGGTGCGCGAACAGGCCATGACATTGACGAACGGCTCCTGGAACTGCGGGCGTTCGACGGTGCAGCGGTCGGGACTGGACACAAGGCAAACAACGAAGATCAACTCGATCATGACAACTCCAGCCGTCATGGGGGTGGGAGCGACCTCGGTTCGGCGCCTCGATCCCGCGGCGGCCGTCCAGGTTCATGCGCGGGGAATTATGCTGCACTGCACACAAAATGTGTGCTGGAGTCAAGCATGGTTTATGGAAAACCAACTTTGCGTTAACACCGGACTCCGGGCGATCATCCCGGTCCGGTTCGCCTCTTGCCCCTGCATGGCTTTCGCCAGGAACCGGTCGACCAGCCGGGCGACGGTCTCGCTGTTGAGATCGTCCAATCGGCAGGTCAGCACGTCGGTGGTCTTCACCGGCGTCAGGAAGTTCTCGGGCACGTAGGTCGTGCCATCTTCCCCGACATGGATGGTCATGTAGGCGCGCGGCGCATCCTCGGCGCTATCCGGCGATGTGAAATGGACGATGGCACGCGGCATCTCATGGACGAGGCCGATGTCCTCCTGGACCATGCCGTGCCGACCTCGCGGACGATGGGCCGGCGGGAGTCGACGATGGGCCGGATGATGAGGTCGTGCAGATCGCGGATGTCCGCCAGCACCGCCACTTGTTGTGGTCGCTATACCCTCGTCGACATGCTCTGTCGTGCTGCGCCGTGCAGCTTCCAGCGTCAGCGCGAGATTCGGCGGACCCGGCATCGGCACATAGGCAAGGGTCCAGCGTCGCTGCCAGCAACGCTACCAGCGCCACGCAGGTGAACAGGTGGGTGCTGGGAAAGCCGGTCATGGACCGCTCCGTCCAACCGAATGGATGATCGGGTAGAGAAAAATCCAGACGATGTTGGCGAAATGCCAATACAGCCCCGTCACCTCCACCGACGTGTGGCAATAGCGGCAGTCCAACCCCAGCCCGCCGACATGATGCTCGTGGCTGACGGGGACCGGCTCGGCTGCACGACGCCGACCCGCGTCGCATAGGTGGCGTTGGGAAAGAACCACACGCCGGCAGCCAGCATGACCAGTGCCGCCAGCAGGGTGTAGAGCACCAGATTGGTCAGAATGTTGGCGATGGGGCTGAAGACAGCCGGCACGGCTCGGAATTCCCGTCACGCTGCCAGGACCGGCTGTGGTCGGGCTGATCCGGCTGTCCCTGCCAGCAGCCCATCTGCCGCAGCCCTGTGTCGCAGGTGTCGCCCCTTTCCAGGGGGGCCATCGGGGACTAAAGCCATGCCTGGTTTCCCAGGCTTCGGCCGCAATACCGGCTGCGGAGTGCCTTTTACCGTGAAAGATCGATGACTGGCGTTTCCTGTGACTTCGACGTTCTGGTGGTTGGCGGTGGGAGTGCCGCGCTTTGCGCCGCGATCGCAGCCCGCCGGGCCGGTGCGTCCGTCCTGCTGCTGGAAGCGGCATCCAGGCCGTTGCGCGGCGGGAACGCCCGCCATTCCCGCAACATGCGGGTCATGCATCAGGCGCCGACGCCGTGGGTCCTGGGATGCTACCCGGCCGGGGACTATCTGGCAGAGCTGCGGCGGGTCGCCGACACTGCCGATGCGGGGCTGTCCCGCCTGTTCGTCGAGAGCAGCGCCGGCATCGTCGATTGGCTTGCCGGCAACGGGGTGCGCTTCCACGGCGCCGCTGACGAGGTTCTGCCCTATTCCCGCAAGACGGTTTTCTTTCTCGGCGGCGGGAAGGCTTTGGTGAACGCGCTGTACGCCACGGTGAAGGAGTTGGGCGTCGCCATCCGCTATGACGGCGAGGTGCGCGCCCTACATTTGCTGGACGGTCCGCCCGCCATCACCCTGGGGGAGCCCGAAGTCACTGTCCGGGCGCGGTCGCTCGTCGTCGCTTCCGGCGGATTCCAGGGCGATTGCGGCTGGCTGCGCCGGGAATGGGGCGAGGCCGCCGACTATTTTGCCATCCGCGGCACACCGCATGCGACGGGCATCCCGCTACGGGCCTTGCTGGCGCAGGGGGCGACGCCGGTGGGGGCGGCGGACCGCTGCCATATGGTCGCGGTGGATGGCCGTGCGCCGCTGTTCGACGGTGGCATCGTTACCCGGCTGGACGGCATCGCCCACGGTATCGTCGTCGACCGGGAGGGCCGGCGCTTCGCCGATGAAGGGGCGGTCGTCGGGCCGACGCGCTACACCGTTTGGGGTGAACTGGTGGCCCGCTGTCCCGGCGGTGTCGCCTTCTCGCTCTTCGATGCGGTGATCGGGGAGCGGTTCCGGCCCTCCATCTTCCCGGCTATCCAGGCGGACTCCATTGGCGACTTGGCGTCGGCACTGGGCATCGCTCCGGGCGTGCTGAACGCCACGGTGACCGCCTACAATGCGGCGATCACCGGTGAGGCGACGGCGGGCCTCCATCCGCCGAAGACGCGGTTGGCCTCGCCGATCCTGATTCCCCCTTTCGGGGCCTATCCGGTTCGGGCCGGCGTTACCTCCACCTGCCTTGGGGTAAGGGTGGATGAACGGGCAAGGGTGCTGCGGCGGGATGGGGCGGCTTTCGATGGCGTTCACGCCGCAGGAGTCATCATGGCGCCCAACATCCTGGGCGGCGGTTATCTGGCGGGCAGTGCCATGGCGATCAGCGCCGTGTTCGGACGCATCGCCGGTCGGGAGGCCGCGGTCCATGCCCTGCGCTGACGATGACACGGAGCGGATCGCCGCCACCGCCCGCCGGGCGCTGGACATCTGCAACGCCTGCCAGTTCTGCGATGGCTATTGTGCCGTCTTCCCCGCGCTGAAATCGCGGCGGCTGGTATCGGCGAATGACCTGACCTTCCTGTCCAACCTCTGCCACAATTGCCGCTCCTGTTACCATGCATGCCAATACGCCCCGCCACACGCCTTCGACCTGAACCTGCCGAAGAGCCTGAGCCTGGTCAGACAGCAGAGTTACCGTGATCATGTCTGGCCGCCGCCGCTCAGGGGGCGGCTGCCCGGCACCGGGTGGTCCTTCGTCGCTGCCGTGACCTTTGTCTCGGTGGCGCTGGTGGTGCTTCCCGTCCTGCTGTGGGTGCCGCCGGAGCTGGTGTTCGGGCGGCATGCAGGGGAAGGCGCCTTCTATCGGGTGGTGCCGTGGGGAGCCGTCGCCGGGGTGGCCGGGGCGGTGATGCTGTGGTCGCTGCTCGCCATCGGCTTCAGCGTCGCGTCTTTCTGGCGCGGCATGGGGCCGGCACCCGCTGGTGTGGCACTGCGGCCGGCTCTGTGCGACGCCTTGTCCGACGCGGCCAGCCTGCGCAATCTCGGTGGCGGCGGGGCGGGCTGCAATGACCGGGACGAACGCTTTTCCCGGGCGCGGCGGCGATTCCACCATGCGCTGTTCTATGGGGTGGCGCTTTGTTTCGCTGCCACCGGTGTGGCGACCGTCTATGACCATGGATTGGGCTGGCAGGCACCCTATCCGGTCCTCAGTCTGCCCGTCCTGTTCGGCAGCCTCGGAGGGGGCGGAATGGTGATCGGCACGGCAGGTCTCGTTCTGTTGAAGCTGCGCGCCGATCCGGGGCCGGTGGCAAAGGGATTGGCGGGCGCGGACTGCGCATTGCTGGCGCTGCTGTTCCTTGTGGCAGCCAGCGGCTTAAGCCTGCTGGCCCTGCGCGAAACGGCGGCGATGGGACTGGGGCTGCTGGTCCATCTCGGCCTCGTCCTCGGGTGGTTCGCGACGTTGCCCTACAGCAAGTTCCTGCACGCACCCTTCCGTTTCGCCGCCTTGCTGCGGGCCGCGATGGAACGGCAGGCCAGACGAGTGGGCAAGCGAGCGGGCAACGCACGGGGCAGGGGCTGAGCAGCCCCCACCCTGCCAGCGTATCAGCCGTGCCCCAGCTCTCCATCGACCCGGCGCCACAGCCCGAGCGGGTTGCCGTCGCGCAAGCTCTCCGGCAGCAGGTCGGCGGGGATGTCCTGATAGCAGACCGGGCGGAGGAAGCGGCGGATCGCCAGCGTGCCGACCGAGGTGCTGTGCGGGTCCGAGGTCGCCGGGAACGGGCCGCCATGCACCATCGCGTGGCAGACCTCCACCCCCGTGGGCCAGCCGTTCGCCAGGATGCGGCCGGCCTTGCGCTCCAGCGTCGGGATCAGTCCGGCCACCCCGGCCTTGTCCTCGCCATCCATCTGCAGGGTCGCCGTCAGCTGCCCTTCCAGCTTTTCCGCCACCGCCGTCATCGCCGCCACGTCGGGGCAGCGGATCAGCAGCGAGGCGGCGCCGAACACCTCCTCCGCAACGCCGA
>NZ_BADK01000555.1 GCF_000333595.1 Azospirillum sp. B506
CACCAGCGTCCGCGCGGCCGCAGGAATTGCCAAAGCGACAGCGGTCCCGGCGATGATGGCGGCTCCCGTCCACCTTCCCGTATGATCCATCGGGCTTCTCCTTTTGCGTAGCGGTTTCGATTGCACATGATCGTTTGTGGAGCCATCATTCTTGCCATGCAACGACAGTCCTCCGCCTTCGGCCCTGCTTTCGCCGCCGTCCTGGCCGCTTCCGTATCCATCGGATTGCCTGCCGCCGCTGCTGCGCAGGACCTGAAGAATCCCGATTGGCCCTGCCAGCAAATCCTGGTCCCGGCGCTGTCGCCGGCCTCCGTATGGGATGGCCCGTCGATCGATGGCCTGACGGACGACTGGCAGCGCGATCCCACGGTCGCCACGCTGGTCCGTCGTGCGGCTGACGAGAGCGTCGATCCCGCCACGCTCGAACCGCAGGTCGAGGCGCTGGCCGGTCCGGCGCGGCAGGGCGCCGAACAGGATCGGGACCGCAAGCTCACCCTGGTCTTCGCCGGGACCTTCCAGACGCTGGACGGTCAGCGTAGCGCCGCCATTGCTTCCATCGAGCGCTACGCCCAGCGTCAGCGGGCTCTGCGCGACCGTATCGCCGCCGCCTTGCGCGATCTCGACGCGGCGTCGGGCGACGCCGCCCGGGCGCAGGAGATCAAGAATGCCATCGCCTGGGACCGTCGCATCCTCGACGACCGCCGCCGGGCGCAGACTGCTGTGTGCGAGCAACCGGCCCGGATCGAGCAGCGGCTCGGCCAGATCGCCCGGATGCTGTCGGCGCTTCTGTCGTGAACCGGGCACTCAGTTCGCGATCTTCGATGCAGAGGTGGAGGTTGCCGGATCGGGGGCCGGTTCGACCGTGACCAGCTCGTGCCCGGCAGCCTTCCAGCCGTCGGTGCCGGCCGGAAACCATTTGACCGCCCGATAGCCGAGAGCGATCGCACGCTTGGCTGCATTCCAGCTCATCCAGCAATCGGGTTGGCAGAACACCACCAGCGGCCGTTGGCGGTCGCCGACGGTCAGCGCCTCCAGGCGGGTGCGGAAGTAGGTCTCCTGTTCGGGCGAGGGAGCGCCATAACCGACATTCGGCAGCCAATGCGCGCCGGGAAGGCTGCGGTGCGGCGGCGGCACCCAACGGCTGTCCGCCGCAAGACCGTCGGGCTTCGGCGGGGTCGGCAACACATCGACCAGGATGGCGTCGGCCCGGGCCAGCCGCTCCACCTCCGCCACTCCCACGGTTTCGGCGCCACGCAGGCCGGGTGGGGTAGGCGCCCTGTAGTCGGCCATGCGGTAGCCGTCCGGCTCGGCCTCCGCCACCCGGATGCTCCCGTCGGCATTGACGAGCGGAACATGGTATTCGGCGAGAATGCGGTCGATGTCACCCTGGCGGCGGACGATGAAGTCGTTCAGCCAGTGTCGCCAGTCAGGCTCGTCCGGGCGGATCCCCATGGAGATCATGTACTGGGAAGGCGATGTCCCCGGCTCGTCCATAAGCGGCACGACTGTCAGCGGCACCTGTTGCCGGGCGGCGAAATAGGCGCGATAGGACCCCAGAGGATGCGGCATCGGTGCGGGCCGCCGCCACATCGTCCACCGCCTGCTGTGCCGGATGGTGGGCGCGCGTGTCGATGTCGAGCTGGTAGGGCTCCAGGTTGGTCAGCCCGTGGCGCAGCATCACCGCTGACGGCGGCGTGCGGGCGACGACGCCGATGCGTGCGCCCTGCAGCGACGGATCGGCAAGCGTCCTGGCGGTGATCCCGGAATCCTTCCGATAGATCAGTGCGTAGGTCGACCGGTAATAGGGATTGGTGTTCTGCATCAGCTCTTCGCCGACCGCCGTCCCCATCACCAGATCGCACTGACGGGTGCGCAACGTGTTGCGGACGAAGCCGATGGTCTGCGGCCACCATGTAAAGGCCAACGGCACCTTCAGGTCGTCGGCGATCAACTGGGCGATCCGGTTCTCGTAGCCTTCGCCACGGTCGTTGGAAAAGGGGAGCAGATTGGCATCGGCACAGACGCGCAACACGTCGGTGGGTATGCCCTCCGCCGCGGCTGATCTGGCAACGGCCGCAGCCGCCGCGCAGAAGGTGACGGCCAGCAGCAGGGCACGCCTGGGGAAATGGGACCGGTGGGTCATGCCGGCCTCATGATGGCGTCTTGAACCGCTCTGGCCGGCCGCGGCCGATCTTGTCGTCCGAGCGTGCCTTGAGATAGCGGTAGATGTCGGCAAGGTTCAGCATCACGTTGGGGTCGGATCCGAAGGTCGGCATCACCTTGTCGCCGGTTGCGCCCATGTTCTTGCGGCCGTTGGTCACCACGTCGGTGAACTGCCAATAGTCCATCCGCTTGAGTGAATCGGCCAGTGCCGGCGCGAAGGAAGAGCCGAGCCCGTCGGGTCCGTGGCAGACATGGCAGGACGAGGCGTACCGCCGATAGCCATTGTAGGTCCCCTGGTCGACCTTGCCGTCCTTCACCGCGTAGAGCGGTACGCCCTGGTCGTCCACCAGTTCTTCCGGGTCGGCGACCTTCGCCTCCTGCGGTGCGTCCTTTCCCGGTGACGTTTGGGCGGACGGGGTTTGGGTCTGGTTCTGCTGTGTCTGGCTTTGGGCCGGCTTCTGTGCGGCAGCCTGCTGGCCGAACGCCGTACCGAGGGTTACGGTTGCGGTGAACCCGACGGCGGCGCACAGCCCGATCAGGTGTTTGGGCATATCACGGTGTCTCCCACTGCCTTTGCATAGGCTTCGTTGCCATCAGCCTGGAAAGGGATGGGCGCCAGCCTCCCGGACCGGCGCCCACTTTTGTGCGTCACTGGTTGTCGGGCAGCGCGAAGACGGTCAGCGTGCCGCCCAGTTGGGTATATTCGCCCAGTGCCTTGTGTGCGCCGACCGCACCCAGGCCTTCCTGCTCGCCGGTCAGACCGGCGGCCAGCCCGATGCCGGCCCAGCCACCGACGCCCGACAGCACAGCGATGTACTGCTTGCCTTTGTGCATGTAGGTGTTGACGTTGCCGATGATCCCGGAGGAGGTTTTGAAGGTGTAGAGATCCTTGCCATCCTTCAGGTCGAACGCCTTCAGATAGCCCTCCAGCGTGCCGTAGAAGCCCAGACCGCCCTTGGTCGACAGGGCGCCGCTCCATACCGCGAAGCGTTCGGGCTTCGACCAGACGATTTTGCCTGCGGCCGGGTCCCAGGCGATGAAGTTGCCCATGCCGCCATGCGAATCAGGCGCCGGATACATGCTGAGCGTCGCGCCGACATAGGGCTGGCCGGCGGAATACTCCACCTTGAACGGCTCGTAATCCATGCAGATGTGGTTGGTCGGCACATAGATCAGGCCGCTTTCCGGGGAGTAGCTGGCCGGCTGCTGGTCCTTGGAACCCAGTGCCGCCGGGCAGACCCCTGTGGTGTTGTGGTCCTCGCCCTGGGCGAAGGTGCTGTATTTGTCGTTGACCTTCGGCCGCCCGGTCTTCATGTCGATCTCGCTCGCCCAGTTGACGGACGGATCGTATTTCTGGGCCACGAGCAACTCGCCGTTGGTGCGGTCGATGGTGTAGCCGAAGCCGTTGCGGTCGAGATTGACCAGAACCTTGCGCTTCTGGCCGCCAATGGTGACGTCGGCCAGGATGTTCTCATTGACGCCATCATAATCCCATTCGTCGAAGGGCGTCTTCTGGAACACCCATTTCGCCTGACCGGTGTCGGCATCACGGGCGAAGATGGTCATCGACCATTTGTTGTCGCTCTTGGCACGGTCCTTGTCGACGGCGCGCTGTGCCGGGTTCCAGGTGCCCGGATTTCCGGTGCCGTAATAGATCAGGTTCAGTTCGGGATCGTAGGTGTACCAGCCCCAGGTTGTGCCGCCGCCGATCTTCCACTGGTCCGCCGGCCAGGTCTTGATGCCCAGGTCCGGTTCGCCGATCGGCTTGCCGAGCATCATCGTCTTCTGCGGGTCGATCATCACGTCCTTGTCGGGACCGGTCGAATAGGCTCGCCACACCATCTTGCCGGTGTTGATGTCGTAAGCGGTCAGGTGACCGCGCACGCCGAACTCGCCGCCGCTGATGCCGACATAGACCTTGTCCTTCACGACGAGTGGGGCGGCGGTCAGCGTCTCGCCCTTGCTGGCGTCGCCGTTCTTGGCCGACCAGACGACCTTGCCGGTTTCGGTGTCCAGAGCCACCAGCGTGTTGTCGGCCTGCCCCAGGAACAGCTTGTTTCCAGCGACCGCGACGCCGCGGGTGACGGTATCGCAGCACATCACGGGAATGACCGACGCATCCTGTCTCGGCTCATACTTCCACTTGATGCGGCCATTGTCGTTGAGGTCGAGCGCATAGACGATGTTGGGAAAGGGCGTCGAGATGTACATCGTGTCGCCGACCACGATGGGACCGCCTTCATGCCCGCGCAGCACGCCGGTGGAGAATTGCCAGACCGGCCGCAGGGTCTTCACGTTGTCGCGGGTGATCTGGTCGAGCGTGCTGTAGCGCTGTCCGGCATAATTGCCGAGCTGCAGCGCCCAGTTGGCCGGATCCTTCTGGTTCTTCATGATGTCGTCGTTGGCGAAGGCACCAGTGACGGCAACGGTGGCGGTGGCCACCTGGATCGCGGCGGTGACGAGCAGACAGCGCACAAAGGGGTTCATGTGTTTCCTCCCGTTTTTTGGCGGTGGCCCCGGGGTGATCCCAGGGACTGTGCGGCGGCAGGCGGCGGCTTCCCAAAAGGCGATTTTCGAGAGGGGAGCTCCCTCGACGGCGGATGCGTGGCGCGGATCAGGGAGACGTCGGACGGATCGTGCGCCGATGCTCCAGATGCAACTGCTTGGGCATCGCAGTCTTGCCGGTCCCAATTGGCGGGACGCGACCGTTGGCGGGGTTCTAAACTGCCCCGCTCGATGTTGGTGACGCTGATAATCAGTTTGATCAAATAAAAATATGCTGTGAAGATTATTTTCCGTCTCCTCCCTAAAGTTTTCAAAAGAGGCGAAATTGCTACATGGAAGAGGATAAGAGCTACCTCGAATGGATGGCGATCAGGTTGCCGCTCCTGATGTCAGGCCTGTTCTGCCGGTCCGCCACGCCGCGCCCAGAATCCACGCCCCGGATCATAGGCCAGGACAGCGGCGCCGAGGAACAGCGCGAGACAGCCGGCCACCCACAGCAGCGCCGTCACCTCGACTCGGAGGTACAGGCTGAAGCGGATCAACTCCACCGCCTGGGTGAAGGGGTTCCAGGCGGCGATCTGGTACAGCGTCGGGCTGCCTTCCCTGATCCGCCAGAGCGGGTAAAGAGCGGAGGAGGCGAAAAACATCGGGAAGATCACGAAGTTCATCACCCCGGCGAAATTCTCCAGCTGCCGGACGAAGGACGACAACAGAAGACCCAGCGCCCCCAGCATCAGCCCGCTGAGCAGCAGTGCCGGCAGTGCAGCAAGGTATCCCACCGGCGGCGGTTCCACCCCCCACAGCCATGCGATGCCCAGGAATACATAAACCTGGGCGATCGACACCGCGACGCCGGCCAGCAGCTTTGCGATCAGCAGGTACCAGCGTGGCAGCGGGCTGACCAACAGTGTCCGCATGCTGCCCATCTCGCGGTCATAGACCATCGACAGTGAGTTCTGCATGCCGCTGAACAGTTGGATCATGGCGACCAGCCCCGGAACCACATACTCGTCATAGAGGATGTAGGTGTCGTAGGGCGGGATGATCGAAACGCCCAGCACGGCGCGGAAGCCGACGGCGAAGATCGCCAGCCAGACCAGCGGCCGGACCAGCGCCGCGAAGAAACGCTCACGCTGGTGCAGGAAGCGCAATCCCTCCCGTATGATGATGCTGCGCAGGCAATACCAGTACGTGGCGGCAATCATGGTCGGCGCTCCCCCGTGGTCAAGGAGGCAAAGGCGGCAGGAAGGGCGGTGGTGCCGGTTTCGGCGCAGACGTCCCGGACGCTGCCGGTGGTGCGCAGTCGGCCCTGGTGCAGCACCACGACGGAATCCTCATCATCAGCCTCGTCCATCAGGTGGGTGGCCCACAGGACCGCCAGCCCCTGTTCACGGCACAGCGCCCGGACATGGCCCAGGATGAGGCGACGTGAGTCCGCATCCAGCCCGGCTGTCGGTTCGTCGAGCAGAAGCAGGCTCGGACGGTGCAGCAGGGCGCGGGCAATTTCCACCCGTCGTCGCTGGCCGCCGGACAAGGCGCGCACCTTGTCGTCGGCACGGTCGATCAGGCCGATGCGCGACAGTTCCTCCCGCGCGCGCACTTCGCAATCCGATGGGGCCATGCCGTGCAGCCCGCCATGGTAACGCAGATTCTGCCGGACGCTGAGGTCCAGGTCGAGCGTCGGCTGCTGGAACACCACGCCGATCCATTCCAGCGCGCGGGTGGGCTGTTGCCGCAGGTCGAAGCCGAAGATGCGGATGGCGCCTGTCCGGTTCGAATAGAGCCGGGTGATCAGCGAGAACAGCGTCGTCTTGCCCGCCCCGTTCAGGCCGAGCAGCATAGTGAAGCCGCCGGGCGCCACGGCAAAGGACACGCGGTCCAGTGCCCGACGCTTGCCGAAGCTGTGGCTCAACGCCTCAACCGCCAGGGCGGGAGGACCGTGGATCGCGGGAATCGGCAGAGGCTCCGCCGAGATCTCGGCTTGGTACATCCTGTCTTCCCCCAAGGTCACGCCCCGTTCGGTGCCGCAGCAAAATCCGATGCGCTGCGGTCGCCATTGGGCGGTCGCCTTTGTTCGGAAGGGTCATTGAAAAAATGACGTCCTCGCTTGATTGTTGGCATTGCAAGCGATTGTTCAAGATGCTTTTCGGAGGGGATGGAGTTTGACCCCGACGGCAAATCCGGACTGCGTGGTGGTGGCACTGCCCGCGTGGGCGCTGGCGGCCAGCGCATGCTGTGGCGGGCGGACGGTCTCCGCGATTGATCTGTTCGCCGATTCGGATACGGCTGCCTTGACCACTCCATGCTTGGCTCTTCCGTCGCGCCGGCTGCGCATTCCCGCCGGGGCGGTTCGGCGGGCATTGGCCTTGCCGGCTCTGCGTGGGGTGTCGCTGGTCTATGGCGCCGGTTTCGAGGACCGGCCAGATCTGCTGGTGGCGCAGGAGCGCGACCGGCCGGTGATCGGTAATCGTCCGGAGATGGTGGTACGTGTGAAGGATCCGCTCGCCTTCGCCGCTCCGCTTGCCGATCTCGGGATTCCACATCCGGAGGTCTCCCTTTCGTTGCCGAATGGCGAGGGATGGCTGGTGAAGCGTGCCGGCGCCAGCGGCGGGTGCTGATCCGGCAGGCATCGTCGCTCCCTATGTGCTCGACGGACCGATCAACGCCACCATCTTCCGCCCCTACGTCGAGCAGGTTCTGGCCCCGACCCTACGGAGCTGCGACATCCTCATCCTCGACAACCTCTGCAGCCACAAGATTGCCGGCGTCCGGGAAGCCGTCGAGGCGCGGGGCGCGCGTGTCCTTCACCTGCCACCCCACAGCCCTGACTCAATTCCATCGAGCAAGCCTTCGCCAAGCTCAAGACATTGCTCCGAAGGGCCGAAGTGAGAACCCGTGACGGGCTTTGGAGCGCAATCGGACGCATCATCTACCTATACAAGTCAGACGAGTGCCCAAACCTCTTCAAAAAAAGCAGGTTCCCAACCTGATCGGAAAATACTCTATGGTTTGACCACGATCCCCCAGGGAGCGCCGCCGACCGGAACGCTCTTGATCACCTTGTTGCGGTCCAGGTCGATCACCGACAGGTCGTTGCTGATGCCGTTGGTGGTGTAGAGCCGCTTTTCATCGGGGGAAAAGGCGAGGTTCCAGACGCGCTGCCCGACCAGGAAATAGCGTTTCACCTCCAGGCTGGCGGTGTCGATCTCGGCGATCCGGTTGGCCGGTCCCAGCGCCACGAAGGCGCGTTTTCCGTCCTTGGTCATCTGGATGCCGACCGCCTGGATCGCCTCGCGTCGGACGCCGGTGACCTCGAAGCGGATCTTCTTGATGACCTTGAGGGCTGCCGCGTCGATCACGCTGACCGTGCCGCCGATCTCGCTCGACACCCAGACTTGCTTGCCGTCGTCAGTGAAGCGGGCGACGCGCGGCCGGCTGTCCACCAGCACGTTGCCGACGACGCTGTGCTTCTCAGTGTCGATGAAGTGGGCCATGTTGGTGGTTTCGGAGGTGTTGACCAGGATCTTGCCGTCGGGGCTGATTCCCATCCCCTCGGGCTCGACGCCGACCTGGATATTGCCGATGGCCTTGCGTTCGGCGACGTCGATCACCGTCACCATGTTGTCGTTCTCGTTGGCGACATACAGCTTCTTCCCGTCCGGCGACAGCACGAACAGTTCCGGATCGGGGCCGGATGGCAGGGCGTGGACGATCGTGCCGCTGGCGATGTCCACCACGTCGATGCGGTTGTCGTCGCCGACGCAGACATAGAGCTGTGTTCCGTCTGCGCTCAGCGTGATGCCGCGTGGGCGGCGGCCGACCTTGATCTTGGTCTTGATCTGAAGGCTGTCGCCGTCGACCACGGCGATCTGGTTGTCCTTCTCGTTGGACACGAAGATGGTTTCGGCGAGCACCGGCTTGGCGATGATGACCGAACCGGCGAGGAGCAAAAGGGTCCAGGACAGCAGTAATCGCATGATATGGTCCGCCCTTATCGGTTGAGACGGCATTTGCTTTCCGGCGCATCGTCGCCCAGCGTATCGAGAGGCGTCACCGGATGCAGGAATCCCTCCTGCGGCGACACCGAAACCAGCATCCGCGGTCCGGCGATCAGGATCGGCTGCCGCATCTGCCCGTCCCAGGCGCGGAAGGACAGTGCCTCCCCCTTGAAGCCGGCCAGCTCGAAATCGGGGCTGTGCAGATAGCCGGTCAGGTCGTCGAAACCGGTGGCGCTGGTGCGGGCCGCCGCCTCCCCGACGCTGCGGACCGCCAGCCACGCGGCATAGTCGCGTGCCGTCATCCAGCGGCCGGCCAGCTTTTCGAAGCGGCTTTGCAGTTGGGTGCCGCCCCACTGTTCGTTCACCCGCGACCAGGCGGTGGCGGAAAGGCCCTGGGTGCCGGCGACCGGGCGGGGATACCAGGTGCGGCCGTCGAGATAATCGCCGAACTCGCCCGGTTCGTCGGCGACAACCAGCACGTCGTAATCCGGCCCCTGGGTGGCAAGCGGGATGTCCGACTGGATGGTGGTGACGCCGGTGTCGGTGCGCCGGTTGCCGGTGTCGAAGGTCCAGGATTTCTCGGCGACGATCTTGCCGCCGAAGCGCTTGGCGGCGCGTCGCACAGCTTCCGCATAGAGCGTGTCGCCGGTATCGCGGCCGGTCAACAGGCTCCACCGCGTCCATTTCTTCCAGGCGAGATATTGTGCCAGCGCGTCTGCCAGCATGCGGCGGCTGGGGGCGGTGTGCAAGATGTTGGCCCGGCACTGCTCGTTGCGCAGCACGTCGTCGCTGGCGCGCGCGTTGAACAGCAGCATGGACTTGGCTTCCGGCCGGTCGGCGGCGGCGAGCAGCGCATTGGCCGGCAGGTCGGCGACGACGAAGCGCACCCCCTCGTCGGCCAGCGCCTTCACTCCGGCGGCGATGTCGCCGTCCTGCGGCAGGACCTGTTCCACCAGCCGGTAGCTCTGCTTCAGGAACACGCCCGTGGTGTTGTTGTCGGCGAGCGCCAGCCGGGCGCCCTGAAGCCCCTCGTCGGTCGCGACCGGCTCCAGAAAGCTCAGCGGCGTACGCGGATCCTCCTGATGGCCGAGATAGCCGATCAGCATCACCTTTGTGTTGCCGTCCTGCGGACCGCTCTCCTGGGCGGTCGCCATTTGTGCAAGGGCCAGCAGCCCGATGACCGGCAGCACGGCGGACGTCAGCCGCCGCCCCAGTCTCGATAAGTCGGATCGTCGATCAGGCCATTGCCAGAATTTCACCATGCCCTCCTTCCGCAAGGTCGCCGATGAACCGATGGGCGCGGGTGGTGCCTGCGCGCTCGAACCAGCTTCCGGTTCCCTCCAGGGCACGGCGCAGCAGGTGAAGGAACAGCCAATCGCGCGTGCCGCCGTCGGCGAAGCCATCGGGTACCGTGGCCTGCCGCCGACCCAGCAGCCGTCCGCTGTCCGGCCCGCCAGTGCCGCTCGCAGTCCGCCAAGCAGAGCGGCAAGGTCCTGGCCGGTGCGGCGTTCAAACCGTTCGCTTCGATCCGGCCGCCAAGGCACTGGACGGCTTCCGGCGGCGGCTTCCCGCCCAGGAAGATGACGTTCCGGGCGCCACCGGGAACGAGGGCAGCAGTCGGGACCACCCACCGTTCCCACATCCGCGGAAACGCCATCGCCCGATCCGGCCCGACAACCAGGGCGATGTTGCACCGGTTGCGGCCCACCGTCGCGCCGATGCGTTTGGCGAGGCTGAGCGCGGCGAGTACGCCATCCGCTTCGGCCGCCAGCCCGGCGATCAGCGACGCGCGGCTGGAATGCAGCAGCCGGTCTACTTCGGCGATGGCATCCTCCGTCGATATGGCGGTTCCGCTCCCGCGGGCATCCATCGGAACCGGTGTGGAGCGGCGGAACAGCCGGTCAGCCTGTGGACAGACGGTCGGTCGCGGAGCGATGCCGGATTCATCCCGGTCGATTCCGATGTCTCCACAGCCGAGGCCGCAGAACGGACAGAGAGTGTCGGGGTGGAAGGTCATGGCCCCCCAATCGCCCGAACTGAGCAAGGATGTCAGTGAGAAGAATTCGGACGTCCCAACGGCATTCGCCATGAATTTCCCAAGCATCAGTTGCGAACAGCCGAGCCGTATGCTTGGGCGTCGTCGGTTTTCAGCAGGCAGGGCGGTCGCTTCATACCCGGTTTACTCCCTGAGTTCCCGTGTCCCATCCGGGTTACCGCGGGTGGATACTCGTTCGCGCTACGGACAATTTTGTTTGTAACGCTAACATTGTGCGAAGACCCGCGCAAAGGGAATGCAGATGAGCGACCTGCGCAATCGGATAGGGGAGGTGTGGGTCCGTGCGCCCGTGCGCCTGCATGCCGGCTTCGTCGATCTGAATGGCGGGCAGGGGCGTCGTTTCGGCAGCCTCGGCATCGCCATTGACCAGCCGGCCATTGTCCTGCGTGCCCGTCCGTCCGACCGGCTGGCCGTCAGCGGTCCATCGTCCGACCGTGTCCGCAACAGCATCGAACGTCTCGGCCGCGAGACCGGCCTGTCGGACGCGGTTGCCGTGACGATGGAGGAGGCGATTCCGCCCCATGTAGGGTTGGGGTCCGGCACGCAGACCGACCTTGCCGTTGCCGTGGCACTTGTCTGTTTGGAAGGGATGGACACCGCCGCCGGCAATCTGGCCCGTGCGCTGGAGCGGGGAGCGGTCCGGCATCGGGCCGGCCGCCTTCGAACAGGGCGGGGTGCTGCTGGAGGGTGGCCGCGGCGGGCTGGACGCAGCACCGCCGGTGATCGCTCGGGCACCGTTCCCGGAGGACTGGCGCATCCCGCTCCTGCTTCACCATGGCGGCCATGGGCTGCATGGTGCGTCGGAGGCCGAAGCGTTCCGCCGGCTGCCGCCCTTTCCGTCCGACTCCGCAGCTCAACTCTGCCGCCTGATGCTGATGGTGGCCCTGCCAGCTCTGGTCGAAGGCGATGTGGACCGGTTCGGGCAGGCCATCGGCGAGCTTCAGCGCATGGCCGGCGACCATTTCGCCCCGGCTCAGGGCGGACGTTTCACCAGCCCGCTGGTGGCCGAGGCGCTGGTTTGGCTGGAGAAGCAGGGCATTGCCGGCATCGGCCAGAGTTCCTGGGGGCCAACCTTGCTTCGCCGTTGTCGCGATACGGTGCAGGCGGAGCGGTTGGCTGACGAAATACGCAGGCGCTGGGCCGGTTCGCCGCTGGAGGTGGCGACGCACAAGGTGCATGCGCTGGGCTTTCCGCTGGAGTATGTCGTCGACGGAATCGGTATCGCCCCCCTGCTGCCGCCCGGCAAGGGCTTCTTCGAGGCGAAGGGGCGGACCAACGACGCCATCCTGTTCGGCGGCACCGTCCAGCTTTTCGTCACCGGTCCCGACGATGCAGCGGCCCATCTGGTGCAACGCCTGCCCAGCACTCAGCCCTGCGACTACGTCCGCCCCTTCGCCGAGGTGTTCGCGGCGGTGAACACAGATTTCTACGCCATCGACCCGCTGCTGTTCGCCCAGGCTCGCGCGGTGGTCACGGGGCTCGACGGCGGCCGCAGCTTCCATGGTGAGCATCTTGCGTCGGACTGCTCGACAGGTCCTTTGCAGGGACCGTTGGATGAGCGCCGCAGCTGCGGAGCTGTTCATGGTCGTCTGCCGGGCGGAGGTGATGGCGCTCACGCCCGGCAATGTCCATGTGCACGCCGCCGGCCATGGTATGACGCTGGAGGACTTCCTGCTGTCGGCGGAGGCCGCGGCACCGGAGATCGCATGCTTCGGCGCTACGGTCGGCGCACGACTCCTGCGGACGGTGGTGAGGTGCAACACCAATCTGGGCATTCTGCTGCTCAGCGCCCCCTCGCGCCCGCACCGCCGAGATGCCGGCCACACACCCGCTGTGGGACAGGGGGCCGCTGTGCTGTCCGACGCCCGTGAGATGCGCCGGCAGCTCGCCGCGGCGTCCTCGGCGACGGTCCCGCGCGAACACCTGTTTGTCTTCGATGCGCGGCTGAAATGGCAGAGCATCAATCCCGGCACATCCGCGGACCTTCCCGTGCTCAGCCTCTTCGCCCATGGGCTGGAGAGGGAACAAGCCGACCAAGACGGGGCCCCGCTGGCATGACGACCGCGCTCCGCCTCCCTGTCGGCGGCACCGTCACGGCCCTGTGGCTCCTCGCAGGCGTTTCGGCCCTGGCGGCCGAAACGCTGCCGGTCACGGAGGTGGCGCCAGGCGTCTTCGTCCATCGGGGCACCGTTGCCGAACCGGCGCCGGACAACCGCGGCGATACGGCCAACATGGGCTTCATTGTCGGCGACAGCGTCGTCGCGGTCATCGACACCGGCGGCACACCCGAACTGGGGCGTCGCCTGCGCGACGCCATCGCGGCCCGGACCGACAAAAAGCCGGTCATCGTCGTCAACACCCACATGCACCCCGACCATGTCTTCGGCAATGCGGCCTTCCCCGACGTGCCGATTGCCGGCCATGCCAACCTGCGCGACGCGCTGGCCGCCCGCCAGGATGTCTATCGCCAGCGCCTGAGCGAGGGGTTGGGGGCGGATGCCGCGGCCGGGATCGCCCCGGTCCGGGTGGATCGGCCGGTGGCCGACGAGGTGCGGATCGACCTCGGCAACCGCATCCTGGAGCTGACCGCCTATCCGACCGCGCACACCAACAACGACCTGACCGTATTGGATCGCAAGACCGGGACGCTGTTGCCGGCGACCTGCGTTC
>NZ_BADK01000554.1 GCF_000333595.1 Azospirillum sp. B506
GGCTGCCGAGGTGCAGACATACTTGCCCTCGCCGCCCATCGCCTTGCCCAGAACCTCCATCAGCTTGGCGCCATAGGCGAAGTTGTCGAAGGCCTCCAGCACATAGTCGGCGTTTTGGATGTTCGACGCCTCATGCGCGATCACCACGATGCCGCGGTCGCGCGCCTTCTTCAGCACCGGCTCCACCGCCTCGACCGAGAAGGGGACAATGGCGATGGCGTCCACGCCCTGGGCGATCAGGTTCTCGACCAGCTGGACCTGGGCGGCCGCGTCGGCCTGACTCGGCCCCACCATCCAGGTGTCGTGGCCAGTGTCGGCGGCGAACTGCTTGACGCCGTCGCGCATGCGGTCGAACCAGGCGATGCCGTCGACCTTCACCACGGTGGCGATCGTGTATTTCTTCTTGGTGGCGTCGGACTTCAGCGTCTTGACGGCATCCGGTGTCGGAACCGGATCGGCGGCCATCGCCGGCCCGGCGACCAGCGATGCGGCGACGATGAGCGAGGACAACAACTTCTTCATGTTGGCGTGACTCCCATTGCAGACGACAGGCATCGTGCGGTGGGAGAGGGAAATCTCGCTCCACCGATGGTGCCGGGGTGTTTGCCACCCCTCCGCGTTCCGTTTTTGGTGATGCCGTGCCGGGTGGGACGGACGGAACTCCCGCCCGACCGGCACGCTGTACGGCGTGCGCGCCGTTGGCGGAGTCAGCCGCCGACGATCGCCACGCTGGCGCTGGCGCCGATGCGCGAGGCGCCGGCCGCGATCATGCGGCGGGCATCCTCGGTGGTCCGCACCCCGCCCGACGCCTTGACGCCCATGCCGTCGCCGACGGTGCGGCGCATCAGCGCCACATCCTCGGCGGTGGCGCCGCCTCCGGCGAAGCCGGTGGAGGTCTTGACGAAATCGGCCCCGGCCTCCTGCGACAGGCGGCAGGCCAGGATCTTCTCGTCATCGGTGAGCAGGCTGGTTTCGATGATCACCTTCAGCAGGGCATCGCCGCAGGCGCGCTTGACCACGGCGATGTCGTCGAGCACCGCCGCCGTCAAGCCGGCCTTCAGCAGCCCGATCGGGATCACCATGTCGACCTCGCGGGCGCCATGGCGGACCACCCATTCGGCCTCATCCGCCTTGATCGCCGTGGGGTCGGCGCCGAAGGGAAAGCAGATCACCGCGCAGGGGGCCACCGGGGAGCCGGCCAGCCGTTCGGTCACCAGCGGGATGAAGACGGGATTGACGCAGACCGCCTTGAAGGCATGCGCACGCGCCTCGTCGCACAGCCGCTCAACTTCGGCGGGCTGGGCGTCCGGGCGCAACAGGGTGTGGTCGATGAACGGAGCCAGACCGACCGCATCGGCCGGGACACTGGGTATCGGCATCTTTGTCCTCCCGGGGAGCCCTTGTTCTTGGGGGCTCTCCTCATTAGCCGGGATGCCCGCATCGCTTCGAAGCCTTCCGAGCTTCGTCGTGATGTTAACATCCTAACATTTTCTGAAAGGATAGTTTCACAGTGTCGCTCTCTGTGTCAAGATCAATGCATGCGATTGTGAACTTGACCACGGCCATCCTGTTCAAGGCTTTGCACCATTGGGATTAACCTGTTGGGATTCCAGGGCGCAGCCGCGGGCAGGATGGGCTGGAATGGTGTGGGATGCGGACATGTCGATGAGAAGGGCCGACCGCCTTGACCGGTTACAGAGCGCGCTGGATGCTGGCGGCTATCTTCGATTAAAGGATGCGGCGCGGCTGCTGGGCGTCTCGGAAATGACGGTGCGGCGGGATATCGCGTCCTGCGACGGACGATTTGCCTATCTCGGCGGCTACATCGCCGGCGGGCTGGAGAGCGCCGGCGGCATGGGTTACATGCTGGACCGCGAGCGGGACACCCATATCGAGATGAAGCGCACCGCCTGCGAGGCGGCCGCAAGCCTGTTGAAGCCGGGCGAAACAGTGTTTATCGATTGCGGCACGACCACCACCCATCTGGCCAGCCGCATCCCGGCCGACAGCCAGATCACCGTGGTGTGCTACGCCATGAACATCGCTGAAATCGTCTGCAAGAAGCCGGGCGTGCGCGTGGTCATGTTGGGCGGCCTCTACCATGCGTCATCGGCGTCCTTTTCCAGCCCGGAGTCGCTGGAGATGTTGCGCGGCATTGGCATCAACACAGCTTTCATCTCGGCCGGCGGTATTCACGAGTCGCTGGGTATCAGCTGCTCGAACTTCCACGAGGTGGAGATCAAGCAGACCGCCATCGCCAATGCGGTGACCAAGGCGCTGGTGGTCGACAGCAGCAAGTTCGATCACGTAAAGCCGGCTTTCTTCGCCAAGCTCGACAGCTTCGATTTCCTGTGCTGCGACGATGGGATCGGGAAGGCGCGCGCGGAGAGGCTCGCAGCGGCTGGTATGCGCATCGTTCCAGCCTGATTCGTCCGCCGGCCTATCTCCACATCCCCCGCCGCGATGTCCCTCTGGTCGCATTAAAAATGATTCAGAGTACTGATATTTAACAATATATTGTATTGGGGCGGTATCGGGTGCAGGAAATGCCAGGAGCTTGGGTCGCGACACCCTGAAGCGCGAACCATCCAGCAGAAGGCCAGCGCCGACGACCGCATGCCGGTCGGTCTGGTCTTCATCCCCTTCGCCTACGCCGAAGCGGCCGCGAACGTGCTGATCAACCCGCAGCTCGATCCTTTCGGCGAGATCCCGGAGTTCAAATACTGTGCGATCAGGATCGAGAAGGCGCAGATGGCCGAGGCGGCGGAGCAAAGGCGGTCAACCCGGCAACGCATGCGGCGACCCGCGCCGCCTCCTGCGGGTCGATGGCGTTCGTCCGCTCTCCGCTGCACAGAGCGCAGCGGAAACCGAGGTAATCGGGTGACAGAGCGGCCAGGGCCGGGATGTCTGCAACCCTCAGCGACCCCGCCAGACCGGTTTGCAGGCGTGAGCCCGCGCGCAGGAGACGAAGGCGCCCAACTGCACATCCTGCCAGTGGTGACGCAGGCCATGACGTTTGCCGGCGGTGTCCAGCATCATCCCGCGAAAGCCGGCTGCGGCAAGCCTGTCGATGGGCAGACAGCAGGGATCGTTGGGCCACAAATCGGCAAACAGTACAGCGATCAGACCGGCCCCCTTGATCGCCAGCTGTGCCAGCGCTTCGATGCATTTTTCGGGAGCGCCATCGGGTGCGAAGCCGATTTTGACGAAATCGACACCGGTGGCGGCGATCCGGCGCGCTGCCGGCACAACGGCATCGGGCCGCATTGGGTGGTCGCCGATGGTGGCGCTCAGCTGTCGCCGTCCCGGCACTTCTGCCAAATCCCGCACCGTTGCGGCGATGTCCTTTGCCTTCCAGGCGCCGAGCGCCGCGGCGGCGGGATTCTTCAGGTCCAGGATGTCCGGTCCAGCCGGCAGGATCAGGGAGACTTCCGCTGCATTCGCGACGCTGGCCAGCCACCCGGTCATGTTTCCTCCTCCGTGGCAATCACGGCTGCTTCCGCGTGCCGGTACGCCGACCCCGGCCGACTAGGGGAGAGCGATCTCCAGCTTTTCCGCCAGCACCTTCAGCAATTGGGTATGGGGGTTGAGCATGAAGGCACCAACTCCCTGGATCAGGTATTCATAAGAAACGATGGCATCGAGGGCGTCGACGAAGGGCCGGTTCGGCACCTCCACCGTGACGGTCAGGCTGACGCGCACCCGTTGGGTCTGGGTTTTCTCATGGTTCCAGACGCCGATGCGGAAATCCCCCATATAATCGCGCAGCACCGGATCGTCGCGGCGCATCAGGGTGGCCGTGCGCGGCGGTGGTGGCCGCAGGACATTCATGATGCTGCTGTAGCCGCTTTGAGAGTCGTCCGGCATTTCTCGGTCCTTCCCGCCGCCTGCTGCCCGTTCAGCGCTTGCTCGGCGCATGGTCCGCCAGCCGATGGTCAATCAGCCAGCCGATGCCGCGCGACCAGGCGGTCTCGGTGTCGCCGCGGATGTCAGCGCGCGCCGTCGTCACCATCCGGCCGGTGCCGGCATCCTCTACGGCCACGCCGATCCACAGGATCAGGCTGCTGATCTTGCGGACGATGCCGAAGACGACCAGATCGGCCCCGGCACTCCGCGCAATGTCGCGTTCGCATCCGTTGCAGAAGCGGATCG
>NZ_BADK01000553.1 GCF_000333595.1 Azospirillum sp. B506
CGCATGCGCGACGCCCTGGAACCCCAGGACTGGCTGACCACCGTCGTCGAGCAATCCGGCGCGCAGAGCCTCGCCCGCGTCACCGGCGCAATGATCGGCATGCTGCCGGTCGGCGACGGCGAGGCCATCATCGCCAAGCTGGCCGACCCGGCGATCCGCATCGTCTCGCTGACGGTGACGGAGGGCGGCTACTACATCGACGCCGCCGGCAAATTCGACGCCGGCCATCCGGCGATCCGCGCCGACATCGCCGTGCCGTCGCGGCCGACCACCGTCTTCGGCCTGATCGTCGCCGGTCTGGCCCGCCGCCGCAGCGATGGTACGGTGCCCTTCACCGTCATGTCCTGCGACAACATCCCCCACAATGGCGTGGTCACCCGCAACGCCGTGCTGGGCATCGCGAGGGAGGTCGACGCCGACCTCGCCGCCTGGATCGAAACCTCGGTCGCCTTCCCCAACGGCATGGTCGACCGCATCACCCCGGCCACCGGCGTGCAGGAGCGCGAGACCCTCGACCGCGATTTCGGCATCGCCGACAACTGGCCGGTCTTCTGCGAGGACTTCACGCAATGGGTGCTGGAGGACCGCTTCTCCGCCGGCCGTCCGGCGCTGGAGGCGGTGGGCGTGCAGTTCGTTCCCGACGTGACGCCCTTCGAGACGATGAAGATCCGCATCCTCAACGGCGGCCATGCGGTGATCGCCTATCCGGCCGGTCTGCTCGGCATCACCTATGCGCATGAGGCGATGGAAACCCCGCTGATCCGCAGCTTCCTGCAGAAGATCGAGCGGGAGGAGATCATCCCGACCGTGCCGCCGGTGCCCGGCACCGACCTCGCCAGCTATTTCGGCATCATCGAGCGCCGCTTCGCCAACCCCAAGATCAAGGACACCATCCGCCGGCTCTGCCTCGACGGCTCCAACCGCCAGCCGAAATTCATCGTCCCGTCCATCGCCGACCGCCTGAAGGCCGATGCCGGCATCGAGGGGCTGGCGCTGGAATCGGCGCTGTGGTGCCGCTATTGCTTCGGGACGACCGACGACGGCCAGCCGATCGAGCCGAACGATCCCAACTGGGACCGGCTGACCCAGGTCGCCGCCAAGGCCCGCACCGAGCCGACCGCATGGCTCGACCAGGAGGACATCTACGGCGAGGTCGGCCGGTCGCACCCCTTCCGCGACGCCTTCTCCGCCGCCCTGCATGCCCTGTGGACGGACGGCACCGACGCCGTGCTCACCCGCTATGCCGGCGGATCCAACTGAAGGACTTGCCCGCCATGACCGCATTGCCGCAAGGCGACGGCCTGCCCGACGCCTCCAGCCCCACAACCGACGTTCTGTGCCTGGGCGAGGTGCTGATCGACTTCATGCCCGCCGGGCCGGCGCGGCCCGGCATCATCGGCGCCTTCGATCCAGCGCCGGGCGGGGCACCGGCCAATGTCGCGGTCGGTCTGGCCCGGCTTGGGGTACGCAGCGCCTTCATGGGCCGGACCGCAGCCGACGGCTTCGGCCGCTTCCTGGCGCGGGCGCTGACCGATGCCGGCGTCGACGTGTCCTGTCTGCGCCGCGTGCCCGATGCCAGGACTCCGGTCGCCTTCGTTTCCCTCGACGAGGAGGGGGAGCGGGAATTCCTGTTCTATGGCGAGCCGATGGCCGGCTTTTCCGCTGCCGACCTCGACCTCGACGCCATCGCCACTGCCCGTCTGCTGCATTCCGGCTCCATCGGCCTGATCGATCCGGCGGCGCGCGAGGCGAGCCTGCAGGCGGTCGAAACGGCACGCCGCCATGGCCGGCTGGTGTCCTTCGACGCCAACCTGCGCCTCGCCCTGTGGCCCGACCGCGGGACGGCGGAACAGCTGATCCGCCAGGGCATCGCCGCCGCCTCCATCGTCAAGCTGAGCGACGAGGAACTGGAGTTCCTGACCGGCAGCGCCGATCCGGACACCGCCGGCCGCAGCCTGTGGCACGAGGGCCTTCGCCTGCTGGTGGTGACGCATGGCCGCAACGGCTGCACCTTCCTGACCGCCGATGGGTCCGGCCATGTGCCGGGGATGGCCGTCACCACCGTCGACACCACCGGTGCCGGCGATGCCTTCGTCGCCGCACTCCTGGCCGGCATTCTTGAGGATGTCGGCACCGCCTTCACTGCCGAACGGCTGCGCGACATTTGCCGTTTCGCCAATGCCGCCGGCGCCCTGACCACCACCGCCCCCGGCGCCATCCCTTCCCTGCCCGACCGCGCAGCGGTCAATCGCCTGCTGGGCCGTTGAGACGCAACGGTTTTGCCGCTTTCGGTGGTGTGGCGCACCGCAAGGACTTAGCATTCCGAGATCGGCCTTTTTTCTCGTTTCCGCCGCCGCAAGCGCCCTCTTCCATCGCGGGAGAGGGCGCTTGCGGCTTTCTTGCCCTCATGTGGAACACTGAACACCCCGTCGGAAACCGTTCCATGGCGTTCCAAATGTTCCATTCCTGGGAGACCTGGGCCTTCCACAGGCCCTTAGAAAGAAACGCAATCCTCAACAAAACAAATTGATCACTCCAAATAATGTT
>NZ_BADK01000552.1 GCF_000333595.1 Azospirillum sp. B506
CTTATGGATCATGACCGGGCATTTGCGGTCGTGGTGGTAGAGCATCTGGCAGTGCAGGCATTGGATACATTCGTTGGGGTTGATCGAGCCGTCGGGGTGGATGGCCTGCACCGGGCATTCGTTGCCGCAGCGCTGGCACGGGCTGCCGCAGTCCTTGTAGCGGCGCAGCCAGTCGAACATCCGCAGCCGGCCGGGAATCGCCAGCGCGGCACCCAGCGGGCAGAGATAGCGGCAGAAGAAGCGTTCGATCATCAGCCCGGCGGCCAGCAGAACCACGGCGAAGGCGACGAACCACCAGTCGCGGATGAAATGCAGGATGATGGCGGTCTTGAACGGTTCGATCTCCGCCGCCTTCTCCGCCGTGCCCAACGATTGCAGCGACAGGCCGAACAGCAGCAGGAAGACGATGTACTTGATCGGCCACAGGCGCTGGTGCAGGGCGAAGGGCACGGTGATCTGGCGGATGCCGATCCGCTTCGCCGCCTTCGACGCGAGCTCCTGCAGCGCGCCGAACGGGCAGAGCCAGCCGCAGAAGGCGCCCCGGCCCCAGAACAGCAGCGACGCCGCGACCGAGAACCACAGGATGAACACCAGCGGGTCCATCATGAAATAGTCCCAGCGGAAATCGGTGCGCAGCGCGTTGGCGAAGGTCAGGACATTGACCACCGACAGCTGGGCCGTGGCGTACCAGCCGAGCCAGACCAGGGTGAAGACCAGATAGGCGGTGCGGACGCGCTCGTACAGCTTCGGCCGCCTGGTCAGCTGGTCCTGGAAGAAGAAGATGCCAGTCAGCAACAGGATGGCGGAGGTCAGCACGACGATGTCGGCTTGCCGGTTCTGCCAGATGCGCTGCCACAGCGGGGTTTCGGCGGCTTCCGCCGCCTCCGCCGCACCGGCGGCCTGGATGACGGCACTGTGGCTGGCGGATTGGGCGACGGGCTGGTTGGCAGACTGGCTGGCGGCGGCAGTCGGCGGCTGGTCGGTCTTCAGGAATTTGTCGGGCGGCTGGTAGCCGAGGTCGAAGGTGACGAACACCTTGTCGAGTGCGGCGACGGCCCGTTGGACCAGCAGCTGGAGGCGCCAGGGTTCGGCCGGGTTGAACTCGGTGCCTTCCGGCAGGACGAACAGGGCGATCTCCGGGAAGTCGGGGGCGCCGGCGGCGGCGGTGCCGCCCAAGCGCTTGTGCATCTTGTCGCGGAAGCGGATCGAAGCGTCATGCTGCACCATCTCGACACGGTCGAAGATGCCGCCGCGGACATAGCCCGACCCCTTGAAGGAATAGCGCCCCTGCCCGGCCACCCACACCGCCTGCTGGCCGGGCTTCAGCCGTCTGGTCAGCGTCTCGTATTCGGCATCGCCCAGCAGCGAGCGGCCGATGGTCGGGATGCTCACCAGGGCGGCGTAGAGGTCGATGAAGGTCTCGTCGGGGCTGCCGGCCTCGGCACGGGCGATGGCTTCGGTTCGGCCGGTCTTCTCGAAGGCGGCGTTCACCTCGCCCAGCGTCAGGGTCAGGCGGCGCACCGAACCGTCGCCGATCAGGGTCGCCCAGTCCTCCACCATGTCCTTGGTCAGGTCGACGGATTTGGTGACGGTCGGGGTGGCGTCCGATCCGCCGGCGCCCAGCGCCTGCATCACCTCTGC
>NZ_BADK01000551.1 GCF_000333595.1 Azospirillum sp. B506
TTCCGACACCCGCAGGTCGGTGCGGCCGACGATGTCGTTGCGCGGACAAGGCGTCGGCGGCGCCCCAGATGTAGACGCCGATCAGGTTGTCGCGCAGCCGGTGTTGTTTGATCAACGCGCCGCGCGCTTCCTTGCCGAGGAAGATGCCGGCATTCTGGTCGATCAGGCTGAGACCGGAGTTGCGGATCTCCAGATGCCGCAGGGTGACGTTGGGGGCTTCCACCGTCACCGTGCTGCCGGTGCCCTGCCCGTCGATGACGGCACCCGGTTCGCCGGTCAGGGTGACCGGGGTGCGGATGGTCAGCGGGCCGGGATGCACGCCGGCAGCCAGCACCAGCGTGTCTCCGGGCGCCGCCGCCGCCAGCGCCGCCGACAGGTCGCCCGGGGGGACCGTCGCGGTGGCGGCGAGCGCCGGGGCGGTCAGCAGGGCTGTGCCGAGGACTGTCGCGGTGCGGAGACGCATGGGAGGAGTCCATCGTGGGGGGATCCCCTCTCCCCAGGGGGGAGAGGGGGATAAAGCGGGGTGAAAACCGATCAGGTGGAAGACGGCTCGACGATCATGCGGCCGGCCATTTCCATATGCAGGGCATGGCAGAACCACTGGCAGTAGTACCAATGCACGCCCGGACGGTCGGCGGTGAAGGTGACCGAGGCAGTCGCCTGCGGCCCGACTTCCATGCACACACCATGGTTGGTGATGCTGAAGCCGTGGGTCAGGTCGTCGATGTCGTCCATGTTGGTGACATAGACGGTGACCTCGTCGCCTTGGCGGACCGTGAACTCCTCCAGCCCGAAGGCCGGGGCGCGCTGCCACATGTAGACGCGGACCTTCTTGCCGTCGCGGATGACCTTGGCGTCGTCCTCCAGCACGACGCCGTCCTTCTTGGCCTGCTGGCGCGCCTCTTCCCACATCGGGTCGTTGCGGTCGTAGACCGAGCGCGGGTTCACCTTGGAGCGGTGGACGATCAGCGTGTCGTGCGGCTCGGCGAAGGTGGGGCCGTCATGCACCAGCTTCATCTCGTCGCCGGAGATGTCGATCAGCTGGTCGTTCTCCGGCTTCAGCGGGCCGACGTTGAGGAAGCGGTCCTTGGAGAACTTGTTCAGCGAGACCAGCCACTTGCCGTCGGCTTCCTTGGTCTCGCCCATCGAGGTGTGGTTGTGGCCCCGCCTGGTAC
>NZ_BADK01000550.1 GCF_000333595.1 Azospirillum sp. B506
GACGACCCCGGTCGGCCCCGATGGCGACGCCCATGTCTACGAGCCCACACCCGCCGACGCCCGCGCGCTCGGTGCCGCCAACTTCGTCGTCGTCAACGGGCTGGGAATGGAAGGCTTGATCGACCGGCTGGTCAAGGCGTCCGGCTACAAGGGACCGGTCACCGTCACCAGCACCGGCGTCAAGCCGATTGCCGGTGAGGAGGAGCATGGGGAGCACGGGCATGACGACCATGGCCACGACGATCACGGCCACGGTGCCTACGATCCGCATGCCTGGCAGTCGGTCGCGAACGCCAAGATCTATGCCGACAACATCCTGAAGGGCCTGGTCGCCGCCGCCCCGGACAAGGCCGCCGTGCTGCGGGCCAACCATGCCGCCTACGAGGCCAAGCTCGACGCGGTGGAGGCCGAGATCAAGGCCGCGCTGAAGCCGATCCCGCGCAAGGACCGCAAGATCGTCACCTCGCACGATGCCTTCGGCTATTACGGCAAGACCTATGGCGTGACCTTCCTGGCGCCGGTCGGCATGTCCACCGAGGCGGAGGCGTCGGCCGGCGACATCGCCAGGATGATCCGCCAGATCAAGAAGGAGAAGATCAAGGCGGTCTTCGTCGAGAACATCGCCGACCCGCGCCTGCTGGAGCAGATTTCCCGCGAGACCGGTGCGCGCATCGGTGGGCGAGTCTATTCCGACGCGCTGTCGCCGGCGGATGGGCCGGCCGCGACCTATGTCGACATGATGCGCCAGAACTTGGCCCAGTTCGTCAAGGCGCTGGCGCCTGTTTCGTAAGGTCCCGGTTACGCGATCGGCTTGCGCTCCTCGTCCTCCTCCTTCAGACCGGCCTTGAAGCTCTTGATGCCCTTGGCAAAATCGCCCATGACGGCCGGCAGCTTGCCGGCGCCGAACAGCAGAAGGACGACCAGGAGGACGATGGCCCAGTGGAACAGGCTGAAGCTTCCCATGACGATGATCCGTTCTTTCAGGCGGGCAGCCGCAGGATGCGGCCGTCGGGGTGGGTGAAGCGGGCGGTGACGCCGGGATGGGCTGCCAGGATGGAGGCGGCGCGGTCCGCCGGCACCGCCGACAGGGCGGTTGACAGGGCGTCGGCCGTCGTGGCCTCGGGCGCCTGGACCGTCACCGCCAGCCATTGGGCGGCGCAGGCACCGCTCGCCGGATCGAACAGGTGGGTGAAGCGGCCGGCGGCGTCGAAGCGGGTGCCGTAGCCGCCCGACGTCGCCATCGCGCCGTCGGTGAGGTCGACGGTGCCCGTCGTCTTATCGGGATCGGTGGGGTCGGCCAGACCGACGGTCCAGGGGCGGCCGGAGGGGTGGTGACCCAGCGCCCGCAGCTCCCCCATGTCGACCAGGACGTGGCCCATGCCCTCCGCCTTCAGGCGCTCGGTCACGCGGTCGGTGATATAGCCTTGGGCGATGCCGTTCAGCGTCATCGCCATGCCCTTGGCGGCGAAGGCGATGTGGTTGGGTTCCACCCGCAGCGCGCGCACATCGACCAGCGCGCGGGCGGCGCGGATGGCGTTCTCCGGCGGTCCGGCGGGGTCGGCGTTCGCGCGCTCGAAATGTCCGGCATAGAGCTGCCACAGCGGCTGCACCGTGGGGTCGAAGGCGCCGCCGGTGCTGCGGCCGAAGGCGGCGGCCTCCGACAGCAGGCGGACGAGGTCGGCGGGCGGGTTGTCCAGCCGGCCGTCGCGATTCAGACGGCGCAATGCGGAGTCGGTGCGGTAAAGGCTGAAGACCCGCTCCAGCCTTGCGACCTCTTCCAGGCTGAGGGCAATCAGGCGGTCCGCCTCGGCCGCGTCGGGGTGGGCGATGCTCAGGCTGGCATCGGCGCCCAGTGCCACGCCGCGCCAGACGCGCACCGGAATCCCATCGGCACGCGGCAGACGGTGCGGCAGAAGCGACAGCCCGGCGGCTGTGGCGCCGATGGCGAGGAAACGACGTCTGGCCAGGGGGCGGGTGAGGCTTGGCGACATCACTGCTCTCCCTCGGCCATGGTGGCGGGCGGGGTGAGGATCCGGTCCTCATGCACATCGGCGAAGCGCAGGAGCGTTCCGCCATTGGCGGCGGCGAAGCGCTCGGCCGCCACCTTGTCGGAAAAGGGATAGGGCTCCGCCTCGCCCATGCCGCCGCGCAGCCTGCTGCCCAGCACGTACCAGGCCTGCCGCGCCTCCACCCAGGCCGTCATGTCGGGGGCGGCGGGGTCACTGGCCTTGGCCACGTCTGTGACGTAGATGGCGCCGATCTCCTTCGGTTCCTCCGGCAGCATGGTGAAGGCGAAGGTGTCGCGGACGGAGGAGAGCCAGATCGGCTTCTCCTGCCCCTTCACCAGGATCTGGCCCTTGGGGCCGGGATGGTCGGCCAAATTCATGCCGCAATAATGGCCGATGGCATCGGCGGTCAGGGTGGCCGGCGGCGGCGGGGCGCCCTCCGCCTTCTCCTGCTTGCAGGCCGCGAGCGGCAGCAGCAGGGCGGCGGCGATCAGGACGGACCGCAGGATGGGACGGGTGCGCATCAGATCTGCTTCCTCGAAAAGAGGGCGGCGGCCAGCGCCAGGGGGGCGGCGATCCAGCCTGCCATCACCGCCAGCAGCAGCGGGACCGACAGCTGGACATGGGTGGCGAGGCCGGCGGTGCCGGCGAAGCTGCTGACGCCCTTGAAGCCGGTCAGGTTGAACAGGCGATAGGCGTCGGCCGGGTTGGCGAGCAGCAGCCAGTTCAGCGTCTCCACCCCCAGGCCGCTGCCGCTGGCGAGGATGCCAAGCAGGGCCATGTCGTAGAGCAGGACGAAGCACAGCCAGACAGCGACAGCGATGCCGGCCGCCGTGCCGCGGTCGCGGACGATGGTGGAGGCGAGATAGCCGAGTGCGGTGAAGGCGGCGCCCAGCATCACGCTGGACCCGATCATCGAGGCGAAGGCGCGCCAACTGTCCGGACCGATGGCGGTGTCGCCCATGGCGAGCGCCACGCCGGCAGCGCCGTAGCCGACCACGGTCGCCAGCGCGATCACCGCGGCATGGCCGAGGAACTTGCCGAGCAGAAGCTGCCAGCGCGCCACCGGATAGGACAGCAGCAGGGTCATGGTGCCGCGGTCGATCTCCCCCACCACGGCGTCGAAGGACAGCAGCAATGCTATCAGGGGAAGGAGGAAGATGGTCAGGCTCGACAGGCTGACGATGGTGACCTCCACCGGGCCGACGCCGACCGTGCCGGTGGGGACGGATCCGAGGAAGCTCAGCGTCAGGGCCAGCGCGGCCATCAGCAGGGTGGTGGCGACGACCCAGCGGTTGCGGGTCGCCTCGCGCAGTTCCTTGCCGGCGATGATCAGGAGCGTGTTCATTCGGCGGCCTCCCGGCGCAGGAAATGGGCGTACATCTCGTCCAGGCTGGGCTGGACGATCTCGATGTCCTTTATGGCGGGGCCGTCGCAGGCGATGCGGCGGACCAGGGCGACCTTGTCGTCGTTGGCGCAGGCCAGCTCGACCACGCCGCCGGCCAGACGGGTCAGGGCGGCGCCCTCCCCTACCCTGCCCGCCAGGGTATCGATACCGCCGGCCGGCAGGGTCAGGCGGATGCGCACCGGCAGCTGGGCGAGGCTGCGCAGGGTGGCGAGTGAGCCGTCGGCCACCTTGCGGCCGCGGTTCATCACCACGACGCGGTCGGCCTGCCCTTCCAGCTCGGTCAAGGCATGGCTGCACAGCAGGATCGTGGTGCCGCGGTCGCGCAGCTCCGCCACGATGGCGTAGAAGCTCTGGCGCAGCGCCGGGTCGAGGCCGGTGGTCGGCTCGTCGAGGAACAGCAGCTTCGGGCCGCCGAGCAGCGCCTGGGCCAATGCCAGGCGCTGGCGCATGCCCTTGGAATAGATCGAGACCCGGCGCTTGATGGCGGCGGGTTCCAGCCCGACCGTCGCGAACAGTGCGTCGTTGTCGCGGCGGGAGGCACCCTTCAGCC
Source organism: Azospirillum sp. B506 (assembly GCF_000333595.1). Classification (GTDB taxonomy): domain Bacteria; phylum Pseudomonadota; class Alphaproteobacteria; order Azospirillales; family Azospirillaceae; genus Azospirillum. Next base: position 3,965 of record NZ_BADK01000550.1, read on the forward strand.
GGGCGTAGAAGTCCAGCGTCTCCCGCCCCGTCATGCTGGGATGGAAGGCGACGTTTTCCGGCAGGAAGCCGATCCGGCGGCGGATGGGGGAGCAGGCGGCGCTGGCCGGGTCGCCGCCCAGCACGCGGATGCGGCCCTCCGTCGGGGTGGTCAGCCCAAGCATCAGCTTGATGAGGGAGCTTTTGCCGGCGCCGTTGTGGCCGACCATCGCCACGCATTCGCCGGGCGCCAGCGTCAAATCCACGCCGCGCACCGCCGCGGTCTCGCCATAGCGCTTGGTGACGCCCTGCACCTCTGCGGTGAAGTCGGTCATGGCTGTTTCCTCTCGGCGGATTGAACTGGTGTGGGCAGGGGGGGAGGCGTCATCAGCGGGGCGCTGTCGATCACGCCGCCGGGATGCAGGGCCGGGAACTGCTTCTGCGCCCAGCGGATCACCTGGACGCCGGGACTGTTCATCAGCAGCTTGGCCGCCGGATACTCCCACATCACCCGGTCGACCACGTCGTTGGGGCGATAGGGCTCGTCGGAGATGCCGTCGCCGTTTAGGTCGAAGGCGGCATTGTCGGACCAGTAGTTGCCGCGCCCATTCTCCGACCAGTCGAGATAGCGGGTGCCGACATACTTCACCTGGGTGCGGTTGCCGATGAAGGCGTTGCCGGTCAGGCTGTTGCGCTCCGACCCGGCGGTGAAATGGACGCCGATCTCGCAGCCCTCGAACCGGTTGCCGGTGAAGCGGTTCTTGTTGGCGTTGTAGATGAAGACGCATTTCCAGGTGCCGCTGCGCAGCCGGTCGCTCATCGCCTCGCTGTCGCGGGGGATGTCGGTGTCGGGCAGCGCCTCGCCGCTGTCGGACAGCGCGCCGGCGAAGCGGCCCTCGATCACGTTGCCCTCGATGCGGGAGCTGTTGGCGTTGTTCAGCATCAGGCCGTGTTCGCGGTCGACCTTGGAGCGGTTGTTACGGATCAGCAGGTTGTTGGAGAACATCACCGCATAGCCGACGTTGTTGGCGACGGAGACGTTGTCGGTCACCTCGGAATCGTTCGTATACATGTA
>NZ_BADK01000549.1 GCF_000333595.1 Azospirillum sp. B506
GGCCGGGTCCAATCACTGAGCGCCGGCGATGTCGCCCTGCTGAAGGGCGAGGGCTGGCCCGGCAACCGCGGGCGCGGACTCGTCCATCGCTCGCCGCCCGCCGCCCCGTCAGGTGCCCCCCGTCTGCTGCTGTGCCTGGACCATGATGAACACTGACCGCGTCCGCTCGCCCCTGGCCGCCTCGGCGGCGAGCCGAATCGCCGTGGCGATCCTGCTGTGTGCCCTGCTCTGGCTGACGGTCGGCTGGGCCTTGGAATGGGGAGGCCCGGCATGACCCTGCCCTTCTCGGACGCGATTGCGGCTCCGCTCGTCCGGCTCACCGACCTGACGCTTGGATACCGCCGGCATCCGGCAGTCCATCATCTGAGCGGGGGCTTCCGGGACGGCTCGCTGACCGCGGTGGTCGGCCCGAATGGCGCCGGCAAGAGCACGCTGCTGAAGGCGATGGTCGGCGCGCTGCGTCCGCTCGACGGACGGGTGACCCTGCACGGCCTGACCGCTGCCGACATCGCCTATCTGCCGCAGCAGGCCGAGGTCGAACGCGACTTCCCCATCGACGTGCTCGACACCGTGCTGCTCGGGCACTGGCGGCGCGTCGGGATCTTCCGCTCCATCGGCAGGGCGCTGCGGCGCCAGGCGGAGGAGGCGCTGGCGGTGGTCGGGCTGACCGGTTTCGAACGGCGGCCGATTGCCGCCCTGTCGGCCGGGCAGTTCCAGCGCGTGCTGTTCGCCCGCATGCTGCTGCAGGATGCCCGCCTGATCCTGCTCGACGAGCCCTTCACCGCCATCGATGCCCGGACGACCGCCGACCTGCTCGACGTCGTGCGGCGCTGGCATGGCGAGCGGCGCACCGTGGTCGCCGTCCTGCACGATCTGGAGCAGGTCCGCAGCCATTTTCCCGACACGCTTCTGCTGGCGCGCGAGCCGATTGCCTGGGGCCGCACCGCCGATGTGCTCAGTCCCGCCAACCTCGTCCGCGCCCGTGCGATGGCGGAGGGCTGGGACGACAAGGCCGCGCTCTGCCGGAGACCTGCGCCATGACCCTCTATGATTTCGCCGTCGGACCCTTTCTGGAGTTCGCCTTCATGCGCCGGGCGCTCGCCGCCTGCCTTGCTTTGTCGCTGGGCTGCGGTCCTGTCGGCGTCCTGCTGGTGCTGCGGCGGATGAGCCTGATGGGCGACGCCATGTCCCATGCCGTGCTGCCCGGCGCCGCCATCGGCTTTCTCGCCGCCGGCCTGTCCTTGTGGACGATGGGGATCGGCGGCTTTCTCGCCGGGTTGGCGGTGGCGCTGCTCGCCGGGCTGGTGTCGCGGGTCACGGCGCTGCGCGAGGATGCCAGCTTCGCCGCCTTCTACCTGATCTCGCTGGCCGGCGGGGTGCTGATCGTCTCGCTGCGCGGCAGCAACATCGATCTGATGCATGTGCTGTTCGGCACCATCCTGGCGGTGGACGATGCCGGCCTGCTGCTGGTCGCCGGCATCGCCACCGTCACGCTGCTGGTTCTGGCGCTGCTCTACCGGCCGCTGGTGGTGGAATGCTTCGATCCTGGATTCCTGCGGGCGGTCGGCGGATCGGGCGGCCGGCTCGGCGCATTGTGCCATCTCGTCTTCCTGGTGCTGGTCGTCCTCAACCTCGTCGGCGGCTTCCAGGCGCTGGGCACGTTGATGGCGGTGGGGCTGATGATGCTGCCGGCAGCATCGGCCCGCTTCTGGGCGGAAGGGATCGCCACGCTGGCGCTGACCGCGATGGCGCTCGCCTTCGCGTCGGGCATCGGCGGGCTGCTGCTGTCCTTCCACCTCAACCTGCCGTCCGGGCCGTCCATCGTGCTGGTGGCCGGGGCCGGCTATCTGCTGTCGCTGGCGCTGGGGCCGGTCGGCAGCCTGCGGACGCGCTGGTTTCCCGGCCGCCATCTGGCGGCCTGAGTCCCTCTTCCCCGCATTCCATTGTCCCCAAGG
>NZ_BADK01000548.1 GCF_000333595.1 Azospirillum sp. B506
TGTCCGGCACCGTCCACGGCCTGCTGATGATTCCGCGCGATCTGGAACGGGACGTGAAGGCCGCCCGGCGGCCGGAGGTGGTGTTCTTCTACAACACCCAGACGCTGACCACCGGAAACCTCGTCCTGCGCGGAGTCAACAATGCCGTCCCGACGGTGGCGGCCGGCATCCGCCTGTCCATGCGCACGGCTCAAGGCCAGCCGATGGATGCCGCCCAGGCCTCCCTGGCGCCGATCCCGGTGCAGGTCCACGGACTGTTCAATCCCACGATGAATTATGCCCATTTCCTGCTGGCGGCCCTCCTGCCCAGCCTGCTTCAGGTGGTGGTCGTGGTGGCGTCCGCCTATTCGGTCGGCCTCGATGTCGGGACGCGGCACCGGCTGGCGATCCTCCGGCGCCTTGGCGGCGGACTGTGGCCGGCCATGGCGGGCAAGGTCCTTCCCTACACCATCCTGTCCGTGATGGTGCTCGGCATCGCCGATTCCGTTCTGTTCGGCGTGCTGGAGCTGCCGCTGCGCGGTCAGCGGGGCATTCTGCTCGTCGCCGGCATCCTGTTCCTGCTGGCCTGCCAGCTGCTTGGCGTCCTGCTGGCGCTGGTCCTGCGTTCCACGGCGGCGGCGGTCAGCATCGGATCGCTGCTGACCGCACCGGCTTTCGGCTTCATGGGCATCGGTTTCCCTCGTCTCGGCATGGGCGGCTTCGCCCAAGGCTATGGGGCGCTGCTGCCGGGAACCTGGTACCTGACGGCACGGATCGACCAGACCGTCCGTGGCACGCCGCCGGACCTCTCCTGGCATCCGGTGCTGGTCCTGGCCGCTTTCGTGATCGGGCTGGCGGGGCTGGTCGCATGGCGGTTGGAGGGCTTGCGTGCCCGGCGCAAACGGGCGGGCTCCGGGCGGACGGACACCGACCGCAACGCGCCGGTTCACAGCGGGTCGGCGCCATGAAAGCGGTTTTCGCCGTGTTCCGTCACGAACTTCGCCGCATTTTCACCGTGCGCCCGGCCTTTTCCGTGCTCTTCCTGGCGGCGGTGGTCTACGCCGCCTTCTATCCGCAGCCCTACCTCAACGAGGCGCTTCGCAAGGTTCCCATCGTGGTGGTCGACCGCGACGGGACCAGCAGCAGCCGGGAAATGGTCCGTCGGCTCGATGCGACATCCGACGTGGGGGTCGCCCTGGTCCTGCCGGACCTTCCGGGTGCCCAGCGCGCCGTCTATGAGCGCTCCGTGTCGGGCATCCTGCTGATCCCCCAGGATTTCGAACGCGACCTGCTGCATGGGCGGCCGTCTCCGGTCGCTCTCTATGCGGATGCCAGCTATTTCCTGATCTATCAACGGATCAGCGGCGCCGTTTCCGCCGTGGCAAGAACGCTGGGGGCGGAGGTCGAAAGCGCGCGGCTCATCGGTGCCGGTGTCGATCCGGCCGTGGCCGGCGCCGTCGTCGACCCGATGCCGCTGACAGCGGTGCCGCTGTTCAATCCGCAGGCGGGCTATGCGACCTATCTGCTGCCGGCGGCGTTCGTCCTGATCCTGCAGCAGCTTCTGCTGATCGGAACCGGCCTGCTTGGCTCCACGCCCGATCCCGACAGGCCCAGGGCGGGGCCGCTGGCGACCGTGGCCGGCAAATACATGGCCTATCTGGTGCCGGAAGCCCTGGTCATGCCCTTCTACCTGATCGCTCTGCCCTACCTGTACGATGTGCCGCGCCTGGGGTCGGCCGCGACCATTCTTTTGTTCGCGCTGCCCTTCGCCCTCGCCGTCAGCGCCCTTGGCCTGATTGCCGCGGCGGTTTTCCGGAGACCCCTGGCGGTGCAGCTCGCCACCGCGGCGGTCGGGCTGCCCTTCTTCTTCCTGGCGGGTTTCTCCTGGCCGACGGAAGCGATGCCAGAGGCGGTTCGTCTGATCGCCCGGCTGCTGCCGAGCACATCGGCGATCGACGGCCTTGTTCGGGTGGCCCAGCTTGGGGCGCCCCTTTCCGAGGTTGCCGAGCCGTTCCTGACCTTGTGGGCTTTGGCGGGACTCTACAGTGCGATTGCCGTTGCGCTTACCTCCCGGCGCTGACTGCAATCATACCGCAATATAGCGTGACTTTATTGTTTCCTGGGAATGCTATAGCATGCCTATAGCTTTATCGGGTGGCGGCATTCAGTGATCTGGCGAGCATTGAATTACTTATCGGCATTCCTTCAAGGGAAAAGATGGGCACAGATATAAATTTTCTGATGTTCGCTGAAGATCCGCTCGTTCAAACAGGGGTTCTGGCTTTAGTCGGGGCGCTTTTTACTCATTTCGCTCTCCGCAATAGACCGACGCACCGTTTCGCCGGCCAGCTTTTCTTTTTCATAGCCCTCACGGTTCTTCTGTTTTACCATGGAGTTGTCCCGTACGACGCTGGAACATCGAGTGGCTCTGTTCCGGAGAGGGTGTTCACCGGCCTTGCCAGAATGATCTGGTGGACGAATGGGGCGCTGTCCCTGGTCGGTTTCGTTCGGGCATTTCTGACGTTCGAGCGGCGGACCCGCGAAGGGCGGCTCCTTCAGGATCTGGTCATCGGCATGATCTATGTCGGCACCGCCCTGTCGATAGCGGCCAATGTTTTCAGCTTTCCGGTCGGTACCGTCATCGCGACATCCGGCATCTTCGCCATCATTGTCGGCCTTGCGATGCAAAGCACGCTGAGCAATGTCTTCTCCGGCATCGCGCTGAACATCAGTCGCCCCTATGCCATTGGGGATTGGATCTCGTTGGGGGACGGCATTGAAGGCCAGGTTCTCGAAACCAACTGGCGCGCCACCCATTTGCTCAGCGATACGAATGACCTCATCATTCTCCCGAACAGCAGTCTGGCAAAAGCAAACCTGACGAACCTGAGCGGGCCGGATCGCTCTCATGGAGTTGCCATTACCATAAGGATTCTCCCGACTGTTTCACCGGGTGCCGTTACAAGGGTCATGCAGGACGTGTTGCTGAGTTGTACATCGATCCTGCCCAGCCCTGCGCCAACCACACACATTCACTCTCTTGACGCGGATGCGATCGAGGTAAAACTCTCCTTTCACGTTGCCAAGCTTTCTGCTGTCGGCAAGACGAAAGATGAAGTCTTCGATCTTGTCTACCGTCATGTGAAATCCTCAGGCATGAAATTTGCGTCGCCGTCCGCATCCCTGCAGCCAGTTCTGAACAATGCGGAAAGCAGCGCATCGACCGTCTCGACCCCTCTCCGGCTTCTGAACGCAATTCCGCTGTTCACGTCTCTGACCGAGGATGAAAAGGAGGCCTTGGCAACCACCATGTCGCGCCGCACCTTCCGCAAGGGCGATGTCGTGGTGGAGCAGGGATCGGTGTTGGCTGCGCTGGCGATTGTGCGAACCGGTGTGCTCGCCGTGACCAGCAGGGACGGGGAGGAGGAGATCGAAACCGGCCGGCTTGCGCCGGGAGATTTCTTCGGAGAGGGTGGACTGCTGACGGGGGCCGGTGCCTCGGGTACGGTCCGTGCCCTGACCTTTGTCGTCGTGTACGAGATCGCCCTGGAGCACCTGGCACCTCTGATCCATGACCGGCCAAGCATCGCGGAAGAATTGGGCGCAGCCCTGCTTTATCGGAAGCAAAGTGTCGATCCCCCTCATCCAATCGCCAGTGAAGAGCATCGGCAAGGATCGGTGGCACGGCTTGCCGCCCGTATCCGGGGCTATGTCCATCGGCCGTCGGGAAACTGACATCGGCCTGTTGTGCCGCCGTTGCGATCCTCGCGTCCAGGCGTAAGTCGGACCGGCAAAACTGCTTGTTGCGACGCGGCAGCGGCAGCGTCGGGCCACCGATAGCGGAGACAGGGGATCAGGCGGGGTGAAAGCGTGCTTGCATTGTATGTTATGATATAACATTACTAATGCGACGCCTCTTTCTACCGTGGTCGCATGCCCAGCCTCCCTCCCTTTCCGGCCCCCGCCGCTTCCCGCCCTTCCGCCGGTCCGCAGGGGCCGGCGCATGTCGCCCAATGCCGTACGGCTGCCTCGCTGTCGGTCATCGGGCGTTCCAATCTGACTCTGGCGGTCTGGCGGCGCCGGCTCCCGGCCGGGATTGCCGCGCAGAGCGCGGCGATTGCGGCGGACGGGCTGTCCTGCCACCTCGCCACGTCGCCGGCCGATGCCGCCACGGATCTGAGGTCGGCCTTGCCGCCCCGCCGGATCGAGGGGCCGCTGCTCGCCGACATCGTCGATCTGGTGTGGATTTACGCGGAAATCGTCGGGTGCAGGGCGGTGCGGCTGCGGCTGGACAGCCTGTCCGGCGACGGTTGCCGATATTTCCATGTCGATTATGTCG
>NZ_BADK01000547.1 GCF_000333595.1 Azospirillum sp. B506
TGCTGCTCGACGGGGACCGCGCCGTCGCGGCGATTCCCGCCTTGCTGGGAACCGATGCCTCCGGCCGCGCCGCAACGCTCGACGCCATCCGTCGCGTGGTCGCCGCCTCCGGGGATCTGTCGCAGGACGCTGAACGGCGCCTGGAGCATATGGAGGCGCTGTTCGCGCCGCTGGGCGGCAAGACCCTGCCGGCGCCTCCCGGACTGGCGGAAATCGCCGCGTCGTGACGACATTGCACTGGAAAGACGGGAACACACCATGACCGACGCTCAACCCGGCCTGCTGTCGGCCGCCGATGTCCGCAGCCTTGTCTCCCGGCAGAAATCCGCCCTGCTCGCCGAGGACGCGCGCAAGCGCAAGGCGGCGGAGGAGGAGCTGAAGCATCAAAAGGAGATGTTCCTGCATCGCACGGTCACGCCGGACTTCGTTGCCCGCCTGATCGCGCGCATCGAAAACGCCGCGGCGAACGGCGAAATGCAGCTTCTTCTCGGCCGCTTTCCGAGCGCCTGGTGCTCCGATGGCGGACGGGCGATCAATGCGCGGGAGGCGGACTGGCCGGCGACGCTTCAAGGCTTCGCGCGGGATTTCTACGAGTTCTGGGAGCGGGAGCTGAAGCCGCGCGGATTTCAGATGGAAGTGACCATCGTCGATTTTCCCTCTGGCATGCCGGGCGATATCGGTGCGACGCTTTCGTGGACGGAAGGGGACGCGGCGTGACGGAAGCGGGAACGACGTCACGACCGGGGCAGGCTTGGGGATGACCAGCATGAGGGTTCTTCGCTGGGTGTTTGGGGTTGCCGCAATCGCGGCACTCGGCACGACCTTGTGGTTTGCGACGCGGCCGCCGCCGCTCACCGTCCAGGGGGAGGTTTCGGCCGACCGGGTCGACATCAGTCCCCGCGTTGCCGGCCGTGTCGCCAAGCTGGGCGCCGACACCGGGGACACGGTGACGCGCGGGACGGTGCTGGTCGAACTGGAAAGCCCCCAACTGGTGGCGGCACTGTCCGCCGCCCAGGCGGCACTCGGCGTCGCCAGGGCCGACCTCGACCGGGTCAACAGCACGCGGGCGGAGACCATCACCGCGAGGCGGGCCGATCTGGCCTCGGCGGATGCCGACGTCACCCTCTATCAGGACAATTACGGCCGGCAGGCCCAGCTGATCCGCTCCGGCAACACCCCGCAGGCGCGAATGGACGAGGCGGCGCGCAATCTGGAGGCCGCCGTCCGCAAGCGTGAGTCGGCGGAGGCCGCCCTGCATCTCGCCGTCACCGGCGCCAGCCCGGAGGAGCGGGCATTGGCCGCCGCCCAGGTCAAGCAGGCCGAGGCGGCGCTCCGCCAGCGCTCCGTCGATGTGGAGGAGCTGGTCGTCCGTGCCCCGATGGATGGGCA
>NZ_BADK01000546.1 GCF_000333595.1 Azospirillum sp. B506
AGCCTGCCGCATCGAATGGGTGACCATCAGCGTGGTCAGCCGGTTGTCGCGGACGATGCGCCGGGTCAGATCGAGCACGAAATCGGCGGTTGCGGGGTCGAGGGCGGCGGTGTGCTCGTCCAGCAGCAGGATCTTGGAGCCGGCCAGGGTCGCCATCAGCAGGCTGACCGCCTGACGCTGCCCGCCGGACAGCAGGCCCATGCGGTCGTGCAGCCGGTTCTCCAGCCCCAGCCCGAGCGCGGCGATACGGTCGCGGAAGCCCTGGCGGCGGTCGCTGCCCAAAGCCAGCCCCAGGCCGCGGCGTCGTCCCCGTGCGGCGGCGAGCGCCATGTTCTCCTCGATGGTCAGGGCGGCACAGCTGCCGGCCATCGGGTCCTGGAAGACGCGGGCGACCAGACCGGCGCGGCGCGGCGTGTCCCAGCGGGTGACGTCGGTGCCGTCGATGGAGATGCGCCCCTGCTCCGCCAGCACGTCGCCGGCCAGCGAGCCGAGGAAGGTCGATTTTCCGGCACCGTTCGAGCCGATGACCGTGACGAACTCCCCCTCCGGGATGGTCAGGTCGACGCCGCGCAGCGCGTGCTTCTCCAGCGGCGTGCCACGTCCGAAGGTAACGTGGATGTCCTCGACAACGATCATCGGGCGGCTTTCGGGCTACGGCCGGCCTTCGCCCTCAGGCGCGGCAGGATCAGGGCGACGGCGACCAGGACCGCGGTCACCAGATTGAGGTCGGAGGCCTGCAGACCGATGGCATCGGCCGACAGCGCCAGCTGCACCGCAAGGCGGTAGAGGATCGAGCCGGCGACGCAGCCGACCAGCGCCAGAGCCAGGGCGCGGGCGGGCAGCACCGTCTCGCCGACGATCACGGCGGCCAGCCCGACGACGATGTGCCGATGCCGGTGGTGACGTCGGCGAAAGCGTTGGTCTGGGCGAACAGGGCGCCAGCCAAGCCGGCCAGCGCGTTCGAGAGGGCGATGCCGGCGTAGACATGGGCGTCGGTGTTGACGCCCTGCGCCCGCGCCATCCGCGCATTCACGCCGGTCGCCCGCATCGCCAGCCCGAACTCGCTGGCGAGGAAGCGGGAGAGCAGCAGAACGACCACGGTGACGATGGCGCCAACCACCAGAGGACGGACGATGTGGTCGGGGATTCCCAGCCCATAGAAGGGCGTCAGCACCGTGTCCTGCATCAGCAGCGCGACGTTCGGCCGGCCCATGACCCGCAGATTGACGGAGAACAGGGCGATCATTGTCAGGATGCTGGCGAGCAGATGCAGGATCTTGAACCGCAAATTCAGCATCGCTGTGACCAGCCCGGCCGCCGCACCGGCCAGCGCGGCGCCGAGGCTGGCGAGCCACGGGTTGACCCCGGCGATCAGCAGCACCGCGCAGACGGCCGCCCCCAGTGGAAAGCTACCGTCCACCGTCAGGTCGGGGAAGTCGAGGATGCGGAAGGACAGATAGACGCCGATGGCGACCAGCGCATAGACGAGGCCGATCTCGATGGCGCCGAAGAAGGCGATTTCGCTCATTGCGGTGCTTTTGCTCGGGTGAGGGCTTCGAAGGGGGAAGCCTTACTGCCCGACCACCTTTGTCGCGCGCTTCACCACCCCGTCGGGCAGGGTGACGCCCATGGCGGCGGCGGACTTTGGGTTGACGAACAGATCGGTGCCCTTGGCCAGCGCGACCGGGATGTCGCCGGGCTTCTCGCCCTTCAGGACGCGGGCGACGATGGCGCCGGTCTGCTTGCCGACCTGGAAATAGTCGAAGCCGATGGAGGCTGCCGTTCCGCGGGCGACGCTGTCGGTGTCAGCGGAGAAGATCGGCAGCTTGGCCTGCTGGCCGACGGCAATCACGCTTTCCAGCGCCGAGACGACGGTGTTGTCGAGCGGGATATAGACGGCATCGGCCTTGCCGACGAGGCTGCGCACCGCCGGCTGGGCGTCCGACGATTTCGGCACGGAGGCCTCGACCACGGTCATACCGGCCTTGGCGGCCTCGTCCTTCAGAGCCTTGACCAGAACGATGGAGTTCGGCTCACCGGGGTTGTAGAGCACGCCGATGCGCTTGGCCTGCGGCAGGATCTCGCGGATCAGGGCGACATGCTCGGCCACCGGGGCCATGTCGGAGAGGCCGGTGATGTTGGCGCCGGGCTTGTCCATCGACTTCACCATCTGGGCCGACAGCGGATCGGTCACGTCGGTGAACACCACCGGAATATCGCGGGTCGCCGCCGCCACCGCCTGGGCCGAGGGGGTGGAGATCGGCACGATCACGTCGGGGCGGGAGCCGACGAACTGGCGGGCGATCTGGGCGGCGGTGGCCGGGTTGCCCTGCGCGCTCTGGTATTCGACCTTCAGCGTCTGGCCCGGGACGAAGCCAGCGTCCTTCAGCGCCTCCACGATGCCGTCTCGCGTGGTGTCGAGCGCCGGATGCTGGACGATGGCGGTGATGGCGACGGTCTTGCTCTGCGCCAGCGCCGGGACCGGCAGGACGATCGGACCGACGACGACGGCGAGAGCAGCCGCGGCGCACAACAGGCGGGTGAAGGGCATGGCTTATGGTCTCCGCAACGCAAAGGTCTTCCCCTAGACCGCGCGGGCGCCGCCGTCAACTCGGCAGCATGAGCAAGACCGGTCCGGAACCGGGATGGATCGGCTGTGTGACCGGCCTGTCCGCAATCGGGCGTGCGGCCGGCTGGGGAAGAGCCTATATTGTGGGCGGCACGGAAGGAGTGGTCATGGTCGCAGAGACAGGAACAGTTCCATCGAAGTTTCTCGCCGCCTTTCGCGGTCTGATCGGCTGCTGTCCCAATTGCGGTCGCGGCCGGCTGCTGCGGAACTTCCTGAAGCCGGTCGATCGCTGTTCAGCTTGCGGCGAGGCGTACGGCCATCTGCGCGCCGACGACGCTCCGCCCTGGATGACGATCCTGATCGTCGGACACATCGTCATTCCCGCGCTGCTGTCGGTCGAACAGACCTACGAGCCGCCGACCTGGGTGCATCTGACGATCTGGCCGTCATTGACGGTGCTGTTGACCCTACTTCTGCTGCCGCGCTGTAAGGGGCTGGTGCTGGGCCTGCTGTGGAGCACCGGTGCGCCGGGGTCCGAGCATGGCGAAGGAGCCGGTTGACGGGATTTCTCCGCAGGATCGAAACTGCTGTTCTTCGGTGCGTATTCCGTTGCGCTGAACCGATGGAGGGCCGGGAGGCGCAACTTCGATATTTCCGGCCAAGCCTGAATCGATTTCTGTCTCTGACGATGTAGAATCGGCACCGAGCGGTCATGCGCGGTGCCGATTCTGTATCAGTCGAAGCCACTCTGTCTGACGGCGGGCCATCCGCCGTCAGCGCGTGCTCGGCAGGGCGGTGCTGTGGCCGGCACGGGCGCCGAACAGTTTGGTGCGAAGCTTACCCAACAGTTCACGCAGGTAGTCGGCGCGCATCTGGCGGGCTGCCAGTATGATTTCGTCGTGGCTGCGGGGATCGCGGACTTCGTTGAAATGGGTGTTCATGGCTCTGGGACTCTCGACATGAGGTGAGAGACGTCCACTCCCTTGCGTTCATCGACGGCTTGCCCGTCTTCTGCCGCTCAAGGTAGGACAGAGCCACTGTCTCAAGAAGCGCGGTCCGCGCAACACCGCCCGACCTTTTCCGTATCAGCTTGCCCAATCAACGGAGTTATCAATCGAGGAACGTGCGACCTATGGACTCCAGCGGCAATTACTCGCGGTCCCGTGCGCCATCCACCGCGACATTGCGGTCGGAGACGACGCGGTCATTGCCACGCTCGCCTATTTGCCCCTGCGGACGATCGGGCTGGCGTGGCGGCAACGGGCCGGTGCCAAGACCGCCGGCCTCCTCGCTGCCGGGAATACCGAAATCCTCATCGGGCTGGTCGAGCGGAGCGCCCGTGCCCGGGCCGATGACCCGCTGATAGCCCTCGACCTGCTCGTCCACATCCAAATGATCGCGGGTTTCCGGGATGTCCAACGGGATATCGCGCTCGTCGATGCCGCCATTGTCGCTTGGGCCGGTGGCAATGCCGATGGTCTGGCCGTCGGTCTTGCGTTCGCTGGTGGCCATGAGGGATCTCCGATGTGTTGTGTCGAGGTTTCGGTTCCCTCAACAGGGCGGCAGCGCACTCGTCACCGACCGCACATCGAACCAGCCGCCGACGCTGTGACGCAGGTCGTGCCGCCGGTCCTGTTCCGGCGCCGGGGCGATGTCCCAAAGCCAGGACATGTCGGGAGCGGGCAGGGCGAGGCCCCAGGTCGACTCCTCCACCTCCGTCACCCTGCCGCCATGGATCCAGGAAACATCGATGTCGGTAAACAGGGCGGCGTGCTCGGCGATGGATGACAGCCAGCACAGATGGCCGCGGACCATGCGCCGTGCGAAAGCCATCCGATCTGCCGCCTGCGTTGTCGGGGCCTGTCGATCCATTGCCTCCAGCGGCAGCAGCGGCAACTGGGACAGCAAGTTGCAGGACAGGGCGAAGCGGAAAGGACCATCCTCCGGAACCGGCGGTTCGAAGTCGGCCGGCAGCGGAGCGCGGATATCAAGAGCCTTGGCGAGTGGAGCCAGCGCTCCGCTGACATCCATCTCCACCAGCCGGACATTGGGCAGGGCGGCGACCCGGCGGCGAACGGTGCGGCTGTGCAGCATGTCGACCAGAACCACCTCGTCGAAGCGGGTGGCGAGCCGTTGCAGCGGAATTTCGATCAGCAGCCCCGATCCGGCAACCAGTGCCCGTCCGCCCGGTGCGGCCCATTCCATCGCCTGATCGACGAAACGATGGCAGGCGGCGATATGCGGCGCCCATGCCCGCCGCTGCCGGCGATAACGCGCGCCCAACGCCACCATTTCAGACAGGTAGCCGAACCGACGGGCCAGCGGCGGGCAAGGCGTGGTCAGATATTCGAAGGCTTCGCGCAACATCGCCGGTTCATCTCTCCGTTTGGCTCGCCTTTTTGGTCTTCTCACCCCTTGACCCGCGATGGTGGCAAGGTACCTATGGCGCCATGGTCGAGATCAAGAGGAAAACGGCCCTGGTGACCGGGGCCGGCAAACGCATCGGGCGGGCCATCGCGCTCGATCTGGCGGGGCAGGGCTGGGACGTGGCTGTCCATTACCGAAGCTCCCGGGCAGAGGCCGATACCGTCGTCGCGGAGATCGAGCGGGCGGGCGGGCGTGCCATGGCCTTTGCTGCGGACCTCGACCGGGAGGCGGAGGTCAAGACCCTGGTGCCGGCGGTCACGGAGCGGTTGGGTCCGCTGACCCTGCTGGTCAACAATGCTTCCCGCTTCGAGCGCGACGAGATGGCCGACGTGACCCGCGACTCGTGGGATGCGCATATGGAGGCCAACCTGCGGGCGCCCTTCGTGCTGTCTCAGGATTTCG
>NZ_BADK01000545.1 GCF_000333595.1 Azospirillum sp. B506
GAAAAGGACATCCTGCCCGCGGTGGCGGTGAGGGAATCGATCAAGGAGACGCTGCGGCCGCTGCGCTTTTCCGGCGGGCGCGGCTACTACTTCATCAACGACCTGAACGGCGACTCGGTGCTGATGCCGGTCGACCCGGCGCACGAGGGAACCTCGCCCTTCGCCGCGCCCGATCCTCTGGCGGCGGCGGCGGTGCGCGACCTGATTCAGGCGGTCCGGGAACCGGAGCTGCGCGGTTTCGCCCGCTATCGTTGGCGCATGGCCGACGATCCATCGCAGATCGTGGACAAGCTGGCCTACGTCCGCCGTTTCGATCCCTATGACTGGCTGATCGGCGCCAGCGACTCGCTGGATGCGGTGGAGGCGCGGCTGCAGCGCGAATCGCTGGAGCGGTTGCGCGCCTTCCGCTTCGGAGAGACCGGCTATATCGGCGTGCTGCGCCAGGACGGGCAGGTGCTGCTGTCGCCCACCGCCCCGGCGTCGGAGGGAATGAACGCGCGCGACCTGCCGTGGAAGACCGAGCGCGACCTTCTGACCCGTCTGCTGGACCTCGGGCGCGAAGGTGGCGGGGAACTGCGTTACGATTGGATCCATCCCTTCACCGCGCGGCCGACGCCGAAGATGGCCTATGTCTCGGCCCCCAATGTCTGGGGCTGGATTCTGGTCGCCGGCTTCTACATCGACGATGTCGGCAAGGAGATGGAAGCCCGCCGGGCGGAGATCAGCCGCGGCGTCAACCAGCGGGTCTGGACCACGGTGGCGGTGCTGGGCGTGGCGCTGGGCGTGTCGGTCGCCATGTCGTGGCTGATCACCGGCTGGATCCGCCGCATCGTCGGCAGCTACCAGCTGCGGGTCCGGCACAGCGACAGCATGCTACGGGAGCGGGCACGCCAGCTCTATCTCGCCAACTTCTCATCGACCATGTGTCGGAGATCGTCGTTCTGGCCGACGCCAGCCTGCGCATCGCCTACATCAACCCCTTCGGCTGCCGGGCCCTGGGCGGGACGCTGGAGGATCTGGTGATGGGACAGGCCGACCTGCTGAAGCGCTTCGCCGCCGAGGGCGAGGATGCGGCCGGCCATTACGAGACCG
>NZ_BADK01000544.1 GCF_000333595.1 Azospirillum sp. B506
CAGACGAGGAGTATGCCTCCCATCCGCTGATGACGGAGTTCGGGGCGCTGGCCGACGAGCACATGAAGCTGATGCGTCAGCTGACCAAGATCGCCAAGATCAGCGACCGCATCCAGACCGATACGCGCCAGATGGCCCGCGCGCTGCATGCCGCCTCGCAAACCGATCCGCTGACCGAGCTGCCCAACCGCCGCCTGATGATCGAACGGCTGGAGGCGGAGCTGTGCCGTGTCGGCCGCAGCGGTGGCGGCTTTGCCATGATCATGCTGGACATCGATCATTTCAAGGAAGTGAACGACGCCTTCGGGCATGCCGCCGGGGACCAGGTTCTTGTGGAGGTGGCAACCCTGCTGCGCCGGAACCTGCGCGGACACGATCTGTGCGCCCGCTGGGGTGGCGAGGAATTCCTGATCCTGCTGCCCGACTCCAACCAGACGCAGGCCGAGATGGTGGCGGAAAAGCTACGGCAAATCATTGCCCACCATCCCGTCGTCCATCAGGACAACGGCATCACCGTCACCCTGAGCCTTGGGGTCTGCGCCTATCGCCCGGGCCAGACCGCCGATGCCTGCATCCAGGCCGCCGACGATGCGCTGTACATTGCCAAGCGCGCTGGTCGCAACCGCTGGGCGGCGGCCTGAACCGGCGGGCGGTGTCCTCGGCCATGGTCGTCGGGCGTTCCGAAAAGGAGAATGCCCGACAGGAACACCGGCCGCGCCGTCACATGCCCTGGCCCACCCCGCCATCGTGACGGAGTGAGGCGAAGCGTCAGGGAAGCGGCTGCTGCTGGGTGATGCAGTGGATGCCGCCACCACCGCGCACGATGTCGAGAGCAGACACCTGCACCACCTCGCGGTCGGGGAAGGCCTTGCGGACGACACGGAAGGCCTCGTCGTCGGCCGGATCCTCGAAGGCCGGCATGACGATGCCGCCGTTGGCGATGTAGAGATTGGTGTAGGACAGGGTCAGGCGCACGCCGTTCACGTCGCGGCGGGCGGGCTGCTGGACGGTGATGACCTCCAGTTCGCGGCCCTTCGCATCGCGGGCGCGCTTCAGCCGGTCGAGATTGTCCTGGAAAATCTTGAAATTGGGATCGCCTGGATCGTCGGTGGTGATCGCCATCACCACGCCGGGACGCACGAACAGCGCGATCTCGTCGATATGGCCGTCGGTCTCGTCGTCCTGATAGCCCTGCCCCAGCCAGATCACCGTCTCGACGCCGAGATGGACCTTCAACTGCCGCTCGATCTCCTCCCGCGCCAGGCCGGGATTGCGGTTCGGATTCAGCAGGCATTGTTCGGTGGTGATCAGCGTCCCTTCACCGTCGACATGGAAGGAACCGCCCTCCATCACCAGCGGGGCGGCGAAACAGGGGAGCTTGAGATGGTCGAGGATCAGGCGGCCGACCTGCCGATCCTTTTCGCAGCCTTCGTAATTGCCACCCCAGGCGTTGAAGCCCCAATGGACGCCAGCCAGCCCGCCCTTGCCGTCGACGACGAAGCTGGGACCGGTGTCGCGGATCCAGGAATCGCTGATCGGCAGCGGCAGGATCTGGATGCCGGGGCCGCAGGCGAGCGAGGCTTCCGCCACATCCGCCGGGTCGCACACCATCGTCACCGGCTCGAAGCGGGAGATGGCCTGCGCGACCTCGGCGTAGGCGTCGCATGCGGCGTCGAAGGCACCCTCCGGCCAGGTTTCCGGCCGGCACGGCCACGCCATCCAGCATCCGCTGTGGCGAGCCCATTCGCCGGGCATGTGGAAACCTTGGCCCGTCGTGATCGGGGCGTTCGATGTCGTCATGCGTCGATCCCTCTGCGCTTTTAAAAGTCCCAGCCTGCCCTTCGCAGCCGCAACACCAAAAAATGGTCGGCGAACCGCGTGGGACCAGGACGTTTTTTATCCCAATCCACCCTAACCACGGGAGCGCGCGTTTGGCAATCGCGTCCACTGCAACGAGCACTTGGCCTCACGGCAGAGGGGCCTTGTGGCAGAGGGGCTTTTCAAAAAGACGCGGAAGACAGTCGCGTCGGCATGCCGGGAGAGGAAGCCGGCATGGGTCCGGGCTAGCGGCCGGACGGCGGGCGCAGGGCGCGGCGGGCGGTGACCGAACGGGTGGTCGAATAAGCCGTGGAAACGGGACTGAAGAATCCGAGTCTCAACAAGGGGAACCACAGGAGCGCGCGCATGGCACAGCCTCTTTCGCTGTTGACGATGCCATCAACATAGCAAAAGAAACGGGCAATTGCCATCCGCGGCGGCAGAGGTCTGCTGCGCGCGGATGGACAGGTCTGCGGAACGGTCCGAAAAGGCCGGTCAGCCGTTCTGGATCAGCCGTTCTGGATCGCCATCTGTTCGTCGCGTTTGCGCTGCCGGTCCTGGCGGGCCATGACGATGCTGGCGATGAAGATGCCGGTCGCCACCACCAGAACCATCAACGTCGCCAAGGCGTTGATCTGCGGACTGATGCCGAACTTCACGCTGGAGAAGATCACCATCGGCAGGGTCGTCGATCCGGGGCCGGAGACGAAGCTCGCCACCACCACGTCGTCCAGCGACAGGGTGAAGGCCAGCAGCCAGCCGGCGACCAGCGCCGGGGCGATCAGCGGCAGGGTGATGACGAAGAAGACCTTGGCCGGACGGGCACCCAAATCCATCGCCGCTTCTTCGAGGCTGCCGTCCATGCCGGCCAGCCGCGACTGGATGACCACCGCGACATAGGACATGGTGAAGGTGGTGTGGGCGATGGTGATCGTGGTGACGCCGCGCCCGTCGGGCCAGCCCAGCCATTGCTCCATCGCCACGAACAGCAGCAGCAGCGACAGGCCGGTTATGACCTCCGGCATGACCAGCGGGGCAGTGATCATGCCGCCGAACAGGGTGCGGCCGCGGAACCGGCCGAAGCGGGTCAGCGCCAGCCCGGCGCAGGTGCCGAGCAGGACCGACAGGGTCGCCGACACCGCCGCCACCTGGAAGGACAGGAAGGCCGCGTCAAGCAGCGCGTCATTGTGCAGCAGTTCGCCATACCATTTGGTTGAAAAGCCGCTCCACACCGTCACCAGCCGCGACTCGTTGAAGCTGAAGACGATCAGCAGCGCGATGGGGACATAGAGGAAGGCGTAACCGAACAGCAGCGCCCAGGACAGGAATCCGACCCGCTTCTTCATCGGCCCGCCTCCGCCTGTTTGCCCTGCACATGCTGGAAGATCATGATCGGAATCACCAGGACCAGAAGCAGCGCGATGGCGACGGCCGACGCCACCGGCCAGTCGCGGTTGGAAAAGAATTCGTTCCACAGCACGCGGCCGATCATCAGCGTGTCGGGACCGCCCAGCAGCTCCGGCGTCACGAACTCGCCCACCGCCGGGATGAAGACAAGCAGAGAACCGGCGATGATCCCCGGCAGCGACAGCGGCAGCGTGATCGACAGGAAGGATTTGAAGGGACGGGAGCCGAGGTCGGCCGCCGCCTCCAGCAGGCTGGGGTCCATCTTCTCCAGCGTCGAATAAAGCGGCAGCACCATGAAGGGCAGATAGCAGTAGGTCATGCCGATATAGACGGCCCAGTCGGAATAGAGGATCTCCACCGGCCCGCTGGTGAGACCGACCCATTCCAGCAGGTTGCTGATGACGCCGTTGCCCTTGAGGATGCCGATCCAGGCATAGATGCGGATGAGGAAGCTGGTCCAGAAGGGCAGGATCACCAGCATCATCAGCGGCCCGCGCCGCGCCGGGTCGGCCTTGGCGATGGCGTAGGCCATGGGATAGCCGATGGCGAGGCACAGCAGCGTGGTGACCGCCGCGATCCGCAGCGAGTTCAGATAGGCGAGGATGTAGAGGTCGTCTCCGCCCAGCCGGAAGTAATTGCTGATGTTCAGCAGGATCTGCAGCTTCGAGGTGCCGGCATCCTCATCCTTCAGCCAGTCGACCAGGGACGAATAGGGCGGCTGGGCGATGATCGATTCGGAGAAGCTGATGCCGAAGACGATCAGGAACGGCACCATGAAGAACAGCAGAAGCCACAGATAGGGGATGGCGACGACCACGCCGCGACCCCACAGCCCGATCCGGCTGAGGCCGGAAACGAGGGCGGAGACGACCGCGTTCATTGGGTCAGCACCACGCCGGCGAAGGGGCGCCAGGTCAGCGTCACCTCATCCTCCCAGGTGATCGGCATTTCGGTGCGGCGGGTGACGTTGGGGGCGGTGACCCGCACCGTCTTTCCGGTCGGCAGTTCCACCAGATAGATCGACACGTCGCCGAGATAGGCGATCTCGCGCACGATGCCTGTGGTCTGGTTGCGGCCTTCGCCGCCTGGGCCGCCACCGGCAACCGGCTCCTTCGACAGGGCGATCTTCTCCGGGCGGATGGCGACGGAGACGGGGGAGCCGGCCGGCGCCGGGGTGGCGTGGGCGATCAGCAGCTCGCAGCCGGCCTCCTCCGACGCGACGAGGACCTGGTCCCCTTCGGTCGAGACGACGCGGCCATCGAACATGTTGATCGAGCCGATGAACTCCGCGACGAAGCGGTTGTGGGGGTACTCGTAGATCTCGGTCGGCGTGCCGACCTGCGCGATGACGCCATGGTTCATCACGGCGATGCGCGAGGACATGGTCATCGCCTCTTCCTGGTCGTGGGTCACGACGATGAAGGTGACGCCCAGCTTTTCCTGGATGTTGACCAGCTCGAACTGGGTACGCTCGCGCAGCTTCTTGTCGAGCGCGCCCAACGGCTCGTCCAGCAGCAGCAGCTTCGGCCGCTTGACCAGCGAGCGGGCGAGCGCCACGCGCTGGCGCTGGCCGCCCGACAACTGGTGCGGACGGCGCTTGCCGAAGGCAGAGAGCTGGACCATCCCCAGCATCTCCGCCACGCGGTCGCGGATCTCCGCCTTCGCCACCCCGTCTTGGCGTAGGCCGAAGGCGACGTTCTGCTCCACCGTCATGTGCGGGAACAGGGCGTAGGACTGGAACATCATGTTGACCGGCCGCTCATAGGGCGGAATGCCGGCCATATCGACGCCGTCGATGTAGATCTTGCCTTCGGTCGGCTGTTCGAACCCCGCCAGCATGCGCAGCAGCGTCGTCTTGCCGGAACCCGAACCGCCGAGCAGGGCGAAGAATTCGTTGCGATAGATCGACAGGCTGACCTCGTCCACCGCGACGAAGTCGCCGAAGGTCTTGGTCACCTTCTCGATGCGGACATAGGGCGTCTGGCCCGCGTCCTGCCACGGTTCCAGGCGGGTGGGCTTGCGAATCGGCTGACCGGCCATCCGGTTTCCTCTTTCAAGACAACGCCCCGGCTGTTCCCCATCGCTGGGGACCGGCCGGGGCGGGTCGACGCCTCAAGATCGGCGCCTCAGGGGGGCGGCTTACTTGCCGGTCTTGACCTTGGTCCACACGCGGGTGCGGGCGCGGTCGGTGGCCTGCTTGATCTGCTTCAGCGAAAACAGCTTCAGCTTGCTGTCGGCCGGCAGGAAGATGCCGGGGTTCGACTTGATGTCGTCGGCGACCATCGGCAGCGAGGCCGGCACCGCGTTGGCGTAGCTGACCTTGTTGGAGATGTTCGCCATGTTGGCCGGGTCGAGGACGAAGTTGATGTACTCGTAGGCGCCGTCCTTGTTCGGCGCATCGGCGGGGACCGCCAGCGTGTCCCACCAGACCTGCACGCCTTCCTTCGGCGTGATGTACTCGACCTTGGCGCTCTTGGCCTCGGCCGCGCGCGCGGCACCCTGGATGGCGTCGCCGTTGTAGGCCATCACGACGCAGGCGTCGCCACCGGCCAGGATGTTGATGTTCTCGCCGGTGACGAAACGCTTGATGTAGGGGCGGACCGCCATCAGCGTCTTCTCGACCTTGTCCAGATCCTCCTTCTTCTCGGAGTTCGGGTCGAGGCCGAGATAGTTCAGCACCGACGGGATGACGTCGATGGCCGAATCCATCACGGTGATGCCGCAGGCCGCCACCTTCTTCGCCACCTCCGGCTTGAAGATCAGGTCCCAGCTGTCGAGCGCCACGTCGGGGGCGACAGCCTTGATCTTTTCCGGGATGACGGCGATGCCGACGGTCCCGCCGAGATAGGGCACGGCATACTTGTTGCCGGGGTCGGAATTCTCCAGCAGCTTCAGGACCTTGGGGTCGATGTTCTTGTAGTTGGGGATCTTGGACTTGTCGAGCGGACCCACCACCTTGGCCTGGATCAGGCGGGACAGCGTCGGCTCGGCGGTCGGCACGATCACGTCATAGCCGGACTTGCCGACGAGCACCTTCTGCTCCAGCAGTTCCAGGCTGTCGTACAGGTCGACTTTCGTCTCAGCGCCCGTGGCCTTGGTGAAGTCGGCGAGGGTCGTTTCACCCAGATAGTCGTTCCAGATGTAGATGTTGACCGGCTTCTTGGCCTGGGCCATCGCCGGGCCGGCGATGGCAATCGCCGCGACCGCGCCGATGAGGCTGAGAGCGAGTTTTTTCATGATTTGCCCCGACCTGTTCGTGAGTGTTGCGGGCGCCGCCACATCCCAACGGCACACCCGGCTCGCGGGCGCTATTGCACCCACGCCCGGGCATGTTGTCAACGGTTTGGGCAAGGTTTCGATCGCTGTTTCGATCGCGGTTTCAATCGCCTGCAGGCCGGGCGGGGGCGGAACGCGCACGCCACCGAGATGACGGCGGCCGGCCGCGTCCCCATCACACGGAAGGGTCCGTGCGATGGGTATCGCGGCCGGTAATGGAAAACCATTTCCCGATCTGGGCCTGCTGGCCGGCAACCGGGCCGCCAATCTCTAAAATTGCAAACGCCAGTATTGTTACTCGCGACTATGTCGCCAGTTATAGCCCTGCCGCTTCTCGGGTCAACGTCACAATTGCCACGAGATATTTCCGAATAGGAAGACAACTGCCGGGACTCGTTTCCAGCCGACCGGACAGAGGCGCCATGCGGCGGCCGGCGCTCTCTCCACCGACCGCC
>NZ_BADK01000543.1 GCF_000333595.1 Azospirillum sp. B506
GAGCGGAGACGTTCCAGGCCTGTCGGCGATGCTGGACAGGCTGCGCGGACAGGACAAGGCCGGCTTGAAGGCAATCTACAAGGAACAATCGCGCAAGCCGCGCGAGGCGGGCGCGAGCGGCGCTGGGCTGGGTCTGATCGACATGGCGCGGAAGGCCACCCGGCCGCTGGAATATTCGCTGCGCCCGGTGGATGACGCCTATTACTTCTTCAGCCTTGAAGTCCAGCTATAAGAAATTACGGAACACTCATAATGGACATTTTGCGGATCGAGGCAACGTCGTGCTCGCCCCTGATCGACTTCGATCCGGCGGGCGGACAGCTGCGCATCGAAGGTGAATCCTATCCGGAGAACTCCTTCGATTTCTACGCGCCGGTGTTCAGCTGGCTGGAGGAGTATCTGAAGAATCCTGCCCCGGAGGTGGTGCTGGACATCGGACTCAGCTATCTGAACACCAGCAGCATCAAATGCATGATCGACGTGCTGGAAATGCTGGACGGTGCCCACCAGAACGGTCGGACGGTGTCGGTGCGCTGGCATTACGACAGCGACAACGACCGGGCGCTCGACATGGCCGAGGAGTTCGCCGAGGACGTGTCGCTGCCGTTCGAAATTCTGGCCCACTGATGGCGCACTGAGCACCCGGGATGACGATGCGGTCACAGGAACAGGAGCTTCGTCAATGGGCTCAGCGGCTGGCCGAAGATCCGGCCAATGCCGACAACCCGTTGCTGGCGGAATTCCAGCAGCTGGCGGAACGGCACGGGAAACTTTTGCGCCAGTTCCGCAAGATCGCCAAGATCAGTGACCGCCTCCAGACCGAAACCAAGGAGATGGCACGCCAGCAGCGTCAGTTCGTGCTGATGGTCAGCCACGAATTCCGCACGCCGCTGGCGATCATCGACAGCGCCTCGCAGATGCTGGAGCTGGAGCCGAAGCTGCCGGCTTCGGCGATGCCGCGGGTCGGCAAGATCCGCAACGCGGTCCAGCGGATGCTGCACCTGATCGAACGCTGCCTGACCGACGACCGGCTGGGTGCCGCCGCGGCGCGGCCGATGGCCTTCGATCTTGCGGCGATGCTGAGCACCCTGACAGACGAGGTGGCGGTCACGGCCGCCGGCCACCGGATCGAGCTGCATGGAGCCGACCGCCCGGTGGCGATCCCCGGCGATCGTGACCTGCTCTCCGTGGTATTTTCCAACCTGCTGGAAAATGCCGTCAAATATTCGCCGAACGGCGGGATGATCCGCCTCGACCTATCAACCAGCGAGGGCCAGGTCACGGTGCAGATCGCCGACCAGGGGATCGGTGTCAACGCAGCCGATGCGGCGCGACTGTTCGACAAGTATTTCCGCGCGTCCAATGCCGCTGGAACGACCGGGGCGGGGCTCGGCCTCCATCTCGCCCGTTGCATCGTCGAGACCCACGGCGGCGGCATCTCGGTGGCGAGCGAACCGGGCCGCGGGTCGGCCTTCACCGTCCGTCTGCCGCTCGCGCCGGCAGCGGCGCCGGCTGTCGCTGTGACGGAAACCTTGTCATGACCGCCGGGACGGACACCGCTGGACGGGA
>NZ_BADK01000542.1 GCF_000333595.1 Azospirillum sp. B506
GCGTGAACCCGCATCCTCGGCCGCGACGATCAGGTCGCAGCCGAGCGCCACCGAGAAGCCGGCCCCGGCGGCTGCCCCCTCGACGGCGGCGATCACCGGCTTCGGGCAGGCGCGCATGGCGCGGGTCCAGCCATGGAAGTGCTCCAGGCTGGTGCGGGTCAGCTCCGGGTCGGCCTTGGCGTTGCCGAGCAGCCGGCCCAGATTGCCGCCGGAGCAGAAGGTGCCGTTGGCCCCGGTCAGCACGATGGCGCCCACCCCCGGATCCTCGGCGGCCTGCACCAGCGCGTCGCGGGCGGCGGCCATCATGTCCGGCTCCAGCGCGTTCTTGGTGGCGGCGTCGTCCATCGTCAGCACCATCACGCGGCCCTGGCGCGTGATGGTCAGTTGTCCGCTCATAGCTCGGTTCCCTCCCGGTTCTCGCTGCCCGGCCGGTATTTGAACATGCCCTCCGACGTGGCGATCAGGGCGCCGGTATCGCCGTGGCGGATCTCCGCGGCAATCCCGACGATCTTGCGTCCGCCGCCCCGCAGCCGGCCGGTGGCGATCAGCGTACCGGTGCGGGCCTGACCCAGGAAGCTGGTCGACAAGGACAGCGTCACCACCCGCCGTACCCGCCCAGGAAAGGGACAGTATGTTACCGAAAATCCGGAAACCGTATCCAAAAGCGTCGCCAGGACGCCGCCATGCACCACGCCGGCCCGGTTCAGGTGGCGGTCGTCGATGGTCATCGTCAGCTCCGCCTCTCCCTCCTCCCAGCGACTCAAGGCGTAGCCCAGCAGGCGCTGGAAGCCCGATTCCGGCTCGCCGTTCAGCAGATCGTTCATTCAGGGATATCCTCCTTGTCCTGTCTTGGTGCTGGCGGTTGGAACGGATAAACTCAGCCTGCTCCGCGAAGCCGGTTCGGCCGTTCAGTGGCAGGGGGGCTTTGCCCAGCATGCACACGTCGTGGATCGATGGTCGCCGTGTGGACAGGACAATGCGGGCCTGCGTCAGCCCACCTGAGGGTGGCTTGATCGAACGCGAGGGGTGACGTTCTCGCCCGGCGACCATTTTTCCTTAAGCCATCCGATTTATCATACATCGGTCCATTGAGGGCGGAACAGCCAGCCGCCGCACTTTCCCGCAAGGGCGAGTTGAGGGCTTGACCCAAGAGATC
>NZ_BADK01000541.1 GCF_000333595.1 Azospirillum sp. B506
GTTGGTCCCCCAAATTGATGGTACGGGCCGGATATAACGCGGCACCGAGCGATATAACCGCCTCCATGCTCTTGAATACAGTATCCAAGATGCATGGCAGCTTTGAAAAGCTTGGGTTACTGCGTCAATATCGCTTAAGACTCCGCCATCCAATCACAAAGTGAAAATTTTTCATCGGAAACTAATAAAATCTCGGAACAAGAAATTTTTTTACTGAAAATAGTAATAACATTATGAAAATATTTTTCGATGGATAATTTTATTATTTATTATTATACTTTTTTAACATTTTCTGGCTTTTTGTCGCAAGCTGATGCAAATCCTGGATCGACATTAAGGCGTATGTCGCTTGATATATCACGTGAGCGGAGGGCAGAGGATCTCAAGGATCCTCACAGAGGCCGCGCATGCCAATACGGGGGCAATTTTCCATGAAGAATCTCAAAATCTCAACAAAAGTCACCATCACCAGCTCTATTCTTGTATTGGTATCGCTCGCCATTGCAGTTATTGCTGGAAACAGCCTGCGGAGATTGAACAACGCAACCGACGAGATCGCCCGGGCCGGCGACGAAGGCATCCTCGGCGTCAGGCTCCGCCTGAACGCCGTGTCCCTCAATCGGACGGAATACATGATCGCCGCCAACCCCAGCAAAGAAAACCTGAAGAAATCAAAAGAAATTATCGCGGAATACCGGACCCTCTTCGACAAGCGCATCGATCAGTTGAAGAAAGATGCCACAGCAGAAACGAAGATGCAGGTCGACAAAATCCAGGCGCTCGGCGCATCATATCTCCAGGAATTGGACTCGACCTTGAAGGTGGCCGACAAGGTCGCCGGCACCGTCGAGCTTTCGTCGGCGCAACTGCAATTGAATCGCGAGGGTCAAAGCAGCCGCGAAGCCGCGGCGAAGCTGGAAGACGCGATCCGCCAATTCACGGACAACACCATCAAGAGGGCAGAGCAGGTGTCGCAGGACGCGACCGATACCTTCTACAACACATTGTGGATCATGGGGGCGGTCGC
>NZ_BADK01000540.1 GCF_000333595.1 Azospirillum sp. B506
GCATGGACCGAACCGCATGGCGGACGCGGCCACCGTGCCCGCTGCCGCCGCCATGCCCGCCCGACGCAACGGCCGGCGCCGCCGCGATCAGGATGGCCGTCGCCGCGACCGCCGCGGCGATGGAAGCGGCGATGGTTGTGGAGTGCGCGCTCCGCCTCATGCTTCGGCCCTCCTCGATCATATCGTCAATTCAAGCCGGCCATCAGTTCATGCTGGCGGTGGCCGGCACGTTCTGGACGGTGCCGATCAGGTTCTCGGTGTAGACGACCTCCTTGGGCGCAAGCTTCAGCGCCTTGGCAGTCATCCGTTCCGCTTCTTCGCGGCGTCCCTGGGCGCTCAGCACCTCGGCCCAGCTCGAATAGACGTCGGAGAAATTCTGATCGGCTCGGCTGGCCTCGTCGAACTTGGCATAGGCCTCGTCGATCTGGCCGGTCAGGGCCAGGGTGAAGCCCCATTCGCTCAGCGCCGCCGCCTTCACCGCCGGGCTCTGCGCCACGTTGGGGTGCTGCACCACCGCGGTGAAGTTCTTCACCGCCAGATCGTACTCACCGAGCCGGGCATTGACGACGCCCAGGTTCAGGCGCGGAGACAGGAAATTCGGGTCGAGATGCACCGCCTCCTCGAACTGGTGGATGGCGCCGTGGCGATCGTTCTGCTGGTATAGGACCATGCCCCACAGATTGTGCAGCCAGGGGGCGTAGCGCGAGTCGTGCCCTTCCAGTTCCCGGCGCAGGATCTCCAGGGTCGGGGTGAAATCGCGCGACAGCCGGTCGCGCTTGAACTGGTAGGCGGCCAGGATGTAGGGGTTCACGACGCGCATCGCCTCATAGGCGGCGCCATGGATCAGCCCCTTCATGTCGTCGACCGTGCCGTTGCGCGAGATCCGCGTCTTGTTGTGGTGGCTGTCGTAGCTGCGCAGGATGAATTCGACCTGCTGGTCGTGGCGCACGATTTCCCCGGAGAAGGTGAAGGGGATCATGTGCGCCGATTCCTGCACCACGCGGATCAGCGGGGTGACGCCGAGATACTCGCCCAGCACCGAGGTGGCGCTCTGGTCGGCATGCAGTTCGACCTGTCGGGCTTCGGCCTTGGTGAAGGCCTGCCGCTCGATCTCCTGCATGTCGTCGGCCAGCTTGGTGATCACCACCGCCGGCGTCAGGCCGGTTTCCTGGGAGATCGAATCGGGCACGTCCACGTAATCGAAATGGATGGTCTGGGTATCGGTGAACACGGCGAAGCCGAAGGCCATCGCCAGTGTCACCAGCGGAATGGTGAGAAGGCCGAAATCCATGTGTTTCCCCCTGTCGCTTTGCTTTCGCTGTGCCGTCTGTCTGCTGTCAGGCTGTCGTGGACGCCATGGCGGCGGTCACGAGGCGGCCTTTTCGGCGAAGGACAGGAAGCGGCTGGGATGGACGTCGCGCACGTTGTAGACCCAGCCCTTGATCTGCTGGCTGACCAGCGATTTGGTGGAGAAGTGGTAGATCGGGATGACCGGGTCGTCGTCGATCATCGTCTTCTCGGCCTGGCCGAGCAGGGAGGAACGCTGTGCCGCATCCTCGCTGGCAGCCGCCTTGGCGAGCAGGTCGTCATACTTGCGGCTGCGGTAACCGGGATCGTTGCGCGGCGGCAGGGCGGTGGACAGCATCAGGTTGAGGAAGACGGTGGGGTCGGCGTAGTCGCCGATCCAGGCGGCGCGGACGATCTGGAAATCGCGCCGCGCGCGGCGCTTGAGATAGTCGGTGCGCTCGACGCTGACCGGCTTGACCTGGATGCCCTTGCCGAAGGCATCCTGCCACATGGAAATGACGGCGTCGGCGATGACGCGGTTGTTTTCCGACTGGTTGTAGAGGATTTCGACCGCCAGCGGCTGCATCGGGCTGAAGCCCGCGGCCGAGAACAGGCGGCGCGCTTCGCGCAGGCGGTTGTCCATCGGCTCGGCGATGAAGTCGGCGGTCTGGCGGCGATAGTTGGGGACGATGGGCGGCACCAGCCCATAGGCCGGAGTCTCGCCGGCGCGGGTGACCTTGTCGACGATGTTCTCGCGGTTGACCGCCAGCGACAGCGCGCGGCGCAGGTCGCGGTTGCTCTTGAACGGCTCGACCGTGAGGTTGAAGGCGTAATAGTAGGTCGCCAGGAATGGCCGGTTCCAGAACACCTTGGGTTCGGTCAGCGAAATCCACTTCACCCGGTCCTGCGGCACCTCGTAGGTCAGGTGGAGGGTGCCGGCCTTGAAGCGGTCGACCTCCTCGGACGCGTCGTCGATGGGGAAGAAATTGACCTTGTCGATGGCGACGCCGTTGCGGCCATGGAAGTTGGCGTTCCTGCCCAGGCCGATCTGCTGGCGGGCACGCCATTCCTCCAGAACATAGGCACCGTTGCTGACCATCTTGCCGGGATCGGTCCAGCGCTCGCGCTGCGATTCGACGGTGGCGCGATGCACGGGCAGGGCGCTGTTGTCGGCGGCGATCAGGTCGAGGAAATAGGGGGTGGCCGCCTCCAGCGCGATGGTCACGGTGCGCGGGTTCGGCGCCGCAACGCCCAGCGTGTCGGCCGGCTTGCTGCCGTCGATGACGGCGGCGGCGCCCTTGATGACGCGCATGTTGGCGGAGGGCTGGATGCCGTCCTTGGGCGTCAGGGCGCGGCGCAGGCTGTAAACGAAATCCTCGGCCGTCACCGGATCGCCGTTGGACCAGCGGGCATCGGCGCGGAGCTGGAAGCTGTAGAGCTTGCCGTCCTCCGACACCTGCCAACTTTCGGCGACGCCCGGCAGGATGCGGCCGTCGGGGCCATACACCACCAGCCCCTCGAACAGGTCGCGCAGGATGTTCGATTCGATGCGCCCGTCCGTGCGGTGCGGGTCCAGCGTCGACGGTTCGCCACCGTTGCCGCGGTTCAGCACCGTTGCCGCCTGCGCCGCCGTCCCGGCGAAAAGCGCAAGCCCGGCGGCAACCATCACCGCCGATACCCTCTTCTTTAGCTCTGTCACCGGTAGCCTCGCATTCTGGCGGTGGATTCGGAAAATGATCGGTGTCTGGCCCATCCTGCCGGGCCGCAGGCCGCCAAGCGGCCGGGCGCACATCCCGGCAGCGGGTCGGAGTCGTTATTGAGTGCCGGCGGCGCTCCAGCTGCGGATCCTGGTTTCCAGGATGGCGCCGGTCCGCTCCGCGGCCAGCCGGGCGCGGGCGTCGGCCAGCCAGGGGGCCGCCACCGGTGCGGCAACGCCGTCGAGGGAAGCCATGGTGTCGATGGCCGCCGCGAGTTCGCCGGCTTCGAGCCGGGCCGCCGTGGCCGCCAGCAGCGCCGGGGTCCTGCTTTCCGCCGGTTGCGGGGCTGCAGGTTGCGGAGCCGCCGGATCGGCACCCTGCGGCGGCGATTCGGACGCGGATGCCAGGATGACCGTCGAGAGGCCGGTCATCCAGCCCCAGACGGTTTCGCGCAACCCGCCCGAACCGTCCTGCACCTCCGCCTGGAGAGCCGATGGCACGAGCAGCCCGAAGGACGCATAGAGCTGCGTCCGTGTCGGTACGCCCTTGGCCGCGTAGCCGGACACCGAATCGAGCGCCTTCGAGAGCTCGCCATCGGGCGCGGTGGAAAGACGCATCAGGGCGAGGTCGTCGGCGAAGGGGTCGGACTTGCCGAGCGACTCCTTCAGGAGTCGCGCCGCGATTACCGATACCGCACGGCCGGAAACGGCCTGCTGGTCGATTCGCTTGCCGGTCGTCGCGACCGCCTGCTCCAGCGCCGTCAGCTTCTCCGGCATCGCAGTCAGTCCTGCGACGGTCCGCTCCAGCGTATCGAGCTTCAGTTGGCTGCGGCTCGGAGACAGGAATGACGAGCGCAGCTCATCGGCATAGAGAACGGTGCCGCACACCGCCGCCGCCGCCAGCAGGATGGTCAGAATGATCGGACCGTTGCTGCGGCTTGGCTGCACGATGGCAGGTGCGGCCGCTTCGGACGCCTGCCGGTCAATGCCGGATCGGCCGCCGGTTTCGTCGGTGGATTGGACGTCTTGCATACGGTCACGCTCCGCTCGGGTTTGGCATGGCTGCTACGGTCCGCAAGTCACTGTCGATGGCCGATTTCCAAGCCGGCGACAGGGGCGGTTCCGGCGGTGCCGGGCGGCATCGTCCTCCTGTGGCGTCGGCATGTGAAAGAGCGGTCCTTGATTCGAGTGTCGAGTAGTCCGCATATCTCATATCGGACAGGCTACCTCAATCAGGGTAAACGGAAAAGCGTTCACGGGAAATTTGCAGACTCCGGCGGTATGGAAACTTTTGGTTCAGAATCAGGATCTTATTGTTATCTGTTGAAGAAATTTTTAATCAAAGGATGTGATTGATTGTAACCGCCAATATGCTTGGTTGAAAAGGTAATCGACAGCGATAACAAGATTTCGAATGCAGGAAAAGCTTGGAAGGTTACGAATCTGAACGGTTTTTCTGAGAACTCCCAGTTAGAAGATTGCGCTGCTCCGTGGAATTTATTTCGAGAGGTTGTGTCCTGACGTGATCATTCATAATTCGTTAGGCTTGCTCGGGTCCAATGACGGCAGGTGAGGTTTGCGGGCTGGCCGGGGGAGCGGATCACAATCCGGGACGGTCGTGCGCTCGCGGACTTCCCGACCGGATCGGGCATCATCGAGCGCCGGAAACTACATGCCGAATGTGTTTGGAACGGTGGATCGCACCATGGCGGGCCAAAACCAGCCTTATGTCGATGGCCCCGCAAATCAGGCGGAAGGTCCACAGCAACGGGGCCGGCTGCAGCATGGCCAGCCGGCTGCCCGCGCGCGCGCCATGGGACTGTCGCGGATGGTTTTCGCCGCGATTCTTCTGGCATCGACGGCCGCTGCACCCGCCGCGGCCTGGAGCCGCCACGGAGCGGACGCGGAGGACGAGGCTCCTGTCAGAACCCGACGCCCGTCCGCCGCAGCGGCAGCCGCTCCATCCTCTGGCGCGTCCTGGCTGTCGGGCACCGGTCAATGGATCGGCTCGACCGCGTGCTCGGCAGCGACCACGGTTGTAAGCACGGCAACCGCGCCGGTTGCAGCGGTCGGCGGCTATATTTACAGCGGATCCAACGCTCTCAGCCAATTCAGCTGGGAAGTCGCCTATATGCTCGGAGTCAACAGCACTCCCGTCAGCCAGGTCCATGTCACGGACGCCGCGATGCCCGTGGCATCGGTGCAGGATGCTTCGGCACAGGAGACCGCTCATACGGCTCCCGCCACGTCGCCACCCGAACCGGCGCCGGGAGCCGCTACGCCGCAGCCCCTCCCGACACCATCCAATGCCGCAGCGCCGCTGGCGGCGGCCATGGCCGATGCGATGCCCGTCGCCGTGCCGCAACGTCGCGCGACGGACGCGAAGCTGCTGGCGGCACTGGCGGTCGACAAGCCTCAGCGCAGGCCGGACGGGTCCTACTTCGTTCCGAAGCCGCTGCAGCGGATGTTCGACATCCGCACGCACAAGGCCGAGAGCGTGCGCACGCCGCTGACGGTCAAGCTGCCCGGCCGGATCGTGCCGGACCCGAATGCCCATGGCGATGTCGAGGCAAGCCTGCTTGGCCGCATCGAACCGCCCAAGACCGGCATGCCGGTCCTGGGCGAGACGGTGCGCAAGGGACAGATCCTCGGCTATGTCGCGCCGGCCATCGGCGTCGTCGATCGCAGTCAGGTCCGGCGCGAGGTCGCGCGGCTGACCAACG
Organism: Azospirillum sp. B506; assembly: GCF_000333595.1. Taxonomy (GTDB): domain Bacteria; phylum Pseudomonadota; class Alphaproteobacteria; order Azospirillales; family Azospirillaceae; genus Azospirillum. Next base: position 5,707 of record NZ_BADK01000540.1, read on the forward strand.
AGATCCGGATCACCGCCGAAAGCGTGGAGATCCTCAAGCAGTTCTGGTTCGTGCCCTTCCGCGACGGCAAGGTGATGCAGGCGGAGGTCCGGCTGGAGGGGCTGCGCCGCGAGCGGGAAGCGCTGCTGCCGATGCTTCAGACCCAGGAGGTGCTGCGGGCGGCCATCGACGGCGTGATCAGCGCCTCCACCGCCATCAACGGCCGGATCGTCCATCCCGGCGAGAAGATTTTCGAGATCGTCAACCCGCAGCGGCTGTGGATCGAAGCGGTCGCTGCCGACCCCGAGGTCGCGCGCGGCACGCAGCTGGTCAACAGCGCCAGCGCGGTGACGCCGGAAGGCGACGCGCTCGACCTGACCTTCATCGGCAGCGGGCTGGCGTTGCAGCAGCAGTCGGTGCCCTTGATGTTCCGCATCGAAAATCCGATGGAGGGTCTTCGGGTCGGCCGTCCGGTCACCGTCACCGTCCGCAACGAATCGAAGATGCGCGAAGGCATTCCGATCGCCCGCGAGGCGGTGGTCAACGATTCGGGCGGGTCGGAACAGGTCTGGGAACTGGTCGAGCCGGAGGTCTTCATGCCGCACACGGTCAAGACCGAGATGATCGATGGCCGCAGCGTGCTGATTTCCGCCGGACTGGAGCCGGGCGCCCGGATCGTCACCCATGGCGCCCGGCTGCTGTCGCAATTCCAGTAGCGGCCGTTTCCCGCCTCCGCCCGGCGAAAACGACGCCCGGCCAAAACAACGAATGCAGATACAGTGGAGGACGTCATGGAGATTCGCAGCAAGACGGCAGACTGGCTTCGTTGCCTCGCCGCCGGCGTGGCGTCCGCCGTGCTGGCGGTGTGTCTGGCAACAGGGCTGACCGCCGGTTCCGCCGGCCGGGCACTGGCCGACGAGGCCGCGTCGCCGCGCATCGCGATGGTCATGGAGCTGGCCCGGACAACGGTGAGGGGGGCCAGCGCGGAACCCGTCAGCGTCGTGGTGATCGCCAACCAGAAGCGGCTGTTCGCCTTCGTCGACCGCTATGACAGCAGCGAACCTCTGAGCGGAGCCGAACTGAGGATCGACACCCCGCGCCAGACGCTGGACCTGAGCGAGGTTTCCCCTGGCATCTACCAGTCGGAACCCTACCTGCCGCCGGCCAGCGTCACACCGCTGACGGTCCGCCTGGCGCTGGCGGGGGCGAGCGCGTCCGGTGCCGCCGACCTGCTGGTGCCGCGACTGGCGGATACGGTCCCCGGTGCCGTATCCGCCCACCGGCCGATCATCTGGGCGGGGGTGGCGGTTGCCCTGATCGTGGTCCTGCTGTGGCTGTGGCAGCATCCCGTGGCCATCCGCCGCCGCTGGCCCGGCAGGCCGGCCTGATCCTCCGCCACCCCCAGCCTTCCGGCCGCTTTCGGAGACGCCCGTCGTCATGTTCACCTTTCTTGTCGGAATCAGCCTGCGCCAGCGCCCTCTCGTCCTGATCGCGGCGCTGCTGATCACCGGCTGGGGCGTTCTGATCGCGCGGGACATGCCGATCGACCTGCTTCCCGACCTGCATCCGCCGATGGTGACGATCGTCACCGAGGCCGGCGGCTATGCGCCCGAGGAGGTCGAACAGCTCATCACCTATCCGATGGAGCTGGTGCTGAACGGCATGCCGGGGGTGTCGCGCATCCGCAGCGCGTCGAGTCCCGGCTTTTCGCTGATCTATGTCGAATTCACCTGGGGGACCGATCCCAACCGCAACCGGCAGCAGGTGACGGAACGGATCGGCATGGTGCGCGAGCGGCTGCCGGCCGGCGTCGTTCCGCATCTGGCACCGATGTCGTCGGTGATGGGGCTGGCGATGCAGCTGGTGGTGCAGGCCCCCGGCATGGATCCGATGGCCCTGCGCGAGGTGGCCGACTGGACCGTCCGGCCCCGGCTGATGGCGGTGGAGGGGGTATCGCAGGTCTATGTGGTCGGCGGCGACGTGCGGCAGTTCCGCTTCACCCCGAACCCGGTCGCCATGAATATGCTGGGCATCACGCTGACCCAGGTGGAGCAGGCGCTGACCGCCTTTGGCGGCAACAGCAGTGGTGGGCTTCAACGACCTGTACAACACCGAATTCATCATCCGCAACGTCGCCCGCAGCCGCAGCCTGGACGATCTGCGCAGCCTCGTGGTCGCCTTCCGCGACGTTCGCCCGGTGCTGCT
>NZ_BADK01000539.1 GCF_000333595.1 Azospirillum sp. B506
GCGTCCGGCGGGTGCGCCGCATGGTCGGCGGCGATCCGCAGATTTTCGACCGCGCTCAGGTCGTTGAACAGTGCATGGTCCTGGAAGACGATGCCGCCGACCGGGCTGCGCTCCGTCGCCAGATCCATCGGTTGTCCGCCGCAATGCAGGCGTCCCGACACCCGCCATTCCCCGGGGCCGTTCTCCAGAAGTCCGCCGAGCAGCTTGACGATGGTCGATTTGCCGGAGCCGCTTGGCCCGACCAGCAGCACGACCTCTGCCGGGTCGATGGCGAAGCTGGTGTGGCGCAGGAGCGGCTGGCCGTTCGGCCGGTCGATGGTCAGCCCATCGATCACGAGGGCATGGGACGTCTGGGTCATTGTGGCACGGCATGCAGGAGGATGCGGGGCGAATAGCGGTCGAGCGTGAGGATGTCCTCGCGCTGGCGGGCGCTCATCAGGACGATCAGCGGACCGCCGCGGCCGGTCAGGAAGCCCTGGAAGGTGTGGGCGGCAAGCGCGTTGAGATCGGCGCCGGCCTGGACGCCGAACAGCAGGTCGGGAGCGAGCCGGGCCAGATCGCCGGCCGGGCCGGACACCGGCTTCAGATAGGCACCCAGCCGCGGATCGTTCACCATCCGGCCGGCGACGTCGCGCAGGCGCTGCTGATGGGCCAGCGCATCGACGACATTTCCGGCGAATGTCTTCAGGAAGGCTTTCGCCTGCCAGCTGTCGGCGAGCTGCCGCGCCGCGCGGTTGACCAGGCCGGCCTCCCGCGCTTCACGCAGGATGGCGTCGATGGCCTGATCGACGGGGCCGAGATCCCACGACTGGCTGCGGAACGGATCGAGCGCCATGCCGACATTGGCGCCGATCAGGTTCCACACCAGCGACTCAGCCTGTTTCATCGCGATCGCCTTCAGGTCGCGGCCGACGATGTCGTGCAGCATCGGTTCGGCGCTGCGCAGGAACTCCTCGTAGGTGGCGCGGGTCGACGGGGCCCGCCAGGCCTCTTCGATCGCCATCCGGCCGATGTCCTGCAAGGCGTCACGGTATTCCCCGGTGAATTCCGGGGATTCGAGGATGGCGTCCATGGCGGTGCGCAGCCCGCGCCCCACCGCCTCGATACCGCGCCACAGCTGGGCCCGCTCCTTGTCGGTGGCGAGCAGCCAGAGGACGCGGAACTCGGTGTTGAACATCAGGGCCTCGCTGCCGTGGATCAGCCGCGGGTCCGACGGATCGAACAGCGTGATGTCCACCCGCCCGTCCGGCTGCAACAGGCCGGTGCCGCTGCGCATGGTTGCGTGGTCCGGCTGCATCAGGAAGACCGGCACCGCAATCGGCGCCGCATCGGGCGTTGCAACCGAGGCCGCCGGCGCTCCGTCGGTCGGGGCGGCAAGCTGATAGCTGACGGTGGCGGCGGCGTGGCGGGTCGGCAGCGTCGTCCAGCCCGCCGACAGGAAGAGAGCGCCGAGTGCCAGACTTGCAACCACGGCGGCGGGCCTGCCGAAAAGGGCGTTCACGGGTGTCATGTCAACCGATCCATCGCGATGCGTTTTTCCGGCAAGGGGGGCGGGATGGGGGAACGGGCGGCACCTGCGGGATCTTCCGGACATTGACCGGCAAGGGGGGCGGCGTACGGTTTCCGGACATGGAAAACCGGGAATTTGAGCAGAGATGCCGCCATGATGACGACAGCGGGTTTCATCGTCCGGATCATCTTTGCGGTCCTGCTGGTCTTCGGCATCTACAACCCGTCCGGCTATTCCTATTACGACTGGCTCGTCGGCGATCAGGGGCACTGGACGGTCAAGCTGTTCGGCGCGTCCGTGCTGGCCTTCCTGCTCTTCATCCATGCGCAGGCCACATGGCGTTCGATGAAGCTGATCGGCATTCTTCTGGTGCTTTCGGTCGTGTCGTCGTTCGGCTGGGTCCTGTGGGATTTCGGCGTGATCGATCTGGCCGATCCCACCACCCGTTCGCTTGGCCTGCTGAGCACCGTCGCCATCGTGCTGGGGGCCGGGCAATCCTGGTCGCTCGTGCGCTATCGCCTGAGCGGTCAGGTCGATTCGCAGAACCTGATCGCCTGACCGGCCGGATGACGCCATGAAGAGCTTCGGCTACCTGATCCGCACCGTAACCTGCTTCCTCCTGCTGTTCGCCACCTGGAACCCGACCGGCTATTCCTATGCATCCTGGCTGGGAACCGACGACGGCAGCCGGCTGTCGGTGAAGATCGCTGTCGGCGTGCTGCTCCTCGCTCTCTATGCCGCCTATCTGCGGATCGCCTGGGTCGCTCTGCGCCTGCCGGGGGTTCTCACCGCACTGACGATCCTCTACAGCGGCTATCTGTCGCTGCGGCACCTCGGCGTGCTCGACGCCGATGCGCCGTTGTGGAGCAGCTATCTGGCGCTGGTGCTGGCGGGGCTGGTGCTGGCGTCCGGTGTCTGCTGGTCGCATTTCAAACGCCGAATTTCCGGCCAGTCGCACGTCCTGACCCCTCCGCCCTGATCCGTTTCCGCCGGCCGTTGTCAGTCCCGCTGCTGACCGGAGCGCCCAGAGGCAGCATGGATTTCGGCGCGCGGAAATGGCGCTGCTTCTGGAACAGGCCCAGCGTGTTGTAGCGATACTCCTGCATGACCAGCACCGCGACCGCCAAGGCCCAGAAGTTCAGGCGGTTGAGCAGCCAAAGGCCGAGAAGCATGGTGTAGAGCGTCGCCACCGACGCCAGCGCCGCCAGCGTCAGATCCATCGCCAGGGTCAGCAGGGCCACACGCCAATAGGCCCGATAGAATCCCCAGGCCCCCCGTCCAGCCAGCAGGGCAAGAGCGAAGCCGACCACCAGGGTCAGGTTGAGACGGTCGTCCCGATCGGCCAGCCACGCCGCCAGCCGGTCCGGAGCCTCGGCCAGAGTGTCGAGGACCAGGGCCTCGAATGCCGGTGGGTCGAGGTCCCAGGGGCCGCCGACGCCGAACAGCAGATCGGCGTTCAGGCCGCCGCCGGGAAGCGGCGTGGTCAGGATGAAGCAGATGCCGATCAGGAACCCGCACAGTTCGACGATGCCGGCGCGTCCGGCGCCGTACGCATGCCAATGCCGAGCGGTGTCGAACAGGGCCCGGTAGAGGATCAGCGGCGCCGCGATCAGAAGTGTGCCGATAAGGATGACGGTTCCCGACGCGAACAGCTCTAGGATATCCATGGGCGTCGCTCCCCGTCGCAGGCCCCGGCTTCGCAGGGATCAGGTTTCGATCTTGCGATACCAGCGCTTGGTCGGGATCAGCCCGGCCCGCCTCGGCTGCCATCCGTTATCGGTCATGATGCGCTTGATGTGGCGCCGCGCCTCTTCCTCGCTGATGGACTCGTTGGAGAAATCACGCAGGATCGATGCAGTCTGGTTGAACTGCTTCTTGCTGATCTTGCCCTTCTTTCCGGCGTGCTTGTCCAGGACCTGCCGGATGCGGCGATCGGTTTCACTTTCGAAAACCAGATCATAGTCATCGGCAACACAGCGCATGACGCCACGCGCTTCCTCCAGCGTCAGTCCGCAACGGACAACCCCGTCCTCCAGGATGCGCCGCTCGGTGTCGCGCTCGATATATTTGCTCGAAATCCCATTCAGCTTGACCAGATCAGCGAACTTACGACGGCAATCTTCGACTGTTTCGGTCATTTCAGATCCAACTCACTGCGTTGCCAAGGCTACATCGCATCCTGCGAACGATCAAAACGCCAACCTGTCCTCATGGTCTCATCCGGCCATGTCTTGTTCCCCAATCTCTGCCGTCCTCGAACCATCCTGCCGCTGCCTGTCCGCCGGTTCCGCCTTCCCGTGATGCGCAGACGGCGCATCGCCCGGCAATTCCCGCGTACTCCCTAAGGAAACAGTGGGCAACATAGTCTCACCGTCTGAATCTTTCCACAATAGACACGCCATATCCATCCGGAATTCTCCTACTGGTTTTAATCGGGCCGCGTGTGGAACAGGGCCGGCTCCCATTATCTTTTACGATAATAAATTACCGAATCGGAGAAATGTTTAGATACTGGATATGTTGATTTGTTTCAGACAAAGGTTGCGGCAGTCACTGAGACTCTATCACCTGAAGGTGGGAAATCGGGGATGATGGGAGATTTCCCGGACTTGACCGCGCGCATCGCGCGTAAGGCTTGATCCTCGCAGGGCCGTCGGGCCTACTGGACCTGCGTTTCCCGCCGCCCGCCCGCCGATGGGGAGTTCTGGGGTTGTCTTACCAATGCGCCTGATCGCCATTCTCCTGTTCATGGCGGCGCTGCTGGCCGGAGGATTGGCGCTGCCGTCGCTGACGTCGTCCTCCGCGATTCGGGAGAGTGCCGGCACGGTCCGCATCGCCTATGTCGGAAACCTGTCGGAAGGCGGCCAGGACGTCGTCAAGGCGTTGGGGCTTCTGGCCGACGGTGTCAATGCCGCCGGCGGAATCGACGGGTTGCAGCTTCAGTTCGTGCCGTTCGACGATCACGGTGTTTCTCCCAGCGCCCGCAAGGCTGCGGCGGAGATCGTGGGGGATGACAGCATCCTGGCGGTGATCGGACACGACAGTTCCGCCACCTCCCTTGCCGCCGCCCCGATCTATGCCGCCGCCGGCATTCCCGCCCTGGCACCGATGGCAAGCGAGACCAGCCTGACGCGGAACAATGCTTGGTATTTCCGCATCGGGCATTCGGACGAGCGGGAAGCCGCCTTCATGGCCGATTATGTCCGGCTGGGTTTGCTGTCCGATTCTGTGGCGCTGCTGCGCACGTCGCAGACGGTGACGGAGCGGCTCGCGGCCCCTTTGCGTGACGTTATGCCGCAGCGCGGTGTCGGGTTGCGGCTGGATGCGGCGATCAATCCTGCTGCGGCCGGCTTCGCGCGCGACATCGCCGATTTCGTCGGCGCGCTGCGGGGGCTGCCTCCCGAGACCGTTGTCGTCCTCCTGGCGACGGAGGAGCCGGCGGTCCTGCTGATCCAGGCGCTTCGCGATGCGGGCGTGACCAATCGCATTCTCGGCCCCAACTGGCTGGGAGCGCCCTCCTTCGGCAAGCAGCTGTCGCGGCTGCCGCGCGAATCGTCCCATCCCGGCCTTTACACCGGGAAGCTCTTCGTCATCAGCTCCTTCCTGCCGGACGTCGCCAACCAGCAGGCGAACCGCCTGCTCGCGACTTACGATTCGCGGTTCGGACCGCTCGGCAACTGGGCGGCGCTCTACGCCTACGACGCCGGGCAGCTTCTGATCGCCGCCGTGCGAAGGGCGGGGCTGGCGGCCAGCTGGAGCACCCGTGCGTCGGCGCGGCGCATGGTGCGCGACCAGCTCGCCGCCATCCGCTCGGTGCTGCATGCCGTCCCCGGGGTCACCGGCCCGCTGTATTTCGGCGAGGATGGAACGCCGGAACGGGCGCTCGGCATCGGCCAGTTCACCACCGGCGCCGGGCCAGAGGACGGCCTGATCACCGCGCTGACCCAGCTGCGCTATGCGGCCGATGTCGACGGGGACGGCGGAAGCGGCAACCGCGGTGCGATGAGGCCGCTGTCGGTGGTTCATGTCGGCATGTCCGTCAGCCGCATCTCCGACATCGATCCCGTCAACCGTTCGGCGCGGATCGAGTTCGACCTTTGGTTCCGCTACCGCAACGTTCCCGACAGCCCGCCGCCGGAGGCGGTCACCGACATCCAGTTCCTCGATACCGTGGAACCGGTGGTCCTGGGCGTTCCCGTGGAACAGGCGCGCAACGGCGACGAGGATTACCGGCTGTACCACGTCACCGGCCGTTTCCTGATGGATGCGTGGCAGGACGCCCGTGCGCCGCTGGGCGGACATCGGGTCGGCTTGCGGTTCCGCAGCCGCGACCTCAATCATGAGCGGATGATCTTCGCTGCCGACGAGGGCGACGGGTCCGCCCACCGCGACCTCGCGCGTGTCCTTGCCGGGCGCAAGCTGGCCGGGGCGGGCTGGGCGGTGACGGATGCGGTGCTCACCGCCGACATCCCGGCGGCGGTGCCCGGAGCCCAGATCCGGCCTGAAGAGCGGCGTGCCGGGCGCGACGCCCCGACAGTCCGGTTCGAGGTGTCGATAGAACCGCAGGACCGCGGATTGCGCCGACAGATCGGTGGCCTTCCGGCCCTTATCGGGGTGTGGGGTGCCTGTCTGCTGCTGCTGGCCCTGCGCGGGGCGGAGGCGTGGCACTCGGATCGCCGCTTTCCCCGCCTGTTCCTGCTGGTCGAGTCGGCGGCGACCGGGATTGGCATGCTTGCCGCCGAATCGGCGCTGATCGACGGCTTCGCGCGGGTCGATGCCGAACGGGCGATGGCCGCCACCGTTACCGTGTTCGACGTGGCCTGGTGGCTGGTCCCCGCCCTGTTCATCAATCTGGCCCTGCACCGCTTCGCCTGGGATCCGCTGGAGGCGTCCAGCGAGCGGGCGATCCCGCAGGTGGTCAAGAGCACGGTGTCGCTGCTGATCCTGATCCTGGCGGTCTTCGGCGTGATCGCGCAGGTCTTCCAGAAGGATCTGACCAGCCTGCTCGCCACCTCCGGTGTGCTGGCGATGATCATCGGCCTGTCGCTGCAAAGCAACCTGTCCAACATCTTTTCCGGCATGGTGCTGAATCTGGAGCGGCCCTTCCGCCGCGGCGACTGGATCAAGGTGGGGGATGCGCCCATCGGTCAGGTGATCGACATCTCCTGGCGTTCGACCAAGATCCAGACCTTCAACAACACGGTCATCAGCATTCCGAACGCGGTCGCGGCGGGAACACGCATCGAGAACTGCTCGCACCCCAACAACCGCTTCATCGCCCAGATGCTGCTGCATGTGACGCTGGGCCACGATCCCGACCGGATCGTCAATCTGCTGACCGACGCGCTGCGGCTGGTGAAGAGCGTCGACGGGCGCAAGCATCTCGGCCTGGTCTGGGTGAAGTTCAACGGTATCGACGAATTCGGGATGCGTTTCCTGATTTCGTTCGACCTGACCGACCGCTCTCTCCTGCAATCGCAGGAACATGCCGTGCTGATGAGCATCCATTCCGTTTTCCGCCATGCCGGGGTGACGCTGGCGCAGCGCCACGCCAACATCCGGCTGGTCGAGGGGGGGACCGACGCGGTCGACGCCCATCCGGACGTGGCGTCGCTGATCGCCGCGGCTCCCCTGTTCCAGCCGCTGGATATGTCGGCCCGTGAGCGGCTGGCTGCCGGTGCCCGGCCGCAGCGGGTCGCCATCGCGACGCCGCTGTACCGCCAGGGAGAGGCCGGGCGTTCGCTGTTCCTGGTTGCCGAAGGCATCGTCGCGCTCAGCACGACCGGCATGGACGGTATGGAGATCGAGCTGTCCCGCCTTGGGCCGGGCGCGCTGTTCGGGGAGGGCGCGCTGCTGGATGGAACCGCAAGGACGAGTTCGGCGCGGACCCTCGGGCCGGCGCTGCTGTACGAGATCGACGAGACGGTGCTGGCACAGGCGTTGGACGGCCAGTCATCGTTGCGCGACCTGCTGGGCCGCATCGCCTCGGCCCGTTCGGCGGACGGGCACGACACCGGCCGCCCGGACGAGGAGGACCGTCAGCGCGGGCAGGGGACCGGCATGCTCGCCCGGCTGCGCGATGCCTTCGGCTTCACCGACGTCAACGCATGACGGTGTCCGCCGGGTCTAGAGTGTGATCGTTTCAAGCGGAATCGCTTGAAACGTGAATCGCACGAAAAACCAAAAGCTTAGAGTCTGTCTGGTGCTTCAATAAGCACCAGACAGACTCTAACCGGATCGCTTCCGCGCCCTGATGCGGTCCACGAGGCTGCCGGGAACCGGGGGGGCGAAGCGGACGTGGCCGGTTGCGGCACCCTGCGGCCAGCCGATCCATCCCCGCGCCATCAGCTCCATCTGACGGGGCAGGTCCATCAGCGCCACCATCTCTCCGCCGCCGGGAATCGCGCCGTCGCCCGGCGTGATGCGGAACAGGGTGTGGCGCAGATGGCCGTCGAATTTGGGAGCGGCCCAGACCATGGCGAAGCCGCAGGCCAGCATGCTGCGCAGGCTGGGCGGATTGTCGGCGCGCACGGTGACGAAGCCATAGTCGTGCGGAGACTCGGGAAACAGCCGCCAGTCGACCGCTGCGACCATCCGTTGCTGCAACCGCTGTCCCCGGAAGGCGGGATCGACGATCACCGCGGTCCAGTGGACCACGGCGTCCAATTCCCCATCCACAAGCCCGAAGGGAAGGCCCATCGACTCGGGTTGCCTGCCGGGAAACAGCAGGGAGAAGAAGCCGACCAGCCGGTCGTCGGCCAAAACCCCCACCGTCAGACCGCAGGGGCCGAGCATCTCGGCGATCTGGTCACTGCTGACCGGATACATGCGGTCGCCGATAGCCGTGTCCTGCAATGCGGCGATGGCCGCCGCCCAACTGCCGTCAAGGATCGCGACGCGCAGCGGCCCGCCGCCCGTCCGTGCCTGTGCCGCGATTTCCCTCATGCCGTTTTGGCCATGAACGGACGCCGGCGCAGCGCCAGGACGGACACTCCCAGATGAAGCAGCAGGGCCGCCGCCAGCCCGAGGCCGATCAGCGTCGCGCCAGCACCGCCGGCAACCGCGGCGGCGCTGAACAGCATCGGACCGATGACCTGACCGATCTTCCTGGCGTTCAGATGATAGGATTGCGGAACCGCGAGCCCATGGGTGTCCACGACCGGCAGCCGTTCAAGATAACGCTGCTGTGCGGTCAGGCCGAAACTGTCGCTGAGGCCGAGGAGCAGGATCGCCAGGAACGCCCCGATCAGGCTTCCGGTCAGCGCGAAGGTCGTCAATCCCGCCGCCATGATGAGGCCGGAGACGAGGACCGGCAGGCCGGGTGCGATGCCGCTCGCCCGCATCAGGCGCGACAGCAGCGGGCCGAGATAGACGATGCACAGGCCGTAGAGCAGGAAGGCCTGCCCGACCGTGGAGGCCGGCTGTCCCAACCCGCTGGCGAACAGGGGAAAATAATAGATCAGGAACATGCTGCAGGCGGAGGTCGGAACCGACACCAGCAGCAGGAAGGCGAGGAAGGAGCCATCGCTCCACACCCGCCGCGCCGGTGCCGTGTCGCCGTCCGGCTTCGCGACGGCAGGGGCGGCAGTGATGGCGGCCTCACCCGCCGGTTCGGGCGTCAGAAGCAGCAATTGCGCGATGCCCAGCGTCAGCACGACGGCGGCGATCAGGAAAACGGCATGGGGGCCGATCGCGTCCGCCAGCAGGCTGCCGACGACCGCGCCGCAATTGACGCCGACATACATACCGGAAAACAGGTCGGAATAGGCCCCTGTGGCCGGATCGAGCCGGCGGATGCGGTCGATCAGGCGGTAAAGCCCCATCAGCGCCGTCATCGTTCCGGCGCCCACCAGCCCGCGCGCGACAATGAACAGGACCGGATCACCGGTCACCCCGGAGATCAGGGCGCCCAACACGGCGACCGCAAGGCCGGCGGCGGTCATCGTCCGCCAGGGCAGACGCGCGCTGATCCGTCCCGCCAGCAGGATCGCCAGCGCGCCGCACAGCATTTCCGCGGACACCGGGACCGCCGCCGCCTGGGGCGGCGCCAATCCGAACAGACCGCGGTCGAAGGTCTGCATGATGACGGGCACGAAGGACGCCGACAGGAACATGCCGAAATAGAGCACGAAGGTGAGGAAGCGGAGGCCGGCCAGGGATCGGACGGTCGCGGCGGCGCCCTCGCCATTCTCTGCCGCTGCTTCGGCCGGCAGCCGCATCCGTCGGCTGACGAAGGCATGCAGTTCGTAGATGAACATCAGCGAGATGATCAGGATCGTCACGTTGTTGGCGACGACCTCCAGCATGTTCCGCTGGATGAAGTCGCTGTCGATCACGATGCGCAGGGTCGGCGTGACGAAGTCCGCGTCGGTCGCCAGTGCCCGTCCCGTCACCAGATCCCCCTTGGCCGCCGGTTGGCCGGAACCGAGCGATCCGGGCAGATCCGTGCCTTCCGGAACGGCCAGCGACATACCCTTGAAGTGGGGAACGATGCCGATGATCTCGCGGAAGTAATCGTCGATGCCCGAGAAGGAACGGTAGGTCGCCCCACGTCCGATGACGGAGCCGATATCCGTCGCCACGATGTTTTCGACGATTCCCGTGGTGTTCTCCACGGTGCGCAGATAGGCGTCGCTGAAGGCACCGTAACCGGTCACGCCGACCGCGATCTGCACCAGCGCCGCGACGGCGAGCGCCGCCCGCCCGGAGCGGGGCCGTCCGATGCCGCCGCGCCCGCGTTCCGGCAGCAGGGCAAGGCCGCCCAGCAGCAGGATCGCCACCCCGCCCAGCCCGCCGACGAGCATCAGGGTGTGGCGTTCGAATTCGCGGACGTAATCGTCGATCACCGAATCGCCGGCCGCGATCACCAGGGTGCCGATCCAGCGTCCGTCGCCGGGATCGCGGATCGGCAGGAACAGCTTGTGCGACCGGCTGTCCGTGTCGTGATAGTTGAAGGACGAACTGCGCTGGAACTCCCCGGCCGTCCGGCGCTGCTCATAGCCGGTCAGCCGGTCGCCGATCCGATCCTTGAAGCCATAGGTGCCGATGGCATAGGCGACCTGCCCGTCCGGCAGCGCGACCGCCACGCCGTCCGCTTGCGGCAGATAGGTCTTCAACTGGCTGAGCGCACGCTCCATGCCGAAGAAGTTCTCGATGGTCTTGCCGTACTTCACCGCATATTCGATGCTGGTGACCACCTTCCGGCCGGCGACCCCGAAGGTGGAGAACAACGCGTCGCCGCAATCCCGCCGGAAGGTGCCGAGATTGATGCCGGTGCTGAAGACCAGCGCCGCCACGATCAGCAGCACCGATGGCAGGAAGGTCGCCAGGAAACGGCCGGTCTTGCGTTGCACGGGATGGGTCCTCTCGGCTGAAGGCGGGCCGCTCAAGGCATGGCGCCGAGGCTGGTGTAGATGTTGTCGGCGGCCAGCAGCGCCGACATCGCCGGGCGGTAGCCCATCCGGTTCGCAACCGCCAGATTCCAGGCGATGGTCGGCGTGTCGAAATAGATCTGGCGCATCTCCGCCAGCCTCTCGCCGTTGGCCAGCCGGGCGATCACCGAGGCGCCGAACTGGCCGATCCCGTCGAAGTCGCTGCGGGCGACGCTCATCAGGGCGCCCTGCGCCACCTCCTCCGGTCCGAGCTGCGAGAAGGTGGGGATGCCGCGCTCCTGGAAGATGCGGACCAGGGCAGGGAAGCGGTCCAGGCTCCAGCGGCCGAAGGTGATGTACATGGCGTCGACCTGCCGGGCGAGGTCGCCCCAGGCCGCGGCGAGGTCGGCGTAATAGCGTTCCTGATCGTCGGGTCCGACGGGCGCCTGGACATGGCGCGCCACCAGCTCGAAGCCGAGCTGTCCGGCCATCGCCTCGATGTCGGCGATGGAGGCGATGGCGCGGCCGGCCGGGCTGTCTTCGTAGGCGATCCCCAGCCGGCGGAAGCCGAAGGTCTCGTGGAAGATGCGGATCTGGCGGTGATAGCGCTGGGGGTCGACATGGGCCCAGACATGATCGCGGCCGGATTGCTCGCGGCGCCGACGATGCCGGCGGCAACGGCATTGGTGGTGGAGAACACCAGCGTCGGAACGGTGTGGCGGTCCAGCGCCAGCTTCCGCCGGGGGATGGTGCCCATGACGATCATCAGGTCGATGTCGCCGCCGCTTTCCAGCCGCTGCAGGATCGGCTCCGCCGATGCCTGATCCAGCCCGCCATACCATCCGTCGGCGACGAAGCGGATCCGTGGCCCCAGATCGCGCGCCGACAGCCAGCGCCACAGCGCCCCGCTGTCGCTTTGGCCGGCGTCATAGGGCATCCGGGCCGCTCCGCTCAGCCAGGACAGGGCGTCCAATCCCTTCACGATGCTGGCCAGGGTGCCGGCATAATTGCCGTAGGGCATCGTTTCGGCATAGCCGATGCGCCAGTGGCGCGCGTCGGTCAGCTTCGGCAGCAAGGCATTGTCGGTCGCGCGGCCTGCGCGCGCGCTGCCCGGAAGCAGGGCGCCCAAGGCCGCTGCGCCACCGCCGGCGATCATCTGGCGCCGGTTCGGGATGTGTCCGGATCGGCTCATTCCACGCCCTCCACCTGTCTCCCGACCTGTTTCCCCACCTGTCCGGCCGACCGGAGCGCCACGCGCGGCCCCAGCATCAGAATGGCCGACGGGCGGATGCCGTTGGCCTTGCCGATGTCCTCCACCGTGATCGTCTCGATGCCTTGGGATCCGACGAACACCGCCTCGTCGCCGAGGGCGGCATCCGGGATGTCGGTGACGTCCGCCAGGACCTTCCCCATGAAGGCTTCGCCGATCAGCGGAGCCCGCCGTCCACGGATCAGCACGGCGCTGTCGCGGAAACGCAGCAGGTAGGGCAGGTCGGCATAGCCCACCGGAATCATCGCTGCCCGCCCTCCGCCCTCGCTACGCCGCCGGGCGGCCGGACCGTATCCGATGTCATCGCCCGGTTCCAGCCGGCAGAGATGTGCGACGCGCGAAACCAGTTCCATCACCGGCCGGAACGGAAAGGGCGCGCCGCCGGCTTCGACCATGCGGATGCCATAGAGCACGGCACCCAGCCGCACCATATCGAACCGGGCGTCGGGGGCATTGAACAGGCCGGGGCTGGTGACGGCATGGACGAGCGGCGGTCTCGGCAAATCAGCCGGCAGCCGGTCGATCAGGTCCCGGAAGCCGGCGACCTCCCGCCGGATCTGGCCGGGGTCGTCCCGGTAGGGACCGATCATGTGGGTGAACAGCCCCTCCACCCGCAGGTTGGCAAAGCCGCGCACCGCGCGCAGGAGGGAGCCAACCGCGTTCCCGTCCACGCCCAAGCCGGCGCCATCGGATCTGGCTCTGACATGGATGGCCGCCGGGCGCCCGGCCCGGCGGGCGGCGGCTTGCAGCGCTTCGGCCGCTTCGACATCGCTGACGGTCGCCGTCAGCCCGAACTCGATCATGGGGGACGCATCGTCGGGGCAAAGCGGGTTCATCACCAGGATCGGCGATGCGAGTCCCGCCCGCCGCAGGTCGATCCCCTCGTCCGGGCTGTCGACGGCGAAACCGTCGATGCCTGCGCGTTCAAGCACCCGGGACACTGCCAGGGCACCATGACCATAGGCGTTGGCCTTGACCACGCCCAGGATGCGGGTGCCACTGTCCAGCATCGATCTGGCCAGCGCGAGATTGGACGTCAGCCGGTCGATATGAAGGACGGCGTGGCAACCTGCGACATCAACGGTCATAGCGACCGG
>NZ_BADK01000538.1 GCF_000333595.1 Azospirillum sp. B506
CCGATGGCGACGCCGGCCGTGACGACGCCAGCCATCGCTTCACCGCCGGCCTCTACCTCTATGACGAGGAAGAGGCGGCAGATCCTGCGCTGCACGCTGCCGGCTCCGACAAGGGGGCGGCGGCATCGTGAACTGCAAGTCCTCCCTCCTTGCCCGCAAGCTGCTGTTGCTGCTGATGCTGGCGGCCGCCGGTTGCGCTCCCTCCCCGAACCGGGACGGGGGCATAGCAGACCGGGGCATCGGTGGGACCGGTGTTTCCGTCACCGACCGCGGAATCGGGGGGACCGGCATCGTCGGAACCGTCACCGCCTTCGGCAGCGTCTGGGTCAACGGCCTGCGGGTCGATCTGCCGACAACGACCCAGGTGCGGATCGAAGGCAGGCCGGCCCACCCCGGCGACGTGCGGATCGGCCAGACGGTCGCCATGACCGCCGCTGCGGGCGGACCGACCGGACTGACGGCACAGACGCTGGAGGTGCGCTTCGCCGTCGCCGGTCCAGTGGAACGGACGACGGCCGGCGGCACTCTGGTGTTGGGTCAGCGCATCGACCTCGCCGACGTGGAGGGCACCACGGCGCTAACCCCTGGACGCTGGGTCGCGATCTCGGGCCTGCGCCGGCCGGATGGCGTGATCGACGCCAGCCGCGTCGATCCCTGGGAGCCGGCACGCGGTTGGATTCTGCGCGGACGGCTGGACTCGGTGACACCGAAGACGCTGACCGTCGCCGGGCTGACACTGTCCCGCGGCCGGAGCATGACCGGCGCCCTCCCGGCGGTGGGCAGCAGTGTGCGCGTCGCCGGCAAGCCCGAGCCCGCCGCGGTGCTCGCGGTGGAAGCCGATCCCTTCAATCCCTTCGGCACCACGGTCAGCGCGCTGTCGATCGAAACCTATGTCGATGCCTCCGGTCAGACGACGAGCCCGGGCGGCCCGCGTATTGGCCGGCCCAATGATGGAGCCGCAATCGCCCGCGTGGTGATCGACAGCCTGGTGACATCCGGCGGCGGAATCGACCGCAGCCGGTCCTTCGGCGCCCCAAGCCTGGGTGGGCGGTCGCTTGACGGCACAGACCCCGCCGCCCGCGCCGCCGGCCTGGCGCGGTCAGGCATGCGCCCCGACGGTCCTCAGGGGCCCGATGCATCGGGCATGGAGGGGCCGGACGGTCCGCCCGACGGCGTGCGCACCCATCCGGGATGGGGTGCGCCGCCCGGTCCCTATGGCGGCCCAGCCGCCGGTCAGCGTCCCGCTCCCGGCCACGCTTCCAGCCCGGACGGCACCTCCGCCTCAGGCACCGCCCGTGCGGCCAGTCCGCCCTCGTCCGCGGGCGCCGCCTCGGAGTCCGCGCCCGCCCCGGCAGCTGGCGGGTTCGGCGGCCCATTTGGCGGACCCGGCCGAAGAGGGGGTTCCATGCCGGGCGACGGCGGTTCGCCCTACGGCGGGCCAAGGGGGGGATTTGGCGGAGGGTTCGGTGGCGGCCCCGATGGTGGTCGCGGCGCACATTTTTGACCTAGAACCTCGGCGGCGCGTGCCAATAAAACCATGCCGGAAACTTGAAAGTTCATTTAAAAGTCGGAAAGCGCCTTCGATCCCGTTCGAACGGCGCTGCCGCATTTTGATCCATATCTGGATTTTGCCTGCACTCCTGAACTTATCCACGTTAAAATATTAGTATATCAAGGCCGGAGGAAAGCCGCCGCACATGACCGGCGCCATTGTCAATAGGGGCTGAGCCGAAACCGCAAAGTCTTTTTTTATAATCGCCCTCGGTTTAGGCTCCGACCGGTTCCAAGACTCGGCGGTTCAACCGGCTCGCCCTAGCAGGCGGAGCGGTGTCGTGCCGTCCGCAGCGGCTCGACCTCTTCGTATGGACAGGACCAGACCATGACTTCGCTCCTTTCGCGGCTGTCGATCCGCGCCACCCTTGGACTCGTCGTCGCCGCGCTGGGTCTGCTGCTGATCGCCAGCAGCTGCTACACGCTGCTCGACGTGGTGGACCGCACCCGCTCGGCACACCGCGTCGCCACGCTCAGCGAGACGAGCCGCGACCTGCTGCGCACGCTGCTGGCGATTCGGCTGGAGCGTGGTCTGGTCGGTCCGGCGCTGGGGGCGGAGGAGCCGGCTGGCGATGCCGAGCTGAAGGACATCGCCGCCAACCGCACGGTGGCGGAGGCCGGCTATGCCGCCATCGCCGCCAAGCTCGACACGCTCGATCTGCCCGGCCTGCCGGCGGCGGCGGCAACGCTGCGCACCACCCATGACACGCTGGCCGCCCTGCGCCAGAGGGCGGACGGTGCGATCCGCCAGCGCAAGGCCTCGCGCGATCCGGCGGTGGCCGACGCCTGGGCGACCGCGCCGGTGGCCTATCTGGACGCTCTGACCGCCACGACCGACCTGCTGGACGGGTCGCTGAAGCTGGCGGATCCCATTGTCGATCATTTCCTGGGCATCAAGCGGGCCGCCTGGAACACCCGCCTGAATGCCGGGGGCATGGCGTTGCGCATCCAGACCGCGGTCGCCACCGGCCAGACCTGGACTCCGGCCGACGCGCAGGCGGTGGCGGAAGCCATCGGCCGTACCGTGCAGGCCTGGGCACTGGTCAAGGAATCGGCTGCCCGCCCCGACACCCCGGACCAGATCCGCGAGGCGGTCGAAAAGGCCAAGGTGAATTTCGAGGGGCCGCTGGTCGATCAACGCAAGGCGGTGCTGGCCGCCCTGGCAGAGGGCCGTCCCTCGCCGGTCGAGATCGGCACGCTGCGCCGGCAGGATACCGCCAGCCAGGGCTATATCGTCGACGCTGCGCTGGCTGCGGTGGACTGGATGGTCGCCCGTTCCGATGCCCAGGCGGCGCGCGCGACGCGGGATGCCATCGTCGCCACCCTGCTGGTGGTCGCCGCGGCGCTGCTGACCATCGCCGGCATGATCGTCGCCAAGCACCGGGTCAGCGACCCGATCCGCTCGATGACCGAAACGATGCGCCGTCTGGCCGACCGTGACATGACCGTGACGATTCCCGGCCTGGACCGCGCCGACGAGATCGGCGGCATGGCAGCGACCGTCACCGTCTTCCGCGACAGCATGATGACCGCCGACCGTCTGGCGGCCGAACAGGCCGCCGAACACGCCGCCAAGGAGGCCCGCACCGTCCGGCTGGAAGCATTGATGCGGGATTTCGACGCCAAGGCTATGCACATCGTCGAGACGGTCGCCTCGGCCGCCACCGAGATGCAGGGCACCGCCGACACGATGTCGACGACCGCATCCCAGGCCAGCGCGCAGGCGACCGCCGTCGCCGCGGCGTCCGAACAGGCGTCCGCCAATGTGCAGACGGTGGCCTCGGCGACCGAGGAGCTGTCGGCCTCCATCCTGGAGATCGGCCGCCAGATCGCCGCCTCCACCCGCATCTCGGGCGAGGCGGTCAATCAGGCCGAACGGACCAACACCACCATGCGCACGCTGGTGGAGGCGGCCGACCAGATCGGCCATGTGGTGGAGATGATCAACACCATCGCCGCCCAGACCAACCTGCTGGCCCTCAACGCCACCATCGAAGCCGCCCGCGCCGGCGAGGCCGGCAAGGGCTTCGCCGTCGTCGCCGGCGAGGTGAAGGCGCTGGCCAGCCAGACCGCCCGCGCCACCGAGGATATCCAGCGGAAGATCGCCGAAATCCAGCAGGC
The DNA here is from genome assembly GCF_000333595.1 of Azospirillum sp. B506. GTDB lineage: Bacteria > Pseudomonadota > Alphaproteobacteria > Azospirillales > Azospirillaceae > Azospirillum. The sequence continues at coordinate 3,673 of NZ_BADK01000538.1, forward strand.
GACCAATGTGGCGGTGGTGGCGATCCGCGACATCGGCCACGTCATCGGCGAGATGACCGGCATCTCCAGCGCCATCGCCGCGGCGGTGGAACAGCAGGGGGCGGCGACGCGCGACATTTCCGCCAATGTCCATCAGGCGGCGCAGGGAGCCAGGGCAGTGTCCGCCAACGTCGCCGGCGCCAGCGAGGCGACCACCGATGCCGGTACCAGGGCCAGCCAGATGCTGGATGAATCCGGCCGCCTGACCAGCGTCGCCGATCGGCTGCGCAGCGAGGTGGACGGCTTCCTGGGCAGCCTCCGCGCGGCGTGACGCCGCGCTGGCGGCTTGCCGGTCCGGCGCCCATCTTGATGGGCATGACGATCCTCCGCATCCGGGCTCTCGCCCTGGCGGGAGCGGCGCTGGCCCTGGGCGCGGTCGCCCCGGCCATCGCCGCACCGCTGCACCATGACATCGACCTGACGCTCGATCCCGCCGCCGGGCGGATCGACGCGGTGGACCGGCTGATACTGCCGGCCGGCGTCCAGTCCTTGCGGCTGGACCCGGCCCTGGCGGTGCAGGAGGTGCGGGCCGGCGACAAACCGCTGCCGGTGGAGCGGCGGGGCGACCGCCTGCGGTTGGTGGTGCCGGAGGGGAATGCGCCGCTGACCATCCGGTACGGCGGACGGCTGCCGGCCTTCGCCGCCGGCACCGGGCTTGCGGTGGACGGCGACGGGGCCTTCCTGCCGGGCGGCGGCTGGCTTCCCGATCCGGTCTCGGCGGAGGACGAGCCGCCGAGCTGGCGTCTGTCGTTGCGGGTACCGGCGCCCTATGTCGCGGTCGCCACCGGCCGGCTGGTGGAGGAGGGGCGCGACGCCGCCGGCTATCGCGCGGTGTTCGAGGAGGAGCGCAGCATCGAGGTTCCCTCCGTTTTCGCCGGGGATTGGACGGTTGAGGAGCGCATGGCAGGCAAGCTTCGCCTGCGGCTCTACCGCCATCCGGAGCAGGCCGGGCTGGCCGACAGCTATCTCGGCCTGACCGAACAGGCGATTGCCGCCGGCTCCGCCCGCATCGGCACCTATCCCTTCGATGGCTTCAGCATCGTTTCGGTTCCGCCGCCGGTCGGGCTGGGCTTCCCCGGCCTGACCGCCATCGGCCGCACCGTGCTGCCGCTGCCCTTCATCCGCAGCCAGTCGCTGACCCACGAGATCATGCACAACTGGTGGGGCAACGGCGTGCGGGTGGGGCAGGGCGGCGATTGGCCCGGCAATTGGGCTGAGGGGTTGACCATCTACATGGCCGACTATGCCGCCGCCGAGGTGCGTGGCGCCGATGCGGCGCGGGCGATGCGGCTGGACTGGCTGCGCGACTATGCCGCCCTGCCGGCAGAGCGTGACCGTCCGTTGACCGAGTTCCTGTCGAGGACTCATGATGCATCGCAGATCGTCGGCTACGGCAAGGCGGCGATGCTGTTCCACATGCTGGAGGCGGAGATCGGTCGCGAGGCCTTCGATGCCGGCATCCGCCGCTTCTGGAGCGATCACGCCTTCCGGAACGCCGGCTGGTCCGACCTGCGACGGGCCTTCGAGGCCTCATCCGGTCGCGGTCTCGGCGGGCTGTTCAGCCAATGGCTGGAGCGGCGTGGTGCGCCGATGCTGACGCTGCCGGACGCGCGGGCGGATGGGGACGGCGTGCTGCTGACCCTGCGGCAGGAGGCCGATGCGCCCTATGCCCTGACCGTGCCGGTGCGTTTGGAGACGGTGGCCGGGTTTGAGGACCGCACTGTCCGCCTCGATGGTCGCCAAGCGACGCTGCGGGTGCCGGCCGAGGCGGCGGTGCAGGCGGTGTCGGTCGATCCCGACTTCGACCTGTTCCGCCGGCTGGCACCGGGGGAGGCGCCGGCGATCCTGCGCGACGTGACTCTGCGGCCGGGTGCCGAGCGGGTGATCGCGGCAGACGGCCCGATGGATGGTGACGCGGCGGAAGCTGCGCGAGGTCTGGCAGGGCGGCTGATGGACGGTGTCGGGAAGGACGGTGGCGGCAAGGAAGGCGGTGGCACTGCGCCGCTGCTAATGGTCGGAACCGACGCGGCGGTGGCGCGGGAACTGGAGCGGCGCGGGTTGCCGCCGGTTCCGGCGGAGCTGGCGGGGCGCGGCACCGCGCGGGTGTGGGTATCGCGGGCGGCGCTTGGGCGGACGGCGCTGGTGGTGTCGGGTGCCGATGCCGAGGCGCTGCGGGCGCTGGTCAGACCGCTGCCGCATTACGGGCGGCAGAGCTGGATGGTGTTCGAGGGGGCGAAGGCGGTGGACCGCGGCGTGTGGGCGGCCGGCGACAGCCCGTTGCGGCGGCTGGTGGGACGGTAGGGATACCGGTGGGGGGAAGTGGCCGATATCGGATGCTCCCCCCTCCGAATCCGTCAGCCCGCTTCCTTACCCTCGCCCCAGACCAGCCCGTTGAACAGCGGCTCGATCACCGGCTGGCCGACATCGCGGGTGATGAAGACCAGCTTGGTGCGGTGGTCGTCGGTGGGCCAATCTTCCAGGCGGACGGGCGGGTGGAACATGTGCTGGACGCCATGCACGACCACGGGAAGCTCGCTTTCCTGAACGTTCAGCAGCCCCTTCACCCGCAGCAGATTCTCGCCGGCCTGGGCGATCAGCGCCTCCATGAAATCGACGAAGCCGTTCCAGGGAACCGGCCGGTCGATCACCATGCAGAAGGCCCGGATGTGGTCGTCGTGGCGGTTGGCGTCATGATGATGATGGTCATGACCGCAGTCGGGGCCGCAGTGGTCGCCGTGTTCATGATCATGATCATGATCGTGGTCATGATGCCCATGGTCATGGTGCCCGTGCGCCTTGGCCTGCTCGTCGCGATAGGCCTCCTCGCGCAGCCAGCGGGCGACATCGGGACTCTTGGTTTCCGGATTGTACAGCCCGGCATCGAACAGCTTGGCCGGATCGACCTCGCCATGGGCGGCGGGGATCACCGGGGCGGCCGGGTTGATGGCGGCAAGGCGCTGCATCAGGGCGACGGTGGCCGCCGGGGTGGCGACGTCGGTCTTGGTCAGCACGATGCGGTCGGCGACGGCGGCCTGCTTCACGCTTTCCGGCTGGCGGTCGAGCTGGAGCGAGCCGTGCGCCGCGTCCACCGTGGCGATGACGCCGTCCAGGCGGAAGCGGGCGGCCAGCAGCGGGTCCGACATCAGCGTGTGGATGATCGGGGCGGGTCGGCCAAGCCGGTCGTCTCCAACACCACACGGGTCGAATCGGGGATCTCGCCCTTGACCCGCTGAGGGAACAGGTCGCGCAGCGTATCGACCAGATCGCCGCGGATGGTGCAGCACAGGCAGCCGCTGTTCATCAGCACCATGTTTCTCGGACGCCTTGGCGACCAGCAAATGGTCGAGCCCGACTTCGCCGAACTCGTTGATGACGATGGCGGTGCGGGCCATCGCCGGGTTGCGCAGCAGCGCCTGCAGCAGCGTGGTCTTGCCGCTGCCGAGGAAGCCGGTCAGCACCGAGACGGGAAGACGGGCGGGAGGGGCGGCGGAAGCGCTCAACGGGGTTTCTCCTGACAGGATTTGCACAGGCCGCGCACCTCGACGGTGGGGCGCTGGACACGGAAGCCGCGCCCGGCCGCCGCGGCGTCGATGGCGGCGCCGACGCCCGGATCGTCGATCTCGGCGGCGTCGCCGCAGGCCTCGCACACCAGGAACTGGCCGGAATGGACATCCCCCGGGGCGGCACAGCCGACATAGGCGTTCAGCGATTCGATGCGGTGGACCAACCCCTGCTCGACCAGGAACTCCAACGCGCGGTAGACGGTCAGCGGTGCCGCCGCCTTGCCGTCCTGCTGGCTCAGATCCTCCAGGATCGCATAGGCGCCGCGCGGCCGGTGGCTGGACCACACCAGTTCCAGAACGCGGCGGCGCAATGCGGTCAGCCGGGCGCCGCGTTCGGCGCACAGCGCGTCGGCACGGGTCAGGGCGTCGGCAATGCAGTGGGTATGGTCGTGAAGCGCGGACATGGGTGTTACTTTATAACACCCAGTCGACCGATGCAACGCGGCAGCCGGTGCAACGCCGCAAGGAAAAAGGCGACCCCGGGGAGGGGCCGCCTTGCCGAGTGGCGGTTGTTCTTTCTTTTGAGGACAGCTTTTTTAGGACGGGCGGCCGCACCGGGCCGCTGGGTGGACTGTAGCGCGCGGCCATGACCGTTTGCGGGCGTGCCGGTGACCGTTCGATGAAGATCGCCGCTCAAGATGCCATGTCCACCTTGCCCTTGCGCTCGTTGTAAAGCGCGAGTGCGCGGTCGCGGGCAAGGCCATGGTCGACAATCGGACGCGGGTAATCGTCGCCCAGCTTTATGCCGGCCTGCCGCAGCACCTCGGTCGGGGCCGCCCAGGGCTGGTGGATCCAGCGCGGCGGCAGCCGGCCCAACTCAGGCACATAGCGGCGGACGTAATCGCCCTGGGGGTCGAACTTCTCGCCCTGCAGGACGGGATTGAAGACGCGGAAGAAGGGGGCGGCATCGGCGCCGCAGCCGGCCACCCACTGCCAGTTGCCGGCATTCTGGGCGAGGTCGGCATCGACCAGCGTGTCCCAGAACCAGCGTTCCCCCTCCCGCCAGGGCAGCAGCAGATCCTTGACCAGGAAGGAGGCGACGATCATCCGCACCCGGTTGTGCATCCAGCCGGTCTCCCACAGCTGGCGCATGCCGGCATCGACGATGGGATAGCCGGTGCGCCCGCGCTGCCAGGCCTGCAGGCCCGCCGCATCCGCGCGCCAGGGGAAATCGGCGAAGCGGGGATCGAGCGGATTGTCCGGCAGTTCCGGCGCATGGTGCAGCAGATGATACTGGAACTCGCGCCAGCCGACCTCGCGCAGGAAGGCGTCGATGCCCGGCGCCAGTTCGGGGCGGGCGTCGGCGGCATGGCGGGCGGCATGCCAGACCTGCCGCGGCCCGATCTCGCCAAAGGCCAGATGCGGCGACAGGGCGGAG
>NZ_BADK01000537.1 GCF_000333595.1 Azospirillum sp. B506
GGGCTGCCCATCGTGCGGCGTTTCGCCGAAATGCAAGGCGGCGGGGTGGAATTGGACAGCGCGCCGGGCCGGGGCACGGCGGTGACCATCCTGCTGCCGAAGGGCCGGCTGTTGGGGTATGAGAGGCGGGCGGCGACCGCGCCGCCGCTCTCCTCAATGAAACGTGAACATCTCCGGCGCCGAGCCGATGCGCGCCACCAGCCCGCCGCTGGGTGGGACCGGGCGCCATTGGTCGCGCTGGGCATCGACGGGTTCCGACACCACGATCAGGCCATTCTCGCCGCGGCGCCAATACAGGCTGGGCGGCTTGTTGTCCGATGCCCAGCGCACCGCCCACACCCGCTTGCCATCGGTCCAGGTGGCGGTGAAGCGCAACGGCGCGGCGATGTCCAGTGCCTGCATCTCGTCGCGGACCGCGTGCAGCACGCGCTGGAAGGCGCCGACCGAATCCCGCTCCAACCCCTGGCCCAGCGCCGCCAGAAAAATCGCCTCGCTGTCGGTGGTGCCGGTGCGCGTGCTGTACAGCTCGTCCGGGATCATCGCCTCCACCCGGCGGCGCAGGCGGGGCCAGTCGCCGATCTGACCATTGTGCATGAACAGGAAACGCCCGGCCTTGAAGGGGTGGCAATTGGCCCGGCTGACCGCGGTGCCGGTGGCCGCCCGCACATGGGCGAAGAAAAGATGGGAGCGGACATGGTTGCAGATCGACTGCAAGTTCTCGTCCGACCAGGCCGGACGGATCTCGCAATAGCGGCCGGGTTCGGTCCGCTCGCTGTACCAGCCGACGCCGAACCCGTCACCGTTGGTTTCGGTCTTCGCCTCTTCGGCGTGCATCGACTGTTCGATCAGGGAATGGCAGGGCGTGCAGACCAGTGTTTCCAGGAACACGGGCTCGCCGCAATAGGCAAGAAACCGACACATCGACCGACGCACCATCGCAGCCGCGACAAGGACTGCGTCAATTTGACCTGACGCACCGTGTGAAACAAGATGCGCCGGTCACAGAACGGTCATGCGCTGTGGCAGGTGTTGCATTTCCGCCGTTCGGACAGGTCGTTGCCCCGGCCCGGAACCCAGTCTTGTCACCAGACCAGCTTGGGCAGGGCCGCGACGCGCAGCGGGCCGACGAACAGCGAACGGTCCTGCACCGTCACCGGGGCGGTGACCACCGATTCACCGTTCGGCCCGGTCGGGCGAGCCAGCATGGCAAGCACGGTCTTGGCGATTGCCGCCTCGTTCGGCCGCATCATCGGCTTGACCGCATCCAGAATGGCGGGGGCGCCGCGGATCTCGGCGGTCAGCGCCGCCTGCGGCTGCAATTGGGAATCCAGCGCCAGCGTGCCCGACAGGACCGCCGCCAGCGGCCCCCAATCCAGCGCCAGCCGGTCGACCTCGACCGTGCCGCCGTCGCGGCTCCAGGCCGACAGGCTGGCCGGCTCGGGCCGCGGCGGATTGCCCATGACGCGCAGGGTCAGTTCGGTCCGCTTCACCTCTCGTCCCAGGTTCGCCGGCATGCCGTCGGGCAAGGTCAGTCCGTCGGCGGTCAGGGTCAGGGTCAGGCCGGCGGCGGTGCGTTCGGCTGGCGGCCGATCCGGCTGGGCGGCGGTGACATCGAGAGCGGCGACCGGCACCGGCTGGCCGGCGACCTGCGCGGTCAGGCCGGAGAAGCGCAGGGCGAGCCGCTCCAGGGTGCCCGACATCCGCATGGTCACGTCGCCGCTTCCACCGTTCGGCGCCAGGATATCGACCGGCGGCTGTCCGGGCTGGACGACGGACAGGCGCTGCTCGCCGGGAAAGGTCAAGGCGATGCGGGTGGGGTTCCAGGGCGCCGCCTCCGCCACCAGCCGCGCGCCTTGCCAGTCGGCCCCACGGGTCGCCAGATGCGGCTTTTCCAGTTCCGCCCGCAGGGTGAAGGGGAAGCCCTGGACGGTCAGCCCGCCATGTGACACCACCGCCCCATTCGCCTGCTGCTCGGCAACCCAGCTTTGCACGCCATCGCGCACGGTGCGGGCCGCCTGCCACCACCACAGAGAATAGGCGAAAGCCGGCAGCAGCACGACCATCAGCACCAGGAGGGTCGCGATCCGGCGTCCGGTCAGCAGGCGGCGCGTGGCGGAGGAAGTGGCGTTTGGTCGCATCGGTGGCATGTCCGTTCCATCTCCGTACCGTTATAGCGACCCCGGAACCCGCATGCTAGGCTCGGTCGCCACCGATTCGCTTCCACCGATTCGGCTTCGTTCTTTCCTCCGCCCCGTCTTCCCCTTGCGATCTTCTTCAAGCGAACCTCCATGGCCCCCGACTCATCGCTTCCCGCTTGGATGCATGACATCGCCGTCGAACCCGGCACCGACCTGTGGGTCTTCGGCTATGGATCGCTGATGTGGGATCCAGGTTTCACCTTTCTGGAGCAGCATGCGGCGACCCTGCCGGGATACCACCGCAGCTTCTGCGTCGCCTCCCACCGTTACCGCGGCACGCCGGAACGGCCGGGGCTGGTGCTGGGGCTGGACCGTGGCGGATCCTGCCGGGGCATCGTCTTCCGGGTGGCGGCCGTCGAGGTGCCGGCCACGCTCGACTATCTGTGGGAGCGGGAGATGGACAACCGCGTCTATCTACCGAGGATGCTCCGTGTCCGCCTGCGCGGTGGACGGTCGGCCGATGGGTTGGAGTCCGTCTGCGCCTGCTGCTTCGTCGTCGACCGCAACCATCCGCAATATTGCCGCGGCTTGGACGAGACTGCGGTTGTTTGTCGCATCGCCGGCTGCTGCGGCCAGCGCGGCCCCAACATCGATTACCTCGCCAACACGGTGGATCACCTGAAAGAGCTTGGGATCTGCGATGTGAGGTTGTCTAAGTTGTATGATCGTGTGCGCGGCTATCCGGGATGATCTAGGCTCTCGGTAAGCTGTTTTCCGTCTTTTCCCTGGAATGTGTTCATCTGCGACGCAGGTCTTATTGCTTTGTAATGTTGCGCCGCAGTTCGTCACTGAATGATGTCCGAATTGTACGGTTTTGACTCTGATACACCGCTTCCATAGACTTCTCCTTGTCTATCCGGGAGGTCATTCGCATGCGAAACATCAGCATAAGTAAAAAATTTCTCACCATATCCGCAGTTATGCTCTGCGCAATCATTGGTGTTGCAATCATCCTTCTCTCATCTCTTCGCGATACCCAAGAAGAAAGCGGTCGGACAAAGGTGCGCTCGATTGTCGAGGCGGCGCTTGGCACCATCAAGGACTTTGAAGGCCGCGCGGCAAAAGGGGAGATGTCGCAGGAAGCGGCGCGGACTGCAGCCAGAAATGCCGTCCGCGCGATGCGCTATTCCGGAAGCGAATATGTGTTCGTCACGGATGAGGACGGGAGAATCGAAGTTCACGGTGGGCAGCCGCAAATCGAGGGGCAGAATTTCGGAGCATTCCGAGATCCGAATGGCGTTCCTTTTGCACAGCTTCTGGTGGACGAGGCGCGCAAGGGTGGGGGGTACGTCTCCTACTCCTGGCCGAAGGCCGGACGGACGGACGCCAGCCCGAAGATCGCCTATGCGCAGATGGCGCCGGGCTGGAAATGGGTCGTCGGCACCGGCGTCTATGTCGACGACATCGATGCCGATTTCCGCCGTCACGCCCTGCAGGCCGTGCTGCTCGGCGGCGGGCTGGGCATCGCGGCACTGCTGCTGGCGCTGTGGATCGCCCGCTCCATCACCCAGCCGCTGTCGCGGCTGACCGGGGCGATGCGCCGTCTGGCCGACGACGATCTCGATGTGGAAATCACCGACACCGGCCGGCATGACGAGATCGGCCTGATCGCCGAGACGGTCGGCGTGTTCAAGGAACGCGGGCTGGACAACCGCCGCCTGCGCGCCGAACAGGAGGAGATGCGCGTCAAGGCGGAGGGCGAGCGGGTCGCTCTGCTGTCCCGTCTGGCCGACGGGTTTGAACGCTCGATCGGCGAGGTGGTGCGGCAGGTGACGGCCTCCGCCGGCACGATGCGCCAGACCGCACAGTTGCTGACCGCCAGCACCGGTGCCGCCACCAGCCGCAGCAGCGCCGCCGCCCAGGCCGCGGAGGAAGCGGCGGTCAGCGTCAACACCGTTGCCGGCGCCACCGAGGAGCTGTCCAGCTCCATCGGCGAGATCGGCCGGCAGGTCAACGCCTCCAACGAGGTGGCGAACCAGGCGGTGGCGGAGGCGACCCAGGACAACGAGGTGATGAACGGTCTGGTCCGTGCCGCCACGAGGTGGGCGAGGTGGTCAGCCTCATCAACTCCATCGCGGGGCAAACCAACCTGC
>NZ_BADK01000536.1 GCF_000333595.1 Azospirillum sp. B506
GCGGCGGCAGTTCGCCCCGGCCCGCCTGACCGACGACGAGCTGGCGATGGTCGGCAAGCTGGAAAGCCACACCATGGACCATCCCGACATGCCGGAGACGGTGCGGGTGGAATGCCCGGACTGGGCTGAGGCGCCGATGCGCGCCTCGCTCGGCGAGCGCTTCGGGGTGGAGATGGAGAAGCTGCTGGAGGCGGCGCCGCTCGACCTGCGCATCAACCCGCTGAAGGCCAACCAGCAGAGCGCGATCAAGGCGCTGGCCAAGGCGCAGATCACGGCGGAGACCACGCAATGGTCGCCGCTCGGCCTGCGGGTGAAGGGCCGGCCGCCGCTGGGCAGCGTCGAGGCGTTCAAGGACGGTCTGGTCGAGATCCAGGACGAGGGATCTCAGCTCGTGGCGCTGGCGGTGGCGCCGAAGCCGGGCCATCAGGTGGTGGATTTCTGCGCCGGCGCCGGCGGCAAGACGCTGGCCGTCGCGGCGCTGATGAAGAACAAGGGCCGCGTCGTCGCCTGCGACGTGCTGGACAAGCGCCTGAAACGTGCCGCCGAGCGGTTCCGCCGCGCCGGCCTGCACAACATCGAGGCCCACCCGCTGACCAGCGAGCGCGACCCCTGGGTGAAGCGCCACAAGCGCAAGTTCGACCGCGTGCTGGTCGACGCCCCCTGCTCCGGCACCGGCACCTGGCGCCGGAACCCCGATGCCCGATGGCGCCAGCTCGGCCCGGGGTTGGAACAGCTGCTGCCGCTGCAGGCCAACATCCTGGACAGCGCCGCGCGTCTGGTGAAGCCGGGCGGGCGGCTGATCTACGCCACCTGCTCCATGCTGCATGACGAGAACGAGGCGCAGGTCGAAGCCTTCCTGCAGACCCATCACGACTTCATCGTCAAGCCGGTCGCCGAGGTCTGGGCGGAGGAGGAGGCCGGCGCGCCGCCGCCGGTCGAGGGTCCCTACCTGCGCCTGACGCCGGCCCGTCACGACACCGACGGCTTCTTCGCCGCCGTGCTGGAGCGCCGCGCCGAGGAGACGGTGTCGGAGGAGAGCGTGCCGGACATCGCGCTGGAGCAGGGCGAGGTCGATCCGGTCGAGCTGGGCAAGGCGATCGATGCGTGAGCGATGGGGGAGGGGCATCTCCCCCTCCCCACTCTTGACAGCCGGGGTGGCGCGCTCCTTATCGGTGGGGTAGGCTTCCAACCGCCGATGCCATCCGGGCGTATTCGCCCAATCCCTCTCAAGAGGACCAGATGAAGTTCTCCTTCGCCAAGCCGTCCCTGCCGTCCTCCGGCGTGCTCGCCGTGACCGTCGCCGCCGACCGCAGCCTTGGCCCGATCGGGCGCGAGCTTGATGAGAAGACCGGCGGGGCGCTGGCCCGCGCCATGGCCGCCGCCCGTTTCAACGGCAAGAAGGACGAGACGCTGACGCTGCTCGCCCCGGCCGGGACCGAGCTTGGCCGCATCCTGCTGGTCGGCATCGGCAAGGCTGCGGATTTGACCGATCTGGTCCTGCAGGCCGCCGGCGGCGCCATCGCCGTGACGCTGGACAAGGCCGCCGACGAGGCGGCTCTGCTGGTCGAACTGCCGGAGGGGACCGCGCTGTCGCCGGCCGCCGCCGCCGCCGAGATCGCCTTTGGCGCGCAGCTGCGCAGCTACAAGTTCGACAAGTACCGGACCAACGACAAGAAGGCCGACAAGAAGGAGCCGAAGCCCAGCCTGCGCAAGCTGACGCTGCTGGTCGAGGAAGACGGCGCCGCCAAGTCGGCCTTCAAGAAGCTGGACACGCTGGCCGACGCCATCCGCTTCACCCGCGATCTGGTGTCGGAGCCGGCCAACGTCATCTATCCGGAAAGCCTTGCCGAGAAGACGAAGGAACTGGAGCAGTTCGGCGTCGAGGTGGAAATCCTCGACCAGAAAAAGCTGAGGAAGCTCGGCATGGGCGCCCTGCTGGGCGTCGCTCAGGGCAGCGCCAACGAGCCGCGCGTGGTCGTCATGCGCTGGAACGGCAACCCGGATGCTGACGACAAGCGTCCGGTCGCCTTCATCGGCAAGGGCGTCACCTTCGACAGCGGCGGCATCTCGATCAAGGGTGCGGCCGGCATGGAAGACATGAAGTGGGACATGGGCGGCTCCGCCACCGTGATCGGCACCATGTACGCGCTCGCCGCCCGCAAGGCGAAGGTCAACGCCATCGGCATCGTCGGTCTGGTGGAGAACATGCCGTCGGGCACGGCACAGCGTCCGGGCGACATCGTCACCTCAGCCTCGGGCCAGACCATCGAGGTCATCAACACCGACGCGGAAGGCCGTCTGGTGCTGGCCGACTGCCTGTGGTACGCCCAGGACGTCTACAAGCCCAAGCTGATGATCGACCTCGCCACCCTGACCGGCGCCATCATCGTCGCGCTGGGTCATGAGCATGCCGGCCTGTTCGCCAACGACGACGACCTTGCCATGAACCTGACGGCCGCCGGCCTGAAGGTGGGCCAGCCGGTGTGGCGCATGCCGCTGGGCGACAATTACGACAAGGAAATCGAGTCGCCGGCCGCCGACATGAAGAACACCGGGTCGGGTGGCGGGGCCGGCAGCATCGTCGGCGCGCAGTTCCTGAAGCGCTTCGTCAACGATCTGCCCTGGGCCCACATCGACATCGCCGGCGTTGCCTGGGCGAAGAAGGACGGCGCCACGGTTCCGAAGGGGGCCTCCGCCTTCGGCGTGCGCCTGCTCGACCGCTTCGTGGCGGACTTCCACGAGGGCTGATCGCCGTGCGTGAAGGGGCCATGACCGAAGTCCGCTTCTACCACCTGCAACGGCGCACGATGGAACAGGCGCTGCCCAAGATCCTGGAGAAGGTTCTTGAGCGGAACTGGCGTGCCGTCGTGCTGGCCGGCTCGGCAGAGCGGGTGGACATGCTGAACCAGCATCTGTGGACCTACGATCCCGGCTCCTTCCTGCCGCACGGGGCTGCGCGCGACGGCTTCGCCGAGCGCCAGCCGGTGTGGCTGACCGACGCCGACGAGAACCCGAACAACGCCACCGTGCTGGTGACGGTGGACGGCTGCGTCAGCGACCGGATGGACAGTTTCGACCTCGTCTGCGACCTGTTCGACGGCAACGACGAGGAGGCGGTGCTGGCCGCCCGCCAGCGCTGGAAGGCCTGCAAGGCCGCCGGCCACAGCCTGACCTATTGGCAGCAGACCGACCGCGGCGGCTGGGAAAAACGGGCCTGAGCGACGCCGCTCGACAGCGCCGTTCCCTGACCGAGGCCGCTCCTCCCGCCGGCCTGTTCATTTCCGTTGCATTCGATCCGTTCAGAGGCGAACCTGACTGCCCTAGCGGACGGTTCAAAGGTGCATGGTCCCGATGAACAGGAGCCAGATCGATCCGGCGCTCGCCCAGCAGGTCAGGGACGCGAGCATCCTGATCGTGGACGACAACCCGTCCAACGTCGACCTGCTGCGGGAAATCCTCGGTCACGACGGTTATCGCCATGTGCGCGGCGAGACCGACCCGCGCAAGGTGCCCGACCTCTGCGCGGCAGAGCCTTTCGATCTGCTGCTGATCGACATCCGCATGCCGCACATGAGCGGTTTCGACCTGATGGAGCGGCTGAAGCCGGTCTTCGGCGACGATTACGTGCCGATTCTGGTGCTGACCGCCCAGACCGACCAGGAGACCCGGCGCAAGTCGCTGGAACTGGGCGCCAACGACTTCCTGACCAAGCCCTTCATCGCCTGGGAGCTTCTGCACCGTGTCCGCAACATGGTGGAGATCCGCAAGCTCTACCGCCGCGCGGCCGAACAGAACCGCGAGCTTGAATGCCGTGTATCGGAACGCACCGCCGAACTGTCGGATGCGCTGGAGGCCGCGCGCAAGGCCGACCGGGCCAAGCTGGATTTCCTGGCGGTGATGAGTCATGAACTGCGCACGCCGCTGAACTCCATCATCGGCTTCGCCGACGTGCTGGCGGGGGAGGGGATGGGCAAGCTGGGCCACCCCGATTACCTGGAATATGTCAAGTTGATCGAGGAAAGCGGCCGATCGCTGCTGACCATGGTCAACAACATCCTCGACTACACACGCGGCTCCACCGGCTCCATCGAGATCCAGGAAAGCGATGTCAACATCCCGCAACTGCTGACCGGCTGTGCCGACATGCTGGCGCCGAAGGCGGCCGGCAAGCGGGTGACACTGGCCGTCCATTCCTGTCCGTCCTTCCGCATGCGCATCGACCGCCGGCGGCTGCGCGAGATGGTGCTGAACCTGCTCGACCATGCGGTGAAGTTCACCCAGCCCCGAGGGCATGTCGCGGTGGCNGTGGAGGACCCCGGGGAGTTCGTCGGGCTG
>NZ_BADK01000535.1 GCF_000333595.1 Azospirillum sp. B506
CGCTGGGCCTCGGCCGGATGGTCCTTCAGCCAGCGCCGGATCGTCTGCAACGACATCTGTTCCGGCGTGGCGTCGCCGATGTCGATGATATGGCGGCCGATCGGGTAATAGCTGTGACCGTTCTGGCCGGCGTAGTGGATGCCGACCACCGACCCGTCGGCCATGATCGCCCGGCCCGACCCCTGGATCTCCAGGAAGAAGGCGTCCACCGGGTCGTCCACCCACATCAGCTCCAGCCCCTTGCCCTTCAGCGCGCCGTTCTCGATCCGGGCGCGGCTGGGCAGGCCGTTCTTGCCGCGGGCCGGCATGCGGTAGAGCGGGACGTTGTAGCGCTCGCTCGGCGTCCAACTGCCGTGCAGCTCGATCTCGTAATAGCCGGTGAAGAGGCCGTTCTCGCCGTTGCTGACGTCGCGCGGGGTGAAGAAGGTCTCGAAGAAGCGGCGGGCCGCCTCGCTGTCGCCGGGGGGAAGGTCGCGGGCGGCGGCGCAGATGGCGCGCCAGTCGTCGGTGGTGCCGGCCGCGCGCAGCGGACCCATCGGCTTGCCGGGCGGCTGGTTCTTCACCCAGCCGCAAGTGCGCTGCACGGCGGGAACCGCCTGGGCGTGATCGTCATCGATCCAGCCGGCGAGATGGCGGAAGTCGGGCGAGACCTGATCCCAGGTCGGGCGCTGCGCCGTCCGCCGCTGTCCGTCAACCGTCGGCGCGGTGCCGGCGCAGGCCGCCAGCGTCGCCAGCAGGCCGCCCGTCAGCGCCAGCCGCAGGCCCCGCCGGGTGGACGTCCACGCCTTGCTCCGCTTCATTTTACGCGCACACGCCACCCCAGCCGCAGCCGCCATCGCGCACTCCGCCACCAGCATCGCCTCTGTCCGTCGAAAACCCGCCGGCCGTCCGGCCGCTCTGGCGGCCCGGTCACGGGAAGGTCACATCACGCCATCGTTTGTGCCGGGGGTTACCCCGAGTCGTCAAGTCTCGACCTGTACTTTCGGATAGGTCGCGGCCGCTTGTCACGGTGGGGGGCAGCCCCGCGGCGGCAAGGGGTGACAGAGCGCGGCA
>NZ_BADK01000534.1 GCF_000333595.1 Azospirillum sp. B506
GCTGGAAACCCTGAAGCGCCTGCGCGACATCGGCAACACGGTGGTGGTCGTCGAGCATGACGAGGACGCGATCCGTAGTGCGGATTATCTCGTCGACATGGGACCCGGTGCCGGCCAGCACGGCGGCACCGTCATCGCCCAGGGCACGCCGGAAGAGGTTCAGAAGAACCCCAACAGCATCACCGCGCAATATCTGAACGGCACCCGCTTCGTTCCGGTGCCCGAAACCCGCCGCCCCGGCCATCCCGGACAGTTCCTGGAGGTGCAGGGCGCGCGCGCCAACAACCTGCGCAATGTCTCGACAAAAATCCCGCTTGGCACCTTCACCTGCGTGACCGGCGTATCGGGTGGCGGCAAGTCTACCCTGATCATTGAGACGCTCTACAAGGCGGTGGCGCGCAAGCTGATGGGAGCCCGCGAGCATCCGGCCGAACACGATGCGGTGCTGGGGCTGGAACATCTGGACAAGGTCATCGACATCGACCAGTCGCCGATCGGCCGCACCCCCCGCTCCAATCCCGCCACCTACACCGGCGCCTTTACGCCGATCCGCGACTGGTTCGCCGGGCTGCCGGAATCGAAGGCGCGCGGCTACGGTCCCGGCCGCTTTTCGTTCAACGTCAAGGGCGGTCGCTGCGAGGCCTGCCAGGGCGACGGCGTCATCAAGATCGAGATGCACTTCCTGCCCGACGTCTACGTCACCTGCGATGTCTGCCACGGCAAGCGCTACAATCGCGAGACGCTCGAAGTCACCTACCGCGACAAGACCATTGCCGACGTACTGGACATGACGGTCGAGGAGGGCAAGGAGTTCTTCAAGGCCGTTCCCGGCATCCGCGACAAGATGGACACATTGGACCGTGTCGGACTCGGCTACATCCACATCGGCCAAGCGGCGACGACCTTGTCGGGCGGCGAGGCGCAGCGCGTCAAGTTGTCCAAGGAACTCAGCCGCCGTGCCACCGGCCGCACGCTGTACATCCTCGACGAACCCACCACCGGTCTGCATTTCGCCGACGTCGAAAAGCTGATGGAGGTGCTGCATGCTCTGGTCGACCAGGGCAACACGGTGCTGGTGATCGAGCATAACCTGGAGGTCATCAAGACCGCCGACTGGATCATCGACCTGGGGCCGGAGGGCGGCACCGGCGGCGGTGAGATCGTTGCCGAAGGCACCCCGGAGGATGTCGCGAAGGTGGAGCGCAGCTACACCGGACGCTATCTCGCCCCTTACCTGAAGGCGAAGCCGGCGGTGCGGAAATCGGCAACCCGAAAGAGGGCGTGAACAAACGCAAGCTGTACCGTGTTCCTCCACGCAGAGTTCGCATTGCATGGGAGACGAGGGGCATGAGCAAGACGCTTCTGACCGGTGCGGGGGCCGCCCTGGGGGCGGCCCTGCTGCTGGCGGCCTGCGGGTCCGACAAATCCACCACCAGCACGACGACCACGACGACGACCACCCCGAGTTACGGTTCGACGACCGTGACGCCGGCCCCGACCGGCTCCACCACCATCGAACGCAGCACGACGACGAAGAGCGAATAAGCCATCGCTTCGGTTGACGCATCAGGTTCTCTGATTTGCCTGGATCGATGTTCTGACTGATCCCTGATCACTTGCAGCCGGCCTTCTTGCGGAGGCCGGCTGATCTGTGTTTGATCGATGCCGTTTGGGGACTGTCGTTTTCGGAGCGGACAGCCTAGATTGCGCGCGAATCGTCCGCAGTCTTTTGTTTGGAACCTCAGCTCCATGACCGACACTCTTCGCCCCGTCCATGTCATCGGCGGCGGTCTCGCCGGCTCGGAAGCCGCCTGGCAGCTCGCCTCCCGTGGCGTGCCCGTCGTGCTGCACGAGATGCGGCCGGTCCGCAAGACCGAGGCCCACAGCACCGAAAAGCTGGCGGAGCTGGTCTGTTCCAATTCCTTCCGGTCTGACGATGCCGAATACAATGCGGTTGGTTTGCTCCATGAGGAGATGCGGCGCTGCGGCTCGCTGATCCTGCGCTGCGCCGACGCGCACAAGGTGCCGGCCGGCGGCGCGCTTGCCATGGACCGCGACGGCTTTGCCGATGCGGTGACCGAGGCAGTGTCGTCCCACCCGCTGATCGCCATCCAGCGCGAGGAGGTCGCCGGCCTGCCGCCGGAGGAATGGGACAGCGTCATCGTCGCCACCGGTCCCCTCACCTCCCCTGCCCTCGCCGAGGCAGTGCGCAGTCAGACCGGCGAGGAATCGCTCGCCTTCTTCGACGCCATCGCCCCCATCGTCTATCTGGAGAGCATCGACCTGTCGAAGGCGTGGTTCCAGTCGCGCTACGACAAGCCCGGCCCCGGCGGTACCGGCAAGGACTACATCAACTGTGCCTTCGAGAAGGACGAGTACCGCGCCTTCATCGCCGCGCTGATCGAGGGTGAAAAGATCGACTTCAAGGAGTGGGAGAAGAGCACCCCCTATTTCGAAGGCTGCCTGCCGATCGAGGTGATGGCGGAGCGCGGCGTCGACACCCTGCGCTATGGCCCGATGAAGCCGGTCGGCCTGACCAACCCGCACAAGCCGGAACGCCGCCCCTACGCGGTGGTCCAACTGCGCCAGGACAACGCTCTGGGCACGCTCTACAACCTCGTCGGCTTCCAGACCAAGCTGCGCCATGCCGAACAGGCCCGCATCTTCCGTATGATTCCCGGCCTGGAGAATGCCGAGTTCGCCCGGCTGGGCGGGATGCACCGCAACACCTTCCTGAACAGCCCGCGCATTCTGGACGGCGCCCTGCGGCTGAAATCGTTGCCCCGCCTGCGCTTCGCCGGTCAGGTCACCGGATGCGAGGGCTATGTGGAAAGTGCCGCCGTCGGCCTGCTCGCCGGCCGCTTCGCCGCGGCGGAGCGGCTGGGCCAGGAGATCAGCACGCCTCCGGTGACGACCGCGCTGGGCGCAATCCTCGGCCACATCACAGGCGGGGCCGAGGCCGAGACCTACCAGCCGATGAACGTCAACTTCGGCCTGTTCCCGCCGGTGGACGACAAGATCCGCGGCCGTGACCGCAAGCTGGCCTACACCCGCCGTGCGCTGGCCGATCTGGACGGCTGGTTGAACGGGTAATCGTCGGACCAATGCGCGGGCGTCAATAGCGCCCGCGCATCGCGGCCCAGCCCAGCCGAAGCTGGCGGAACGGGTTGGCCAGCATCACCCGTGGGGCGAAGACGTCATTGCCCTCCCGCGCGATCACACCAAGATGGAGATCGGCCAGCGTCGCCGGCAGCAGCGCCGGGATCGCCGCCTTTGGCACCTGACGGCGCAGAGCGCGCGCCTCGGCCAGATGCCGACGCGCCACGTCGGCGATCTCCGCCACCACCGGCCGCAGTTCCGGCGTCGAGCGGCCGGCGAACAGATCCTCGCTCTTGGCGCCATGCCGCTGCATCAGATCGTCCGGCAGGCGCTGCCGGTGCTGGCGGGCCAGGAAGGGCACCGCGCGCAGGATGCCGGACAGGGCATAGGCGATGCCGACATGGCGCCCAGCCGCCATAGCCGCCGCATCCCGTGCTCCCAGACCTTCCAGGGCCAGCTGGACCAGCGGCGCCCCGGTAACCTCGGCGTAATTCACGAGACAGGTCAGGTCGGCCGGCGGAGTGTCGTCCAGGTCCGCTTCCCGTGCGTCGATCAGCCGGTCGAACAGGGTGCGGCTCAGCCCAAGCCCGCGTGCGGCCTGGGCAAGCGGTTCCATCACCTCGTGGCGCGGTACGGGTCCATCCTCATAGACGGCTTCTATGCCGTCGCGCCAGAATTGTAGCCGCATCTGGCCCAGGATCGGTTCGCTGACCACCTCTCGCGTCTTTGCGATCTCAAGGTTGAAGGCATAAAGCGCGAAGGCTGCCTCCCGCCTGTCGGGTGGAGTGAACAGACCTGCCAGAAAGTGGTCGTTGTCATATTTCCTAACCTCCCGTCCGCAATAGGACAGGTCGGTCGCAGCCTTCACCATGGGATGCCCGGTTGGAAAAAGAGGGGAGGAGTGACGGAAGGACGGGCCAAAGCCTGTTGCCACGCCTATATGAAGCACACAC
Source organism: Azospirillum sp. B506 (assembly GCF_000333595.1). Taxonomy (GTDB): domain Bacteria; phylum Pseudomonadota; class Alphaproteobacteria; order Azospirillales; family Azospirillaceae; genus Azospirillum. The sequence continues at coordinate 4,053 of NZ_BADK01000534.1, forward strand.
GGTCGCATCGCCAGCCCCGACGCGCAGCAGGCAGGGATCCCATGACGGATTTCAACATCGCCCCGACGAAACCCCGCAAGACCGGTCCGGTCGCACGCAAGGACGAATCGGGAGAGAATTTCCCCGTCGCGTCCCGCCTGATACCGAAGCACCTGCGTCCGCATGTGATCGCCTTCTACCGCTTCGTTCGTCTGGCCGACGACATAGCCGACGACCCCGATCTCGAACCGGAGACCAAGCTGGCCTATCTGGAGGCGCTGGAACGGGCGCTGACCTCCGGCCAGGCCAAGCATGCCTATCTGAAGCCCGCCACCGACCTGCGAGAAAGCCTGCAGACGACCGGCGTCAGCGACCGCCATGCTCGGCAAATCCTGCGCGCCTTCCGGCGGGACTCGGTCGGTGCCCGCTGCCACAGCTGGAGCGACCTGCTGCTCTATTGCCGCTTTTCCGCCAACCCTGTCGGCCGCTACCTGCTTGACCTGCATGGCGAGGGGGTGGCCGCCGGACCGGCGTCGGATGCGCTGTGCTCCGCCCTGCAGGTGCTGAATCATCTGCAGGATGCGCGGGAGGACTGGACACAACTCGGCCGTTGCTACATCCCGCTGGGCTGGTTCGACGAGGCCGGGATCAGCGTCGAACGTCTGGTGGAGGGCGAGAGCGACGCTCGCCTGCGCGCCATCTTCGATCAGGCACTGGACCATACCGACCGGTTGTTGGAGCGCGCCGCCACCCTGCCCGGCCTGATCCGGCACCGCGGCCTGCGGATGGAGGCGGCGGTGATCCTCTGCCTTGCCGAATCGCTGTCGCGACGGCTGAAGGCCCGCGATCCGATGAAGATGCGGGTTACGCTCGGGGCGCACCACAAGCTGGCGGCCGTGGCGCGGGGACTGGCGCGGAGCTTCTCCGCCGCATAAACTCCGGGGCCACACGTCGCGACGTGCCCGCCACGCACGTCGCGACGTGCAATGCCCAGGATGCTGCAGATGACTTCTCCGCCGCTGGAGAGAGCCCCGCTGGAACCTGTATCCATGCCGTCGCCGGACAGGAAGGCGCCAGACAACAGGATGGGCGAAACGGCGACCGCCGTAACCGCCAGGTCGGGCAGTAGCTTCTACTGGCCGATGCGCCTGCTGCCAGCGTCCAAGCGGACGGCGATGTTCGCCATCTACGCCTTTTGCCGCCGTATCGACGACATCGCCGACGAACCCGGCGAGCCTGCCGCCAAGCGGGCTGCCCTGGACGTGTGGCGGCGCGACATCCGCGATCTTTATCTCGGCGGCGCGCCCAACGGGCCGCTGACCGCCGCGTTGAAAGGCGCCATCGACCGCTATGGTCTTCCGCGTGCGGAGCTGGAGGCCCTGATCGACGGCATGGCGATGGATGTGGCCGGGGAGGAACCGGGCTCCAGTGGCATGCGGGCACCCGATCTCGACACCCTGCGGCTCTATTGCCGGCGTGTCGCCGGCGCGGTGGGGATGCTGGCGATCCGCGTCTTCGACCGCGCCGATCCCGCCACCGAACGCTTCGCCCTGGCACTGGGCGAGGCCCTGCAACTGACCAACATCCTGCGCGATCTGGCCGAGGACGCGGAGTTGGACCGTCTGTATCTGCCGCGCGAGCTGCTGCTGGCTGCCGGTATCGATAGCGACCGACCGGACGAGGTTCTGGCCCATCCCAACCTGCCCCGCGCCTGCGAAGCGCTCGCAGCAGTGGCCGAAGCCCGCTTCGCCGAGGCACGGGCCGCCATTGCCGGGCAGGCGCGCGGCTCCCTGTGGGCCGCCACCGCCATGATGGTGCTGTACCATCGGCTGCTGAAACGCCTGCGCGCCGCTGGCTGGAACGATCTCAAGGCCCGCGTGCGGGTCGGGCGGCGTGAAGGCGCCTGGGTGGCGACGCGCTGCATGCTCGGCATTCCGCCGGCCGGCTGATGAGCGAGCCGGGCATCGTCCATATCGTCGGTGCCGGCCTTGCCGGTCTCGCGGCGGCGGTCCGTCTGGCGGAAACCGGGCGACGGGTGGTGGTCTACGATCAGGCACCACAGGCGGGGGGACGCTGCCGAAGCTTCCACGATGCCACGCTCGGCCGGTCAATCGACAACGGCAACCATATGGTGCTCAGCGGCAACCGCGCCCTGCTCGACTATGCGAGGCGGACCGGCGGCTTGGATGCGCTGGAGGAGATGCGGTCGGCAGCCTTCCCCTTCCTCGACCTGCGCGACGGCGCCGTCTGGACCCTGTGTCCTGGGGGACTGTGGTTGTTCGACCCTGCCCGCCGGGTGCCGGGCAGCCGTGCGATCGACTATCTTGCCGCCCTGCGCTGCCTGACCGCCGGCCGGCATCATTCCGTCGCCGACCGTCTGTCGCGCGATGGGGTTCTGTTCGAGCGGCTGTGGCGCCCTTTGGCTGTGTCCGCTCTCAATGGACCGGTGGAGCGTGTCTCGGCCCGCCTGTTCGGTGCCGTGCTGCGCGAGACGCTGTTGCGCGGCGAGGCGGCCTGCCGGCCGATTCTGGCGCCGCGCGGCCTGTCCGCGGCCTTCGTCGATCCCGCACTCGCATGGCTGCGGACAGCGGGTGCGGAGCTACATCTCGGCGCGCGAATCGATGGACTGAACTTTGCCGATGGGCGCGTGGCCGGCTTTTCCGCTGGCGGCAGCGCCGTGTCACTCGGCGCAGCGGATAGCGTGATCCTTGCCGCGCCCGCCTGGGTCGCGGAGCGGCTGCTCCCCGGACTGACGGTGCCGCCGCCGGGACCGGCCATCGTGAATCTGCATTTCCGGCTGGACGTAGCGGCACGGCTGCCAGGAGGACTGCCGTTCCTCGGGCTGGTCGGCGGTACGGCGGAATGGCTGTTCGCCCGCGACGATCTGCTGTCGGTTACCGTCAGCGACGCCGATGCACTGGCCCATCTGTCCGCCGAGGAGATCGCCGGCCGGATATGGGCTGAGATCGGTCCCCACCTGACTCCGGCAGCGCGACTCGGAGGCCGGATTCCGCCCGTGCGCGTGGTGAAGGAACGGCGGGCTACCCCCAATCAGTCCCCCGAATCGGTTGCACGCCGTCCCGGTCCCTGTACCCGATGGAGCAACCTGATACTGGCCGGCGACTGGACGGAAACGGGACTTCCCGCCACATTGGAAGCCGCCATCCGCTCGGGAAACCGGGCGGCGGAGGCCACTTTGTCGAT
>NZ_BADK01000533.1 GCF_000333595.1 Azospirillum sp. B506
CCCGAAATGACCGCCGAAAACTGGCATGAGGTGATTGCGACCAACTTGACCAGTGCCTTCCATGCCGCCAAACACCAGATTCCGGCAATCATCGCCCGCGGCGGCGGTTCTCTGGTCTTTACCTCCACCTTCGTCGGCCACACCATCGGCTTTCCCGGAATGGCGGCTTATGCGGCGAGCAAGGCCGGATTGATCGGCTTGGTGCAAGTGATTGCCGCCGAATACGGGCCATATGGCATTCGTGCCAACGCATTGCTGCCAGGCGGCACCGATACGCCGATGGGACGCGCCGTGACGAACACTCCGGAGGCCCTGGCCTTCGTCCAGGGACTGCATGCAATGAAACGGCTTGCCACACCGCGCGAGATCGCGCATTCGGCACTCTATTTGGCGTCGGATGCGTCCAGCTTCACCACTGGAACGGCGCTGCTGGTGGATGGCGGGGTGTCGATCAACCGGACCTGACCGGGTAGGGCCGCCCAACCTTGCCTGGCGGGCGGCCAACCTTCCCTGCTCTACTCTGCGGTCAAGTCGCTACTCCGCCGCTTGCGGCCGCGCAGGCTGAACCACGTCGCCCTTGAGATTCATCGCCTTGGCAAGTGCGTCTATGCGGCGTTGGACCGCTTCGCCGGCTGGCACGCTGCCGTCGTCGGGCAGGGTCAGCACGATGCGTCCGTCCAAAACCTTCAGACTTGTGCGCTCCAGCAGAGCCGTGGCGCCGCCCGATAGAGTGTGGGCAAGGCGCAGCGCCAAACCCAGCACCAGCGCTTTCATTCCCTGCCCTTCGGTCACCAGTGTCCGTACCGGCGCCGTCAATGGCACGTCGAGGGTACCGGCATAGCGGGCATGGGCGGCCAAGGCCAGGAAGGCGCGCTCGTCATGGTCCAGCGCCGGAAACGGGTAGCGGAGAACACGCAAAAAGGCATGTTCGGCCCGGTAATCCGGATGGTCGGCCCAGCCGACGTCGCTCAGCAGGCAGGCGGCATGGCGCAGACGGATGGAGTTGTCGTCCTCCCCGGCGAACAGTCCGGCGGTCCAGGACATCAGCAGGGCCGGATCGCCCATCCGCACGAATCGCCGCGCCCAATCGGCCGCCGAGGCCATCAGCGGATCCTCACGCTGCCCCTCCGGCGACAGCAGCGAATAGAGATGTCCCTCGCGCAACCCGTAAGCGGAAAACACCAGCTTCGACGGCTGGGCAATGCGCAGCAGACGTTCCAACACCAGTCCGGCCAGCGGCAGCGTGTCGAGCCTGCGGCGCGACCCCGCCATTTTTTCCAACGACGACCGGCTTTGCCGGCCGATCAGCCCGGTGAACTCCCGCGCGTCGGCGGAAGGGATGGAATAGTGGTGGATGATGTGCAACGGGTGCCCGGACTGCTCCATATGCAGTTTGGCGATGGCACGCCAGCTTCCACCGACCGGATAAAAGGGCCGCCCTTTCATCGCCGGAAGCCAGGGCAGCGATTCCAGATGCTGGTCGATCAGTTTGGCCGGGCCGCCCTTGGCCGAACCGATCTCCATCAGCCGCAACGGGCCGAGCGGCAGCGTCACCTGCCTGCCGATCACGCCGCGATCCAGCGTCACCAGTTCGAGACTGCCGCCACCGAGATCGCCGACGAGGCCGTCCGCACCCGGCGTGCCGGACAGCACGCCCATGGCCGACAGCCGCGCCTCCTCCTCGCCGCTGATGACGCGGACGGTCAGGCCTGCCCGGCGGCGGATGGCATCGACGAAGGCGGCGCCGTCGCGGGCGTCGCGCACGGCAGCGGTGGCGATCACATCCAACCGGCCGACGCGCATGCCCTGAGCCAGCGTGGCGAAGCGTTCGAGCGCTGTCAGCGCCTGGGCAACGCCGTCAGGATTCAGCAGGCCGGCCTTCTCCACGCCACGGCCGAGGCCGCAGAGCACCTTCTCGTTGAACAGGGCGAGCGGTGAGCGGGTCAGCCCGTCATAGACAACAAGACGAATTGAGTTCGACCCGATGTCGATCACTCCGACACGCTCGGCCGGTGCCGCCATGCCCAAGCCGCCGACGCCCGCCTGCCCAACGTCGCCCGGGACGGCGGCGCGTTTGTCCTTGTTCATACTCTCGCTCCCGTCCCCCGTCGTCACGATGCCGCGTGCAGCATCAGCCGCGGCGGCGTGCGTTTGCTGCTCAGCGCGCTGCCCCGGCCGGACAGGCTGGGGTTGGTCATGAAGTAATTATGGGCGCTGAATGCGTCCGGCCCAGCCTTGAGCCGATGGTACACGCCGTCGGGCCCCAGCTTCCAGGTGCTTGCGTCGTCCTTCATGTTGGCGACCATGATCTGGTCGAGCACCTGCTCGTGAACCGTCGGATTCTCGATGGGAACGAGAGTTTCGATGCGGCGGTCGAGGTTGCGGGTCATCCAGTCGGCCGAGGAGATGAACACCTTCGCCTGGCTGCTGGGCAGGCCATGGCCGTTGCCGAAGCAGATGACGCGGCCATGCTCCAGGAAGCGGCCAACGATGCTCCGCACCCGGATATTCTCCGACAACCCCTTCACCCCCGGCCGCAGGCAGCAGATGCCGCGGATGATCATGTCGATCTGCACGCCGGCCTGCGATGCCCTGTACAGCTTGTCGATGATGACCGGATCGACCAGGGAATTCAGCTTCACCCAGATCGCTGCCGGCCGGCCGGCGGCGGCATGGGCGATTTCCGCCTCGATCAGGTCGAACAGGCGCTGGCGCAGCGTAATTGGCGCGATGGCGATCTTCTCCAGCACCTTCGGTGTGGCGTAGCCGGTCATGAAGTTGAACATGACGGCGGCATCATGGCAAAGCGCCGGATCGCAGGTGAAGAAGGACAGGTCGGTGTAAACCTTCGCCGTGATGGGGTGATAATTGCCCGTCCCGAAATGGACGTAGCTGCGCAGCGCCTTCTTTTCACGCCGCACCACCAGCGATACCTTGGCATGCGTCTTCAGATCGACGAAGCCGTAGACCACCTGGGCGCCGGCGCGCTCCAGATCGCGCGCCCAGCGGATGTTGGCCTCCTCGTCGAATCGGGCCTTCAGCTCGACCAGGGCGGTCACCGACTTGCCGGCCTCGGCCGCCTCGATCAGTGCGGCGACGATGGGGCTGTCCTTGCTGGTGCGGTAGAGCGTCTGCTTGATCGCGACCACCTGCGGGTCGCGGGCCGCCTGGCGGATGAACTGCACCACCACATCGAACGATTCGTAGGGATGGTGGACGACGATGTCCTTGTGGCGGATCGCCGCAAAGCAGTCGCCGCCGAAATCGCGGATCCGTTCCGGGAACCGGGCGTTGAAGGGACGGAAGACCAGATCGGGCCGCTCGTCGACGATCAGCAGCTTGGTGTCGGTCAGGCCGATCAGCCCGTCCAGGATGAAGACGTCGTCCGATGCGACGTTCAGCTCATGCCGCAGGAACTCCCGCAGGTCGGGCGCCATGCCGCTGTCGGTGGCCAGCCGGATGACGCTGCCGCGGCGGCGGCGCTTCAGCGCGCTTTCGAAGGTGCGGACGAGGTCTTCCGCCTCTTCCTCGATTTCGATCTCGCTGTCGCGCAGGACGCGGAAAACACCGTGCGCCTTGACCTGGAACGGAGGAAACAGGCGGTCGATGAACTGCATCACCACCTTTTCCAGCTGGATGAAGCGGATATCCGACCCGGGAAGACGCAGGAACCGTTCCAGCTGCGTCGGCAGCGGCACCAGCGCGTCGATGTGCCGGCCCTTGACCGGGTCGTGCAGCTGAAGTGCCAGCGAGAATCCGAGATTCGGCAGGAAGGGGAAGGGATGGGCCGGGTCAACGGCGATGGGCGTGAGAATCGGGAAAATATCGTCCAGGAACTTGGCTTCCAGCCAGTCCAGCTCGCCCTCGCTGAGATCGGCTGGATCGACGACGGAAATCCCGGCCTCGCGCAGTTCCCCCTTCAACGAGCGCCACATGGTCTGCTGGCTCTCCATCAGCGTCGCGATGCGCTGCTTGACCGCTGCCAGCTGTTGGGCCGGCGTCAGATTCTCGGGGCTGGGCGCCTTCACGCCGGCCGCCACTTGCCCTTTCAGGCCGGCGACGCGGACCATGTAGAATTCATCGAGATTGCTGGCGGAGATCGACAGGAAGCGCAGCCGCTCCAGAAGCGGATGATTCGGGTTCGCTGCCTCGTCCAGGACGCGCTGGTTGAAGGCCAGCCACGAAAGTTCCCGATTGATGAAGCGTTCCGGAGCGTTGGGCTCGATACCGACCGAATCGAGTTCCTGGAGATGCGTCACGTCGACCTCTGAAATCTTGAATCCCCGAACGTCGGCGCCGACCGTTGGGCGGCACCGACGACGGTTATATGGTGGGCAGACAGAGTATCCCATATGCGTTACGGTTTCAGGACTCCCATTCGGTGAAGCAGAACGGACCCGTCCGCCCTGCCCGTCCCCCTTCCACCCTCCCCGGCTGATTTCCGCCATGAAGACGCTGTTCCTGCTGCGCCACGCCAAATCCTCCTGGGATGATCCGTCGCTGGACGATCACGACCGTCCGCTGAATGCCCGCGGGAAAAAGGCGGCGACGCTGGTCGGCACCTATCTCGGCAGCCATCACGCCCGAATCGACCTCGTGCTCTGTTCGACCGCGGTGCGGGCGGTGGAAACGCGCAAGCGGGTGATGACCGCCATCGGCGCCCCCTACCCTCCGGTCGAGCATGAGCGCGGGCTGTATCTCTGCGGTGCCCGCACACTGCTGGAACGGCTGCGCGACGCGCCGGATTCCGCGACGGGCCTGATGCTGGTGGCGCACAACCCCGATCTGCACGAGCTGGCCAATGCCCTGACCGGCAGCGGCGACCATGGCCTGCGCCACGATCTGGCCGACAAATTCCCGACGGGCGCCTGTGCCGTCCTGGTCTTCGAGACGTCGCAATGGGCCGGCCTGGAGCTGGGAGCCGGGCGGCTGGCTGATTTTGTGCAACCGCGTAAACTCTCTTAACCTGCGGCGGCGGTTGGAGTATCCACGGATCCACCTGATTCACTCCAGGCCGTTTCGGCCGCCAGGCCGCTTGTCAGCCTGATTCGGTCGGCCTGATTCGGGAGGACGCCGCCCCTTGACCCCCGTCAGCCCACCCGTGAAGCCGCCAGCCAGCCAGCACCCCGGTCCCGACGCGCAGCCAGCCGCCGCCTTTCGCGAGGTCGAGCTGAAGCTGCACGCGGCCCCGGCGGACCTGGCGCGGGTTTCGGCGCTGCCAGGGCTGATGGCGCTGGCGGACGGTCCGGCGACGACGCAAAGGCTGCGCACCGCCTATTTCGACACTCCCGACCTGAAGCTTGCCGCCAACGGCGTCGCCTTGCGCGTGCGGCAGGAGGGGGAGCGGTTCATCCAGACCCTCAAGACCGTCAACAGCGCCAGCCCGGGCGATTCCGCCGCTGTCGCGGTGCGGCGGGAATGGGACTGGACCGTTGCCGGCGAGGCGGTGGATGTCGGGGTGTTGAGCGATCCAGGCGTTGCCGGGCTGGTGCCCGCGGCGGCGCTCGACACCTTGGAGTGCCTGTTCATCACCGACTTCCGCCGGACGACCCTGCTGCTGCGCCCCGATCCGTTGACCGCGGTCGAACTGGTGGTGGACGACGGCGGAGTCTATGCCGGGGGAAGATCCCTGCCGATCAGCGAAGTGGAACTGGAGCTGAAAGCCGGAAAGGTCGCCAGCCTGTTCGATCTGGCGCTGACCCTGCAGGCTGCCATTCCCATGCGCATCGGAACCGAGAGCAAGGCGGAGGCAGGGCTGCGGCTGGTCACCGGCAGGACGCCGGGACCGGTGGAGGCCGAACCGCTCGGCCTGTCGCCTCTGACCACGGTGGCGGAGGCGTATCGCCATATCCTACGGCAGGCCTTGCGCCAGTTCCTGGCCAACGAAGCCTGTGCGCTGGGTGGTGGCGACGTGGAGGGGCTGCACCGCATGCGTGTCGCGCTGCGCCGGCTGCGGACCGCCCACCGCCTCTTTGCACCGCTGATTGCCGCGCCCGAGGCTGACCGGCTGGTCGAGGAAAGCCGGGCGATCGCCAAGCGGCTTGGACCGGCGCGCGGCTGGGATGTCCTGATGTCCGGCGTCATCGACCCGCTGCTTGCCGAACCGGCGACGGAGCCGGTCATCGACCGTGCGGCGGTGAACCGTCTTGCCTCGCTGGCGCGTTCCGCCGGGGCCGGTCCGGCTCGGGAAGCCATGGCGGCAATCCTGGCTCCTGCCTGCACCACCACGATCCTGGGCCTTGCCGCCTGGCTGGAGCATGGGCACTGGCTGTCTGAGGCGGACGGCGACCGGCGGACTGCCCTGTCCGCCCCCATCACGACACTCGCCAGCGGCTGGCTATCGGCGAAGCAGGCCAAGCTCGGTAAGTCGCCGAAGCTGCCGGAGGATGCCAAGGGGCGCGACAAGCTGCGCCGCCGGTTGCGCGCGTTGCGCTACACCGCCGACTTCTTCCGGGGACTTTATCCCGAGGCTGCCACCCTGCCCTTCTTCGCGGCGCTGGAGCCGTTGCAGGCCGCGCTGGACGCCGACCAGGACGCCGTCACCAGTGCCCGCATGCTGGGATCGCTGTCCGGAGCGGACCCGAAAACGGTGGCTGCGGTCACTGCCTGGATCGACCGCCGGTCGGACAAACGGCGCAAGGCGCTGCCGGAGTTGTGGAGGCGTTTCCGCGCGGTGCCGCCCTTCTGGTCATGACCGACCCGCGCCGGGCGCCGGTGGCAATACCGCGTCCGCCGCATATATCGTCAGCCGACCGACGGCCGGGACGTCGTTTCCTCTGCCGGCCGCTTTTCGTCATGCGTCGCGGCGCCTTGCCGCTTTCCATCCGGAAAAGCTTCGGGTAAAAGAACACTCCATGAACAAATACATCAGCGTCCGCGGCGCGCGGGAACACAACCTGAAGAACGTCGATGTGGATCTGCCGCGCGACGAACTGATCGTCATCACCGGCCTGTCGGGATCGGGCAAGTCGTCGCTCGCCTTCGACACGATCTATGCCGAAGGGCAGCGGCGCTATGTCGAAAGCCTGTCGGCTTACGCGCGCCAGTTCCTGGAGCTGATGCAGAAGCCGGACGTCGATTCGATCGAGGGGCTGTCGCCGGCCATCTCCATCGAACAGAAGACGACCTCGAAGAACCCGCGCTCCACCGTCGGCACGGTGACGGAGATCTACGACTACATGCGCCTGTTGTGGGCGCGGGTCGGCATCCCCTATTCGCCGGCCACCGGCCTTCCGATCGAAAGCCAGACGGTCAGCCAGATGGTCGACCGCATCATGGCGATGCCGGAGGGCACGCGCCTGCTGCTGCTGGCCCCCTTCGTCCGCGGCCGCAAGGGCGAGTACAAGAAAGAAATCCAGGATCTGCGCAAGCGTGGATTCCAGCGCGTGCGGGTCGACGGCACCATGTATGAGATCGACGAGGTGCCGGCGCTCAACAAGAAGCTGAAGCACGACATCGAGGTGGTGGTCGACCGCATCGTGGTGCGCGAGGGGCTGGGCAACCGTCTGGCCGATTCGCTGGAAACCGCGCTTAGGCTGGCCGACGGCATCGTCTGGGTCGAGAATGCCGAGACCAAAGAGCAGACCGTCTTTTCGCAGAAATTCGCCTGCCCGGTCAGCGGCTTCACCATTCCTGAGATCGAGCCGCGGCTGTTCTCCTTCAACAACCCGTTCGGTGCCTGCCCGGCCTGCGATGGGCTGGGCAGCAAGATCTATTTCGACCCGATGCTGGTGGTGCCGGACGAGCGGCTGCCGCTGTCCAAGGGCGCCATCGCGCCGTGGGCCGGATCGACCTCCAAATATTACGACCAGACGCTGGACAGCATCTGCGAGCATTTCGGTGTGTCGATGACCACGCCCTGGCAGGATCTGCCGGAGAATGTGCGCCAGACCATCCTGTTCGGTTCGGACGGGGCGGCCCTCACAATGACCTATGACGATGGCCTGCGTCGCTACCAGACCAACAAGGCGTTCGAGGGCATCGTCAACAACCTGGAGCGGCGGTACCGCGAGACCGACAGCGCCTGGACACGCGACGAGCTGTCGAAATTCCAGTCCTCCCAGCCTTGCGAGGTCTGCAGGGGCGCGCGCCTGAAGCCGGAGGCCCTGGCGGTCAAGATCCGCGGCCGCAACATCTCGGAGGCGGCGGAATTGTCCATCGCCGGCGCCGGTGCTTGGTTCAGCGAGCTGAACGAGCATCTGCGCCCGAAGGACCGCGAGATCGCCTATCGCATCCTCAAGGAAATC
>NZ_BADK01000532.1 GCF_000333595.1 Azospirillum sp. B506
CGCCCCGCCCGGCACGCCACGGCCTGAACCGGTTCGGTTCACGGCGGTGGAGTCCCGGCAGGAGAGGGCGGCGCGTTGTTCCATTTGAACCCTCCCGGCGGAACGCGCGGAAGGCCGCATCCCGGCCAGGCTCGCGTCCATCGAAGACAGGCTGTTGCCCAACAGATTCTCAGAGCCGGATGAAGGAGCAGTCAAAGAATACAAATGAATGAATACACAAAGAATTATCTTAGGGATCAATGGGAATTATAAAGTGAATCGGCGGAATTTTTTCGCGAGGCGATTGGTGGGATATAATAAGAATCTCGTATATCGTGTTGACTAAAGATCGATGCTAAAATACGATATTAACATGAAACATATATGGTGCATACGTATGAATTTTATTATATACTATGAATAGAGTTAAAAATATATGTTATGCTGAATAAATGTTTTAGTTATTAAATCAACATGTTTTGTTTGTTTTCAGATATGTGAATCGGATAGCATTAAGGAGGCTCTCGTGACTATCAAGAATATTTCGGTTTTTGTCGCCATCTCCGCTCTTGTCTCCCTGTCGAGTTCTTTTGCTTTGGCCCAAGCCAATGGCAGCCTCAATGCCAAGGGGGCCGTGGGCGGGTTGATCGGCGGTGCCAGCGGTACCTTCTCCTCCGACGGGCCGACCGCCGGAAAATTCCAATCGAAGGTCGATATCGGGACGATCGAGGCCCAGGCCCGCGACAACTCGACCGCCTCCGTGCGGGCCGGGTCGCTGACTGGCGGCAGCGTCAACGGGGAGTTCAATTCCGAAGTCCACTCGAACTCGATCAAAGTCGATGCCAGCGGCCAGTCCTGTGCCGAGGTCAATCTCGGCAGCATGGGGGCTCCGGCCTGCCGGTAACGCGATGGGATGAGGTGGTCGGGGGCATGCCGCCCGACCACCTCGCGCCCGTTCGGTTGCATTGTCCAAACCGTCTTGCTTGTGGAGGGGTGGTCGTGAACGTATCGAAATCCAGAGCGATTCTTCCCGCCCTGTCCGGCCTCGCCCTGGTCGCTCTGTGCGCAGGCGCACCGTTCCAGACGATGGCCCAAAGTCCGGGCGGATCGTCGTCGCGGGCGGCGGTGGCGCGGGAAATGGCGATCTCCAACGGGCTTGAAGCGGCGGCCAGACAAGGCATGGATCTGACGCCCAAGACGACGGCCACGGAGTGTGAGCAAGGCAAACGCCTGTTGGCCCGCGGCGACCAGCGCA
>NZ_BADK01000531.1 GCF_000333595.1 Azospirillum sp. B506
CCTCCGGCTTCAACCTTGCCTTTTCGGCGGTGCGGGACGGCCGCCGCCTGATCGCCGTGGTGCTGGGCGGCCACAGCGCCAATGCCCGCGACGACCGGGTGGCCGACCTGCTGGATGCCGGCTTCAAGCGGCCGACCAGTCCGGTCGAGCCCGCACCGGTGCAGCCGGATCTGCTGATCACCAGGAACAGCGCCTCGATCACCCAACGCAACACGGCGGTGAGCGTGGGTGTCCCCTCGGGGAAGCCGCCCGCTGCCGTGGGGGCGGCAGGCGGTCCCCCTGGGGGGCCTTGGTCCATCCAGGTCGGCGCCTTCGCCAGCCATGCCGCCGCACAGAGCAGCGCCCGCGCCACCGCAAAGCGTCTGGGCACCCTTGCCGCCGGCGCCAGCCCTGCGGTCGTCCGTTCCGGCGGTCTCTACAAGGCCCGCCTGACCGGCCTTGCCGCCGCGAAGGCCGACGCCGCCTGCGCCGCCCTGAAGACGGCCGGAAAGGGCTGCTTCGCGCTTCAGGACCGCTGAGGCGCCGCCTTCCTGCCTGACCGGCCGGGGCCTCAATGGCTGTCGTGCAGGCAGTGGGCGTGGTCGGCCAGCACCTCGATCACATGACAGCTGCGCACCTGATCCTGGGCGCAGCCCTCCACCATCCGCCGGACTTCGTCGCGCAGGGCTTCCAGCCGGGCGATCCTGGACTCGATCTCGGCCAGATGGGTGCGGGCCAGCAGGTCGGCCTCCCGGCAGGGCTGGCCCGGGTCGTCGGCCATGGACAGCAGCTGGCGGATCGCCTCCACCTCGAAGCCCAGTTCGCGGGCGTGGCGGATGAAGCGCAGGCGGCGGACCGACCCATCCTCGTAGGTGCGCCGGTTGCTGCCGGTGCGCGGCGCCTCCGGCAGCAGGCCGATGCTTTCGTAATAGCGGATGGTCGGGATCTTCACCCCGGTCTGCCTGGCGAGCGCGCCGATGGTCAGCGGTGTCGGCAGGGGGGCGGGTGTGCTGGACATGGTCGGCATTTCCCTCTTGATCCTCCAGTCGCTAGAGGATCTAGGCTCTCGGGGAGCTGCCGGCAACGGCCATGATCGAGGAGCCTCTCCCATGCACGACCCCCTCTCCGCACCGCTGCCTGGAACGCAGGCCGGTTCCGCCCTGCGCACCAGCCGCTACCGGGTGTCCGGCATGGATTGCGGGTCCTGCGCCGCCAAGATCGAGACGGCGCTGCGCCGGGTTCCGGGGATCCGCGAGGTGCGGGTGTCGGTACCCGCCGGCACGGTGGCCGTCTCGCACGAAGACAGGGTGGGGGCCGACGCGGTGGTCCGTCCGCTGGCGGCACTCGGCTATGGCGCCACTCCCGCCGATCCGCTGGCGGAAGCCGGGCCGTCGGCCTGCGGCGGGGGGTGCTGCGGGGCTGAGGCCCAGTCGCATTCCCATTCCCATTCTCATTCCCACTCCCACGGCCATTCGGATTCCCACGGCGATGCGTCCGAAGCGCCCTGGTGGCGGGGGCGCAAGGCTCTGCTGACGGTGACGGCCGGTGCGGCCCTGGGCGCCGCGACGGCGCTGGGGCTGCTGGTGCCGGCGGCGAAGCCCTGGGCCTTTCCCTTGGCGCTGATGGTCGGGCTGGTGCCGGTGGCGCGCCGCGCCCTGGCCGCGGCACGGGCCGGAACCCCCTTCTCCATCGAGATGCTGATGACGGTCGCCGCCATCGGCGCGCTCCTGATCGGCGCGGTGGAGGAAGCGGCGACGGTGCTGGTCCTCTTCCTGGTCGGCGAATTGCTGGAGGGGGTGGCGGCTGGCCGGGCGCGGGCCGGCATCCGCGGCCTGACCGCGCTGGTCCCCGACACGGCGCTGCTGGAGCGGGACGGCGCCGCACCGCACCCCGTTCCTGCCTCCGGGCTGGCCGTCGGCTCGGTCATCCTGGTGCGGCCGGGCGACCGGGTGGCGGCCGACGGCGTCGTGCTGTCCGGCCGCAGCGCCGTCGACGAATCCCCCGTCACCGGCGAAAGCGTGCCGAAGCCGAAAGGCGAAGGCGATGAGGTCTTCGCCGGCACCATCAACGCCGACGGGGTGCTGCGCGTCCGCGTCACCGCCGCGGCGCGCGACAACACCATCGCCCGCATCGTCCGGCTGGTGGAGGAGGCGCAGGCGAGCAAGGCCACGACCGAGCGGCTGATCGACCGCTTCGCCCGCTTCTACACGCCGGGCATCGTCGGCGTGGCGGCCCTGGTCGCCGTGGTGCCGCCGCTGGCCTTCGGCGGCGGCTGGACGGAGTGGATCTACCGCGCCCTGGCGGTGCTGCTGATCGGCTGCCCCTGCGCGCTGGTGATCTCCACCCCGGCCGCCATCGCCGCCGGTCTGTCGAACGGCGCCCGGCGCGGGTTGCTGCTGAAGGGCGGTGCCGTGCTGGAGGCACTGGGCCGCATCACCACCGTCGCCTTCGACAAGACCGGCACCCTGACGGAGGGCAAGCCCCGCGTCACCGATCTGGTCCCCTTCGGCAGGAGTGGGGGCGGGAGCGAGGCGGAGCTGCTGGCCCTTGCCGCGGCGCTGGAAGCCGGGTCGAGCCACCCGCTGGCCCGGGCCATCCTGGCCGCGGCGGCGGAGCGCGGCATCGCCCCGCCGGCGGCCGGCGAGGTGACGGCGCTCCCCGGCGCCGGCCTGAACGGCAGGGTGGACGGCCGCGCGGTGGCTCTGTTGTCGCCCCAGGCCGCCGGGTCCGTCCTGACCGCGGCCCAGACCGGTCAGGCTGCGGCCTTCGCGGAGGCGGGCAAGACCGTCTCGGTCCTGCTGGTCGGCGGCAGTCCCGCCGGGCTGATCGCCATGCGCGACGAGCCGCGCTCCGACGCCCGCAGCGGGATCGCTGCGCTGGAGCGTGCCGGCATCCGCTCGCTGATGGTGACCGGCGACAACGCCCGGACCGCCGGGGCGGTCGCCGGGATGCTGGGCATGGTGGCGAATGCCGAACTGCTGCCGGACGACAAGCTGCGCATCGTCCGCGACCTTCAGGCCCAGGGGCAGCGGGTGGCGAAGGTCGGCGACGGCATCAACGACGCCCCGGCGCTCGCCGCCGCCGATGTCGGCATCGCGATGGGCGGCGGCACCGACGTGGCGCTGGAGACCGCCGACGCCGCCATCCTGCACGGCCGGGTCGGCGACGTGGCGGCGATGGTGGCGTTGTCACGCCGCACCATGGCCAACATACGGCAAAACATCGCATTGGCTTTGGGCTTGAAGGCGGTCTTCCTGCTCACCACCGTGCTGGGCGTCACCGGGCTGTGGCCCGCGATCCTGGCGGACACCGGCGCCACCGTGCTGGTCACCGCCAACGCCCTGCGCCTTCTGTCCGTCCGGCCGTGATCGGCCGGCTGCGATTGGCCGGATCCAGGATCCTGAATTCCTTGGGAGAAATTCTATGAACATGACACGGCGGACGATGATGCGGGGGGCGGCGATCGCCGGTCTGGCGTTCGACCTCGGGTCGATGGGGCTGCCGGGCATGGCGCGCGCCGCCGTCCCCGCCGGCGGTGCGGCGGTCGAGGTCTGGAAAGCGGCGAGCTGCGACTGCTGCGAAGGCTGGGTGCGGCACATGCGCGCGGCCGGCTTCGACGTCACCGTTCATGTGGTCGAGGACGTGACGCCGATGAAGCGGGTTGCCGGCGTGCCGGACGACCTCGCCTCCTGCCACACGGCGCGGGTCGGCGGCTATGTGCTGGAGGGCCATGTGCCGGCCGACGATGCGAAGCGGCTGCTGGCCGAACGGCCGCAGGCCCGTGGGCTGGCTGTTCCCGGCATGCCGCAGGACGCCCCCGGCATGGATATGGCCAGCGGCCTGCCCTATCAGGTCGTGCTGTTCGGTGCCGCCGGTGGCCCGCAGGTCTACGCCCGGCACTGATTTTCGCCGAAGCCGGGATGATGGTTCAGGACGGGCGGCCGTAAGCGCCCTCCCGGCCGGGGGAAGCCCCGGCTGGAAGGGCTTGCCTTTGACTCTATCCTCTCCAGGGGGATAGGATCGGAGCATGAGCACGCACCATTCCCATCCCGACATCGTCAAGCGCCTGAAGCGCGCCGACGGTCATCTGCGCGGCATCATCGAGATGATCGAGGCCGAGCGTCCCTGTCTGGACATCGCGCAGCAGCTCCACGCGGTGGAGAGCGCCGTGCGCGAGGCCAAGAAGCTGCTGATCCACGACCATCTTGACCATTGCCTGGACGCCGCGGTCGATGCCGGCCCGGAGGAGTCCCGCCGCTCCGTCGCCGAGTTCAAGGCGATCACCAAATACCTGTAAGGGGCAGAGATGCCGGATTTCGCCGCCCTGTTGCAGCAGGGGGCCGTGCAGGCCTGGCTGTTCGTCCCCAGCGCCATCCTGCTGGGTGCCCTGCACGGGCTGGAACCCGGCCATTCCAAGACCATGATGGCCGCCTTCATCGTCGCCATCCGTGGCACGGTGATGCAGGCGGTCCTGCTGGGGCTGGCGGCGACGGTCTCGCACACGCTGGTGGTGTGGGTGGTGGCGCTTGCCGGTCTGCGGCTGGGCCAGGGCTGGGATGCCGCGACGACCGAGCCCTATTTCCAGGTCGCTTCCGCGCTGCTGATCGTCGGCGTGGCGCTGTGGATGATGGCGCGGACCTGGCGGGAGCAGCATCCGCATCGCCATCATGGCCATCATCACAGCCACGCCCATGGTGACCATGACGATCATGGCCACCACCACGATCACCATCATCACCATGATGACGAGCCGGCGGATGCCCACGCGCGGGCGCATGCCGAGGAAATCCGCCGCCGTTTCGATGGCCGGCCGGTCACCACCGGCCAGATCCTGCTGTTCGGCCTGACCGGCGGCCTGATCCCCTGCCCCGCCGCCATCACCGTCCTGCTGCTGTGCCTGCAACTGAAGGAGGTCGTCCTGGGCGGCGTGCTGGTGCTGTGCTTCAGCATCGGGCTGGCGCTGACCCTGATGTCGGCCGGCGTGGTCGCGGCGCTGGGCATGCGCCATGCCGAACGCCGATGGTCCGGCGCCTTCGGCCGCATCGCCCGGCAGGCTCCCTATGTCTCCGGCGTCCTGATCCTGGCGGTCGGGCTCTATGTCGGGGTCCATGGGCTGTCGGGGTTGGGGTACCACCTCGCCGGTTCGCCCTCCCCGGCCGCCCTTTTCCAGCGGATCGGCTGACCCGGCCCCCGGCTCATGCTGCAGACCGCAAAGACATGGGCGCATGCGGTCAATCGTGATGGTCTGGCCGCCTATCTGACAGCGCGCGACCCGCGCATCCCCCGTCCGGGCCTCCCGCATGGCGGTGGCTGGCGGCGGTGCCCGAAGGCCGGCTGCTTTAGCCGCTCGCCGTCACATCATCCGCGGAGCGTGCCAGGATGCCGGCGACGACGGCATCGAGATCGCCGCCGCGGTAGAGCGTTCCCGCGATGCCCGCCCGCTGCGCCGCCTGCAGGTCGGTGTCGCGGTCGCCGATCAGGAAGCTGCCCTTCGGCTCCACCGGCCACTCCGCCATCGCCTGCAGCAGCATCCCCGGCTCCGGCTTGCGGCAGGCGCAGTCGGTCCGATAGGGCGGCTCGCCATGCTCGGGATGGTGCGGGCAGTGATAGAAGGCGTCGATATGGGCGCCGACGGCGCGCAACTCCTGCTGCATCCAGCGATGCAGGGTCCGCACATGCTCCTCGCCGTAGAGGCCGCGGGCGACCCCGGCCTGGTTGGTGACGACGAAGACCAGATAACCGGCATCGTTCAGCCGCTTCACCGCCTCCCTCGCCCCCGGCATCCAGATGATCTGGTCGGGGCGGTGGGCGAAGCCGATGTCCTCGTTCAGCACGCCGTCGCGGTCGAAGAAGGCGGCCCTGCGGCGGCGGGCGTTCTGAGCCGGGAGTGAATCGTCGGGGAACAGGGAGGCGGGCATGATGGCGGCGGGCTGCCTTTCTTGCGGTGCGGCCCGAGTGAAAAGCCGCTCAGGCGTCGTCCTTGTCAACTGCCAGAGCCAACTGCCAGAGCCAAACCGCCAAACGGTGCGGCCGTCCCGGCGTCGCAGACCCAGCCCGTCTCCCGTCAACAAAGCAGATCGCATGATGAACGCACAAAAACATTTCATGATAACATATAGTGGCTATTTGGTCCCGTCATCCATGCTCGATCCGGCGGACGCAGCCGAGCAGCAGGTCCTCCAGGTTCAGTGGCGGCATGTCGATGTGGATGGCCTCGAAGCCGCGGTCCCGTGCCCGGATCATCAGGTCGTGGTTGACCGCAGCGATGGACAGCAGGACAGGACGGATGGTACTGCGCATGGCCGCCAGCCGGTCGAAGACGGAGGGCCACGGTCCGCAAGCCTCCTGTCGCTCCGCTCCCATCTCCCCCACCACGATCAGGTCGGGAGCGATGGGGCCGGACGGTGGAGGCGGGCGTTGCGCCAGCAAGGCCAGCCCCTCCTCCAGTGTCTCGCCCGCCACGACCTGCCAGCCCAGCGTCTCCAGATAAAGCCGCAGGCCCTCGCGCAGCAATGAACTGCGATCGGCGACCAGCGCCCAACGCACCCGGTCTTCGGCTCTGCCGGCGGCCGCCCATCCCTGTGGGGATGGGCCGGGGGACTTCCTGCGGCTCTCGTTGGTCATTGGGGCGGTCATTGGGGCGGTCACGGACGGCGCTCCCCGGTCAGAAGGCTCCTGTTTGCGGCAGGGATGCGATCCAATGACTTTTGAGGAAAATCCCGATGGTCGCATCCTTCACATGACGGACGAGATGCCTGGACGATGGTCATATGCAACTGGTGGCGATTGAGGGGGAAAGGTTGCCTACGGGAAATTGTTCCACAGCGGAGGACTTCCCCATGGCGCAGGATGCGGATTCCCTGATCGAGGACATCTACGATGCAGTGACCTTTCCGGAGCGTTGGGGAGGCATCCTGGAGCGGCTCTGCACCCTGACCGACGCGACCCACGGCTTCCTGTTCACCACCGGCCCCCGGTATGACAGCCGCACCGCGGCGCTGTGGGCCCGTCACAACATCACGGACCGGCAGTTGGCCGACTACACCACGCATTTCCGCCACCGCGATGTCTGGGCGAATGCGGCGGCGGCGCGCGGCCTGCTGAACCGTTGCGTGGTCCGCCGCGGCGAGGAGCTGGTGCCGGATGCGGTGCTGCGGCGCTCCGCCTTCTTCAACGAGCTGCTGCGGGATCACGGCATGGGCCGTCTGTGCGCACTCGCCCTGTCCGACGGCGGCGAGCTTGCGCCGATGCAGCCGGTGCTGAGCCTGTTCCGTCCAGCCGATGCCTCCCCCTTCCCGGACGAGACGGTGCGGCTCCTGCAGGACTGCGCCCCGCATATCCAGCGGGCGATGCGGCTGCGTGTCCGGCTGCTGGCGCGTGAGGATGGTGGGGACGACGCCCGTTGGAGCGGCCGTGCGGTCGATCGTCTGCCGATTGGGATCGCCCTGCTCGACGCCGCCGGGCGGATCGTCGGTATGAACCGGGCCGGGCGGGCGATGATCGACATGCGCGATGGCCTGCGGCTTCAACATGGGCGCCTGCAGGCCGAACAGGGGGCTGAGGCGCGCCGGCTGACCCATGTGCTGGATGCGGCGGTGTCCACCGCCGGGAGAGGAGTGACGGCGCGCCGGGGGGAGGCGGCCGACCTGCGGGTGTCGCGCCCGTCCGGCCGGGCATCCTACCTGCTGACTGTCCTGCCGCTGTCGCCTGAGACGGCGGTGGGGCCATTCGGCGATGCGGACGGCGGCGATGGCGTACGCATCAGGGCCGCGGTCTACATCGTCGATCCGGCCGCGGTGACGCCGGGGGTGGGAAAGCGGCTGGGCGCGCTGTTCGGCCTGACTCCGGTTGAGGCCGGCCTGGTCGCCGATCTGCTGGCCGACCTGACCCCGGCGGAAATCGGCGGGCGCCGCGGTGTGGCGATCAGCACCGTGCGCAGCCAGCTGCGCAACATCTTTGCCAAAACCGGAACCACCCGCCAGAGCGAGCTGATGAATCTGGTGAACCGCTGTTTGATGCTGCCGGAAGGGCCGTGACGGTCAGGACAGCGCCGACACCAGCAGGAGACCGAGATAGATGCCGATGAACAGGCCCAGCACGATGCCGTAATCCGCCTCGGTCATCGGGTTGGACTCTGGGTCGAACTGCCGCATGGATACGCCTTCTGAGCTGTCTGTCCTGCCTGAATAACAGTGGACGGCGGCGGGGCGTTGCGACATCGGCGGGGTATTGCGGTGGGGCGGGGTGTCGGGGGCGGTGTCTGCGGCCTGCCATCCGGGACCGGCCCGCTGCGAACCGGTCCCGTCGATGAGGAAAGCGGACCCGCTTCAGGTCGAGCTTTCCGCCTGCCCGGTGATGGCGGGTTTCGCCGGCAGGTCCTCGGCAAGTGCGCGGTAGGCCAGCCCCCCCGCCAGTCCGCCGGCCAGCGGGGCGAGCCAGAACAGCCAGAGCTGTTGCAACGCCCATCCGCCGACCACCAGCGCCGGGCCGGTGCTGCGTGCCGGATTGACCGACGTGTTGGTGACCGGGATGCCGATCAGGTGGATGAGGACGAGCGCCATGCCGATGGCCAGCGGCGCGAAGCCGGCCGGCGCCCGCCGGTCGGTGGAGCCCAGGATCACCAGCACGAAGAAGAAGGTCAGGACCAGTTCGATCGCCAGGGCCGAGGTGACGCTGTACTGGCCGGGCGAGTGCGCCTCGTACCCGTTGGCGGCGAGGCCGTTGACGGCCAGACTGTAATCGGCCTTTCCGGTGGCGATGACATACAGGACCAGGGCCGCCGCGAAGGCTCCGACCAGCTGGGCCAGCACATAGGGCAGGATGTCCTTGGCCGGAAACCGCCCGCCGGCCCACAGCCCGACGGTCACCGCCGGGTTCAGGTGGCAGCCGGAGATGTGGCCGATGGAATAGGCCATGGTCAGGACGGTGAGGCCGAAGGCGAAAGAGACGCCGAGCAATCCGATCCCGACCTGCGGAAAGGCGGCGGCGAGCACGGCGCTGCCGCAGCCGCCGAAGACCAGCCAGAACGTCCCGAGAAACTCAGCGGAGCTGCGCCTTACCATACCCATGCCAACCTCCCACTGCGTCAGGGT
>NZ_BADK01000530.1 GCF_000333595.1 Azospirillum sp. B506
CTTTTTTTCTCCCTTCTTGAAAAGGCTTCGGCCGCCGATTTCTGCGCCTGCTTGGCGGCGATGGCGGCGCGGGCGCGGGTGATCTCCGCCTCCAGCGTCGCGATATAGGCCTCGATCTCGGCCACGCCCATCACGGTCAGATCCTTGGGCGCCGGCCTGGCCTTGCGCGGCTCCAAATCCTCGAAACGGTCATCGATGGCCATGGCCTGGTTCCCTTCCCTGCCCGCGGTCCTGTCCCGGTCCGGCTTGTCAGGCCGGTCGGGCAAATCTACCTTTCGGGCCTGAGATTGCCAAACAGACAAAACCGAAGGGATCCCCTTTTCCGTCCAGTCTTTCCCGGATCGCGGCTCCGGTGTGCCCCCGGTCCTGCCCCTGCCCCTGTCCGCGGCCTCCCGCCGGCAGAGGGGCGCGACAAGACTCCAACCTCGACCCCGGCCATCCGCTGCCGCGGAAGCTGCGGACGGGGAGTGTTTGGAGTCTTGTCTCGCCCCCCTGCCAGTCCCATCCCTTGCCCCATCCCCTGCCCCATCCGGGACCGTCCCGGATGGGGCGCTCCGGTCGGGTGGCTCTCGGAGGGGTGCTTGTGAAGGGCGGAAAACGCGGTCTATAACGAACTGCCATGGCGCCGCTCCCTGGTTCCGACCTTCGGCTTTCCGGCGCCCGGCCACAGGCTCACACAACAGATGGCGGCAGGATGAACGGCAATTCCGCGCAGAAAATCGTCCCGGTGCTGCTCTCCGGCGGTACGGGGTCCCGGTTGTGGCCCTTGTCGCGCGAACTGTATCCCAAGCAGTTTCTGCCGCTCTGCTCCGACCGGACGATGCTCCAGGACACCGCCCTGCGGGTCAGCGCGCAAGCTGGCTCCACGCAGCCCGGTTCCGGTGCGGCCACGGAGGCCGTCTTCTCGGCTCCCCTGGTGATCTGCAACCAGGAACACCGCTTCCTCGCCGCCGAGCAGCTGCGCCAGTCGCGCTGCGCGACCCGTGGGATCATCCTGGAGCCGGCGGGCCGCAACACCGCCGCCGCCTGCGCGCTCGCCGCCCTGGCGGTCGCGGACGAGGATCCGGACGCGTTGCTGCTGATCCTGCCGGCCGACCATGAGATCCGCGACGTCGAGGCCTTCCGCCGCGCCATCGCCATCGCCGCCCGTGCCGCCGCGGCCGGCCGGCTGGTCACCTTCGGCATCACCCCGACCCGGCCGGAGACCGGCTACGGCTACATCCGCCGCGGCCATTCGATGGATGAGGCCGATGGCGCCTACAACGTCGCCGCCTTCGTCGAGAAGCCGTCGCTGGAGGTGGCCGAGCGCTATCTCGCCGAGGGCACCTATGCCTGGAACAGCGGCATGTTCCTGTTCCCGGCCGCCCGCCTGCTGGCCGAGCTGGAGCGCCATGCGCCTGCGGTGCTGGCCGCCTGCCGCGAGGCGCTGGAGCAGGGATCCAGGGACCTCGACTTCTTCCGCCTGGACGCCGCCGCCTTCGCCAAGGCGCCCAGCATTTCCATCGACTATGCGGTGATGGAGCGCACCGACCGCGCCGCCGTCGTCCCCTGCGAGATCGGCTGGACCGACGTCGGCGCCTGGTCGGCGCTGTGGGACGTCGGCAACAAGGACGGCGAGGGCAACGTCGTCGTCGGCGACGTGCTGCTGGAGGGCGCCCGCGACTGCTATGTCCGCAGCGACAACCATCTGACCGCTGTGGTCGGGGTGGAGAACGCCGTGGTGGTGGTGGTGGACGACGCCGTGCTGGTCGCCGACCGCTCTCAGGCCCAGGACGTCAAGCGCATCGTCGACCGGCTGAAGGCCGAGGGGCGCAGCGAGTCGGTCAGCCACCGCCGGGTCCACCGTCCCTGGGGCTCCTACCAGTCGCTGCACACCGGCGACCGCTTCCAGGTGAAGAGTCTGACCATCGCCCCCGGCTCGCGCCTGTCCTTGCAGAAGCACCATCACCGTGCCGAGCACTGGGTGGTGGTCAACGGCACGGCTCTCGTCACCCGCGGCGAGGAGCAGGTGATGGTCTACGAGAACCAGTCGATCTACATCCCGATCGGCACTGTCCACCGGCTGGAGAACCCCGGCAAGGTGCCGCTGACCATCATCGAGGTGCAGTCCGGCTCCTATCTGGGCGAGGACGACATCGTCCGGTTGGAGGACGTTTACGGCCGCAACTGAGCGGCCGGCCGCTGTTGCCGGCGGCGGGCCGCGACCGCGGCCCCGCGGGCGTGTGCCCGCGATAGCCAAGAGGCCGGACGGCCTTGCCGGCGATCGAGGCGTCGCCTGTGTCTCTTTGCGGCTGCGGGTACTGGCGGCTTGGTACGTGCCGCCCGCTTCCGGTACAACGAAGGCGCGAGGGTGCCGCAGCGGCGCCCCGCCTTCTGCTGCCGGGACCATCATGACCATCGAGCCGCCGCCGGACGACCGCATCCCCGAACTCTATGCCGACGGGGTCTTCGACATCGGCTTCGGCAACGGCATGGTCCGCATCGACCTGTTCAGCCTGTCGGCGCTGCGCAAGGACGCCAACGGCCAGCCGCTGCCCGCCATCCGCCAGCGGGTGGTGATGAGCCTGCCCGGTTTCCTCGCCAGCCTGTCCGCCCTGGAGGGCATGCGCCAGCGGCTGGAGGCCGCCGGCGTGCTGCCGCCCAATTCCGGTACGGTGCCGGCTCCTGTGCCCGCTCCTTCCGCTCCGGCCTTCCAGAGCCCGGTGCAGGCGACGATCCAGCCCGCCTCCCCCAACCCTGCAGCGCCGGCCCCTCCGCCCGGACGGCCCCGCTCGCCGAATTTCGGCTGACCGATGCCGGACGCCAGCTCGACCGTCGCGGCTCCGCCTCCCGGCCCCGATGCCGCCCCCGATCCGGACGAAAGCACCGCGCTGCGCTGCCTGACGCTGGTGGCGCGCCATCATGGCCTGTCGGCCTCGCCGGCCGCCCTGCGCGCCCGCGTCGCTCCCGGCGGACCGGACGGCGAGCCGTCCACCGCCGACCTGCTGCGCATCGCCGCCGCCACCGGCTTCAAGGCGACCGCCCGCCGGCTGGACTGGGCGGGTTTGCAGTCCCTCCCCCCCGTCTTCCCGCTGCTGGCGCGGCTGTCCAACGGCAACACCGTCATCCTGGTCGGGCTGTCCCGTCCTGCGGATCCGGTGGATGAGCCCATGGTCGGTGTCGTCGATCCGCTGGCCGACCGGCTGGACGTCATCGACGTGCCGCGCGACCGCTTCCTGGAGCGCTGGGACGGCGAGCTGGTCTTCCTCAAGCCGCGCCACGGCCTTGCCGACCCGCGCCAGCCCTTCGGCCTGCGCTGGTTCGTGCCGGAGATCCTGCGCCAGAAATCGGCCTTCCGCGACGTGGTGGTGGCGGCGCTGGTGCTGCACGCCCTCGCGCTTGCCGTCCCGGTCTATTTCCAGATCGTGATCGACAAGGTGCTGGTGAACGAGACCGTCGCCACGCTTCAGGTGCTGACCATCGGCGTGCTGGGCGCCCTGCTGTTCGAGGCGGGTTTCCGCTTCCTGCGCCAGTTCATCCTGCTGGCGGCGGCCAACCGCATCGACATCCGCCTTCTGAACCGCACCTTCGGCCATCTGCTCGACCTGCCGATCACCTTCTTCGACGGGCATTCGGCCGGCGTCACCGTGCGCCACATGCAGCAGGTCGAGCGCATCCGCGAGTTCCTGACCGGCAACCTGCTCTCCACCGTGCTCGACAGCCTGGTGCTGCTGGTCTTCCTGCCGGTGCTGTTCTTCTATTCGGTCAAGCTGACGCTGGTCGCCCTGCTGTTCGCGGCCCTGATCGCCGGGGTGGTGGTCGCGCTGGTGCCGGTCTACCGCAGCCGCCTGCGCGACCTCTACAACGCCGATGCCGAGCGGCAGGCCATGCTGGTGGAGACCATCCACGGCATGCGCACCGTCAAGTCCTCCGCCCTGGAGCCGCAACAGCGCCGCAGCTGGGACCGCAAGGCCGCCCGCGCGGTGACCAGCCATTACCGGGTCGGCCGCATCTCGATCGCCGCCCGCACGCTGACCGAGTTCCTGGAGAAGGCGATGATGGTGGCGGTGGTCGCCGTCGGCGCCTTCGACGTCTTCGACCGTCAGCTGTCGGTCGGCGCGCTGATCGCCTTCCAGATGCTGTCGGGCCGGGTGGTGACGCCGCTGGTCCAGATCGTCTCGCTGATCCACCAGTATCAGGAGACCGCCCTCTCGGTGCGCATGCTGGGCGAGGTGATGAACCACCCGGCCGAACCGCGGCGCGAGGGCAGCGGCGCCTGTCCTGCCCTGATCGGCCGCATCGAGATCGAAGGGCTGGGCTTCCGCTACGACCGCAACCGCCCGGCGGCGCTCGACGGCGTCACGCTGACCGTGCCGGCCGGCTCGGTCGTCGGGCTGGTCGGGCGCAGCGGCTCGGGCAAGAGCACGCTGATGCGCCTCCTCCAGGGCTTCTATCCGGTGCAGGAGGGCAGCATCCGCTATGACGGGCTGGACATCCGCGAACTGGATCTGGCCCATCTGCGCCGCTCCATCGGCGTGGTGCTGCAGGAGAATTTCCTGTTCCGCGGCACCATCCGCGACAACATCGCCATGACCATGCCCGAGGCCGGCCGCGAGGAGATCGTCGGGGCCGCCCGGCTGGCCGGCGCCGACGAGTTCATCCACCGCCTGCCCGACGGCTACGACACGCTGGTGGAGGAGGGGGCGACCAACCTGTCCGGCGGCCAGAAGCAGCGCATCGCCATTGCCCGCGCCCTGCTGCCCCAGCCGCGCCTGCTGATCCTGGACGAGGCGACCAGCGCGCTCGACCCCGACAGCGAGGCCATCGTCATGGCCAACCTGCGGCGCATCGCCCAGGGCCGCACCGTGCTGATCGTCACCCACCGGCTCTCCACCCTGACCGGCTGCGACACCATCGCCGTGCTGGAGCAGGGCCGCCTGCTCGACCTCGCCCCCCATCCCATCCTGCTCGACCGCTGCGCCGAATACCGGCATCTGTGGCAGCAGCAGAACCGGGGGCGCTGACGCCATGCCCGACACGCGCATGTCCGAAGCGGGGGTGCCCGAAACCGACAGCCAGGACGCCGTGCAGGCCAAGACCGGCCGCGAGGTTGTCCCGGCCAGGGCTGACCCCTCCCCTCCGCCCGCTCCCGCCCGCCGCCGCGCTTCCCTGCCCGCCCCGTCGGCACCGCCGCCGGGCTTCGCGCTGGAGTATCTGCCGGACGGGGCGGCCATCGAACATGCACCGCTGCCCCGGGCGGCGCGCTCCACCCTTTATGTGCTGGCCGGGTTGCTGGTGGCGCTGGTGCTGTGGGCCGGCTTCGCCCAGGTCGACCGCATCGTCACCGCCGGCGGCCGGCTGGTGACCACCGCCCCGCTGGTGGTGGCCCAGCCGCTGGAGACCGCGGTGGTGCGCGGCGTCGACGTGCAGGTCGGCGACCGGGTGCGGGCCGGCGACCGTCTGGCGACGCTCGACCCCACCTTCGCCGCGGCGGATCTGGCCGACCTGAGCGCCAAGCTCGCCAGCGTCGAGGCGCAGATCGGCCGGCTGCGCGCCGAGCTGGACGGCGGCGACTTCACCCCCGCCGCCGGCACCCCCGATGCGGCGGTGCAGGCCGCCATCCTGGAGCGCCGCCGCGCCGAATACCGCTCCCGCCTCGCCTCGCTCGACGAGAAGGCCGGGCAACTGGACAGCGCCATCGCCGCCAGCCGCCGCGCCCAGGCCGGGCTTGCCGAACGGCTCGCCGTGGTGGGCGAGGTGGAGGACATCCGCCGCCAGCTTCAGGAACGCCAGACCGGCTCCCGCCTGACCTGGCTGGAGGCGCGGGTCGAGCGGCTGCGCCTGCGCGACGATCTCGTGGCCCTCCAGGACCGCGAGCGGGAGAGCGCGCACGAGCTGCGCGGCGTCCAGGCCGACCGCGCCGCCTTTATCGACGAATGGCGGCGCAAGACGGCGGAGGATCTCGTCGAGCAGACCCGCCAGCGGGCCACCCTGGTCGAGCAGATCGCCAAGGCCGAGCGCCGCCGCTCGCTGGTCACCCTGACCGCCCCGTCGACGCGGTGGTGCTGGAGGTGGCCAAGCGCTCCGTCGGCTCGGTCATCCGGGAGGCCGAACCGCTGGTCACCCTGGTCCCGGCCGACGTGCCGCTGGAGGTGGAGGCGGAGATCCCGTCCCGCGACATCGGCCTGGTCCGTGTCGGCGATGTCGTGCGGGTGAAGCTGGACGCCTTCCCCTTCCAGCGCCACGGAACTTTGCCCGGCGAAATCCGCACCATCAGCGCCGACGCCTTCACCCACGATCCCTCCCAGGGCGCCCAGGGCGCCGCCAACCCCGATGCCCCGCGCGCGGGTCCCGGTGCCGTCTTCCGCACCCGTATCCGCCTGACCGACACCCGGCTGGAGGCGGTGCCCGCCGGCACGGCCCTCAGTCCCGGCATGGTCGCCTCGGCCGAGATCCGCGTCGGCACCCGCTCGGTGCTGTCCTACTTCCTCTACCCGGTCATCCGCGCGCTCGACGAAAGCATCCGCGAACCGTAAGGGGGCCAGGCCCGTTCCGAGCCCTGTCCTGCTGCGTCAAAGTTTCCAAGTGGCGCCGGTCCGGCGGATGGGGTACCCACCCACCAGCCCCTTCAGCGACAGGTCTGGTGATGCAGCGGATAGGTCCTTTCCTTTTTGCCGTCCTGGCAATCCTCTCGGCATTCTTTCTGGTCTGGAGCCTTCCGCCCTTCCAGACCGCCGATGAGCCCGCCCACATCTACCGGGCCAACATGATCACCCATGGCTACTGGGTGGCCGCCAGGGTCCAGACCGACGGGCGGATCGCGGCGGGCGGCCCGTCCGATCTCGCGATCATCGAGGCCTATTTCCCCTTCCATCATGTTCCCTTCAAGCCCGACGAGAAGGCCAACCTGGAGGATTTCGTCAAGTCCTTCACCGCCCGCTGGGACGGCCGGGTCTTCAACGTCGCGGCGGAGAACACCGCGCCCTATCCGCCCTTCTTCTACCTGCCGCAGGCCGCCGCCATCGCGGTCGGCAAGGCCATCGACCTGCCGGTGGTGCAGACGCTGTATCTGGCGCGGGCGGCCAACGCGCTGACCTGCATCGTCGTCGGCTTCTTCGCCCTGCTGCTGGCCGGACGGGCACATCTGCCGCTGTTCGCCGTGCTGCTGCTGCCGATGTCGGTCTCGCTCTATGCCTCGATGAGCCAGGACGGTCTGGTCATCACCGTCACCGCACTCGGCATCGCCTTCCTGGCCCGGGCGCTGTCCGAAGGCCGGCCGCTGCGCAGCGCCGAGGTCTGGGCCAGTGCCGTCTGCTTCGCCCTGGTGGGGATGACCAAGCAGCCCTACGCCCTGCTCTGCCTGATGCCCCTGGCGGTCCCGGCCGAGCGGGCGGCGGTGAAGCGCCTCGCCGTCGCCGCCTCGCTGGCCGCCGCCGTCGGCTGGGCGGTGTGGATGGCGCTCGCCGTGCAGACGCCGCTGATCCGCCAGGACGCCCCGACCGACGCCATGGGACAGCTCCGCTTCCTGCTCGACAACCCGCTGGCCGTCCTCACCATCGCCGTGAAGACCTTCCAGGTCTGGGGCAACGAATATTACCAGCAGTTCGTCGGCATCCTCGGCTGGGTCGATACCCGGCTTCCCAAGCCCTATTACAGCGCCGCCTACCTGATCCTGCTGCTGTCCTTCCTGCCGCTGCTGTTCGGCCGCCGGCTGGCGGACTGGTATTCGGGTGCGCCGGCGAGAGCCTCGGCGGTGACCGCGTCTGTCGTGCTGGCGACCGGGGCGCTGCTGTTCGGGGCGCTCTACCTGGTGTGGACGCCGGTCGGCCAGCTGTGGGTCGATGGGGTGCAGGGGCGCTATTTCCTGCCGCTGGCGGCGCTGCTGCCGCTCGCCTTCGCCGGTGGGCGGCAGCAGCCGGCGTCCGGTTGGGCGGGCGTGCTGGAGCGCGGCCTGACCTGGACGGTGTGGCTCTTCCCCATCGTCAGCCTCCTGGTGGTCCAGCGCACGGTCATCCTGCGCTACTACCTCGACTAATCCGCTGTTCCGGGACCGCGCTCCCTCCATCCGCCCATCGGAGACAGGGCGAGGCATTGGAGGCTGCTCGAATGATGTCGTCCGCTCGGCGGAAAAACCCGCAGTGCAGCATGGGCGGGCGACTATCTTCCGACTCTGCCCCGATCGCCCCCAGTCAAAGACAAAGAGCGGACATGACCACGAGCGACAACGCGACCGTGCTGGTGACCGGCGGTGCCGGCTATATCGGTTCCCATGTGGTGCTGGCCCTGCGCGACCAGGGACGCGCCGTCGTGGTGCTGGACGATCTGTCCACCGGCCGGCGCTCGGCCCTGCCCGACGGTGTGCCGCTGGTCGAGGGCGATGTCGGCGACAAGGTGCTGCTGGCCGGGACCTTCGCCCGCCACGGCATCGGCACCGTGATGCATTTCGCCGGCAGCATCGTCGTGCCGGAGTCGGTGGAGCGGCCGCTCGCCTATTACCGCAACAACACGGTGAAGAGCCACGCCCTGATCGAGGCCTGCGTCGAGGCCGGCATCGGCCGCTTCATCTTCTCCTCCACCGCCGCCGTCTATGGCATGCCGGAGCGGCTGCCGATCGACGAGCGGACGCCGACCAGGCCGATCAACCCCTACGGCTCGTCCAAGCTGATGACGGAGTGGATGCTGCGCGACAGCGCGGCGGCGCATGACCTGCGCTATGTCGCGCTGCGCTATTTCAACGTCGCTGGTGCCGACCCGCAGGGCCGCTCCGGGCAGGTGTCGAAGGTCGCCACCCACCTGATCAAGATCGCCGCCCAGACCGTCACCGGCCAGCGGGCGGAGCTGCAGATCTTCGGCGACGACTACGACACGGCGGACGGCACCTGCGTGCGCGACTACATCCATGTCAGCGACCTCGCCGACGCCCATGTCGCGGCGCTGCGCCATCTGGAGGCCGGCGGCGCGTCCGAGGTGCTGAACTGCGGCTACGGCCGCGGCTATTCGGTGCGCGAGGTGCTGGCGATGGTGGAGCGGGTGACCGGCAAGCCGCTGCCGATGCGCATCGGGCCGCGCCGCGCCGGCGATCCCCCGGCCCTGGTGGCGGGGGTGGAGCGCATCGGCCGGACGCTCGACTGGACCCCGCGCCATGCCGATCTGGAGACCATCGTCGCCTCGGCGCTTTCCTGGGAGGAACGGCTGGTCCGGTAGAGCGGAAAAAAGCCGCTCTCCCACAAGGGGGAGCGGCTTTCTCCCTCAGCTGAAGAAGCGCCCGCGGAAATAGGCGATGGTGCGCTCCAGCCCCTCGTCCAGCGGCACGGCCGGTTCCCACTCCATCAGGGCGCGGGCCTTGGCGATGTCGGGCCGGCGCTGCTTGGGGTCGTCCTGCGGCAGCGGCTTGTGCGCGATCGTCGAGGCCGAGCGGGTCAGGCGGATGACCTTCTCCGCCAGCTCCAGCATGGTGAACTCGCCGGGATTGCCCAGGTTGATCGGGCCGGTGACGCCGGCGGGCGTGTCCATGAAGCGCAGGAAGCCTTCGATCAGGTCGTCGACATAGCAGAAGGACCGCGTCTGCTGCCCGTCGCCGTAGATGGTGATCGGCTCGCCCTTCAGCGCCTGGATGATGAAGTTCGACACCACCCGCCCGTCGTTGGGGTGCATGCGCGGGCCGTAGGTGTTGAAGATGCGGATGACCTTGATGTCCAGCTTGTGCTGGCGGTGATAGTCGAAGAACAGCGTCTCGGCGCAGCGCTTGCCCTCGTCATAGCAGGCGCGCGGGCCGGTGGTGTTCACGTTGCCCCAATACTCCTCGGGCTGGGGATGCACCGCCGGGTCGCCGTAGACCTCCGAGGTCGAGGCCTGCATGATCCGCGCCCCCACCCGCTTGGCCAGACCCAGCATGTTGATGGCGCCATGGACGCTGGTCTTGGTGGTCTGGACGGGGTCGTGCTGGTAATGGATCGGCGAGGCCGGGCAGGCGAGGTTGTAGATCTCGTCGACCTCGACATAGAGCGGAAACGTCACGTCGTGGCGCATCAGCTCGAAATGCGGGTTGTCCAGCAGGTGCAGGACGTTGTCGCGGCTGCCGGTGAAGAAGTTGTCGACGCACAGCACGTCGTTCCCGGCCGCCAGCAGCCGCTCGCACAGGTGGGAGCCCAGGAAGCCGGCACCGCCGGTGACGAGGACACGCTTTCGGTTGGTGAGGGCCGGCAAGGCTGCTTTCCTGTCTTGGCTGTTGGCGTCGGTGGCGCCCGTCGGTCTTCGGTCTTCGGACCGCCGGGCGACCGCGAAGGAGCAACGCGGCAGCGAAGCCGCCCGATCCTTTGTCTTTAGCCCTTCGTCTTTAGCCTAGCAACCCAAGCAGGTAGCGTCCGTAGTCGTTCTTCTTCAGAGGCTCGGCCAGACGGCGCACCTGCTCGGCATCGATCCAGCCGGAGGTGTAGGCGATCTCCTCCGGGCAGGCGATCTGCAGGCCCTGGCGGTGCTGGATGGTGCGGACGAACTCGGCCGCCTCCAGCAGGCTGTCGTGGGTGCCGGTGTCGAACCAGCCATAGCCGCGGCCCATCTGCTCGACCGACAGCCGGCCCTGATCCAGATAGGCGGCGTTGACCGAGGTGATCTCCAGCTCGCCGCGCGCCGACGGCTTCACCGCCGCGGCGATGTCCAGCACGTCGTTGTCGTAGAAATAGAGCCCCGTCACCGCCCATTTGGAGCGCGGAGCGACCGGCTTCTCCTCGATGCTCAGCGCCCGGCCTTGCGCGTCGAACTCCACCACGCCGTAGCGCTCGGGATCGCGCACGGCATAGGCGAAGACGCTGGCGCCCTCGGTCTTCTCGCCGGCGGCGCGCAGGATGTTGGTCAGGCCGTGGCCGTAGAAGATGTTGTCGCCGAGGACCAGCGCGCAAGGGTCGTTGCCGACGAAGGCGCGGCCGATGATGAAGGCCTGGGCCAGCCCGTCGGGCGAGGGCTGGATGGCCCAGCTCAGGTTCAGGCCCCATTGCGAGCCGTCGCCCAGCACCGTCTGGAACAGCGGCTGGTCGTGCGGCGTGGTGATGATCAGGATGTCGCGGATCCCCGCCAGCATCAGGGTGCTGAGCGGGAAATAGATCATCGGCTTGTCGTAGATCGGCAGCAGCTGCTTGCTGATCGCCCGCGTCACCGGGTAGAGCCGGGTGCCGGACCCGCCGGCCAGGATGATGCCCTTCATGGTCTTCGTCCTCACGCCTGCGGCGGGTTGGTGAACAGCTCGTCGATCACGCGGTCGACGCTTTCCCGCCACGGCGGGCAGGCGACGCCGAGACGCTCCCTGGCGCGGGAGCAGTCCAGCCGCGAATTGGCCGGGCGGCGCGCCGGGGTCGGGTAGTCGGCCGTGCCGATGGCGGTCAGGCGCGGCCGCTTGCCGGTGCGCTCTTCCAGCCGCCGGAAGATGTGCTCGGCGAACTCGTGCCAGGTGGTATAGCCGCTGCCGGTCAGGTGGTAGGTGCCCCAGGCGGCGCTGCCCGTCTTCTCGATCGTCCCGGCGATGTGGACGATGGCGGCGGCGAGGTCGGCGGCGGCGGTGGGGGAGCCGTGCTGGTCGGCGACCACCCGCATCTCCTCGCGCTCCTTGCCGAAGCGCAGCATCGTCTTGATGAAGTTGTTGCCGTAGGCGCTGTAGACCCAGGAGGTGCGCAGGATGACGTGATGCGGGGTGGCCGCGCGCACCGCCTCCTCGCCCGCCGCCTTGCTGGCGCCATAGACGCCCAGCGGGTTGATCGGGTCGTCCTCGGTGTAAATCCCGTCCTTCGTCCCGTCGAACACATAGTCGGTCGACACATGGATGACGGGGATGCCGCGCGCCGCACAGGCCGCCGCCATGGCGCCCGGCCCGTCGCGGTTGATGGCGAAGGACAGGTCGACCTCGCTCTCGGCCTTGTCGACGGCGGTGTGGGCGGTGGCATTGACCAGCAGGTCCGGCGCGTGGGTGGCGACCGCCTTGTCCACGTCGCCCGGCCGGGTCACGTCGAAGTCGGGATAGGGCAGGCCCACCACATCGGTGCCCGGCGCCCAGTTGGCGCGCATCAGCTCGAAGCCGAGCTGGCCGTTGCTGCCAAGGACGAGAACCTTCACGACGCTGCTCCTTCGTCCGTCAGGCCGAGCCGCTCGCCCCGGTAGGAGCCGTTGAGGATGGCCTGCCACCAGTCGCGGTTCTCCAGATACCAGGCGACCGTCTTGCGCAGGCCGCTCTCGAAGGTCTCCTGCGGCGTCCAGCCCAGCTCGCGCTCGATCTTGCCGGCGTCGATGGCATAGCGCTTGTCGTGGCCGGGGCGGTCGGTGACGAAGCTGATCAGGCGGTCGTGCGGGGCGCCGGCCGGGTCCATCTCGTCGAGATGCGCGCAGATGGCGCGGACGACCTCCAGGTTGGTGCGCTCGTTGTGGCCGCCGATGTTGTAGCTCTCGCCGACCTTGCCCTTCTCCAGAACCAGCCGCAGGGCGCGGGCATGGTCCTCGACATAGAGCCAGTCGCGGATGTTGTCGCCCTTGCCGTAGACCGGCAGCTTCTCGCCCGCCAGACCCTTCAGGATCATCAGCGGGATCAGCTTCTCCGGGAAATGGTAGGGGCCGTAATTGTTGGAGCAGTTGGTCAGCACCACCGGCAGCCCGTAGGTCTCGTGCCAGGCGCGGACCAGATGGTCGCTCGACGCCTTGCTGGCCGAATAGGGCGAGTTCGGGCTGTAGGCGGTGGTCTCGGTGAAGAAGCCGTCGTCGCCCAGCGTGCCGAACACCTCGTCGGTCGAGATGTGGTGGAAGCGGAAGCGCTCCTTGCGCTCCGCCGGCAGCGCCGACCAATAGCCGCGCGCCGCTTCCAGCAGGCGGAAGGTGCCGACCACGTTGGTCTGGATGAACTCGCCCGGCCCGTCGATCGAGCGGTCGACATGGGATTCGGCGGCCAGATGCATCACCGCGTCGGGCTGGTGGGTGTCGAAGACCCGGCGCAGCTCGGCGGCGTCGCAGATGTCGACCTTCTCGAAGGCGTAGCGCGGATTCCCCTCGGCCCCCGGCAGGGAGGACAGGTTGGCCGCGTAGGTCAGCTTGTCGACATTGACGACGAAGGCGTCGGTTTCGGCGAGAAGCTGGCGGACCACCGCCGAGCCGATGAAACCGGCGCCGCCGGTGACGAGAATGCGCGTCATCAAACCACCTTACCGCCGAGAAGCGGGGCCGCCCGCGGCCCCATTGTGCAAAAGCCTTGAGTAACCAAGCCCCGGAGCCGCCGTCAGAACAGGTCGGTCAGCCGGGCCAGGGTCGGATGCTTGTGGTCCTTGTCCGACAGCCGGGCCTTGTCCGCCGACACCGGCCAGTCGATGCCGAGTTCCGGGTCGTTCCACAGCAGACCGCGGTCATGCTCGGGCGAATAATAGTTGGTCACCTTGTAGATGACCTCGGTGTCCGGCTCCAGCGTGCAGAACCCATGGGCGAAGCCGATCGGCACCAGGATCTGGTTCCATTCCGCCGCACTGATCACCGCGCTGACATGCCGGCCGAAGGTGGGGGAGTCCTTCCGGATGTCGACCGCCACGTCCAGGATGGCGCCGCGCACCACCCGGACCAGCTTGTCCTGGGCAAAGGGCGGCAGCTGGAAATGCAGGCCGCGGATGGTGCCGACCTCGGCCGACAGCGACTGGTTGTCCTGGACGAAGTCGTAATGCAGCCCGGCCGCCTCGAACGTCTTCTTGGTGTAGGTCTCCGAGAAGAAGCCGCGATGGTCGCCGAACTTCTTCGGGCGGATGATCTTAACGTCGGGAATGTCGAGGGAGACGACGTCCATGGCTCAGATGCTTTCCTTCAGGCGCTCTTTGCGCAGCTCGGGGCAGGACTTGCGCAGCCAGGGCTTGACCGTGCGCGGCGGGAAGGCCAGCCCGAAATTCTCGGCGTCCAGCGTCAGGTTCGGGTTGTAATAGGGGTCGGCCAGCAGGCTGTCGCCCCAGCGCTCCTGCATGTAGGCCACCTCGCCCATGAAGCGCTTGACCTTGTCGGGCGCGGTGTCCGGCCCGCGCGACGCCGATTCCAGGTGGTACAGCTCGGCGAACGGCGTCCAGACGACGAGATAGCCCGCCTCGCGGATGCGCAGGCAGAAATCGACGTCGTTGAAGGCGACGGCGAGATTCTCGGCGTTCAGCCCGCCGACCTCGTCGAAGATCTCCTTGCGCAGGATCAGGCAGGCGGCGGTGACGCAGGACAGGTCCTGCGTCAGCTGGGCCCGGCTGAAATAGCCGTAGGCGTCGCGGGTCAGACCCTTGTGGACATGGCCGGCGACACCGCAGATGCCGGTGACGACGCCGGCATGCTGGATGGTGCCGTCGGCGTAATAGAGCTTGGCGCCGACCGCGCCGACCTCCGGCCGCAGGGCGTGGGAGACCATTTCGGCCAGCCAGCCCGGCTCCATCACCTCGATGTCGTTGTTGATCAGGCCCAGCAGCTCGCCGGTCGCCTCGGCGGCGGCGAAGTTGTTGATCGAGGAGTAGTTGAAGGGCGCCTTGTAGGTCAGCACCCGCACCCGCGGCTCGTCCTTCAGCGTGTCGAAATAGGCGAAGGTCGCCGCCTCCTCGCTGTTGTTGTCGACGATCAGGATTTCCAGATCCGGATAGTCGGTGCGGTGCAGCAGCCCGTCGATGCAGCCCTTCAGCAGATCGGCCTTGTCGCGCGTCGGCACGATCAGCGACACCCGCGGCAGCTTGGCCGGCAGGGCGTAGCGGATGCGGGTGAAGCGATTGGTGGCCGGCGAGGTCTCCACCGTGGCGGCGACGCCGCGGCGCTGGAAATGCTCGGTCAGCGCCTTGTGGGCGGCGGCGGTGGCGCGCGGCAGATCGACGGTGGAGAAGGCCGCGGAGTCCGGGAAGACGCGCCAGTGATAGAGGATCGCCGGGATGTGGCGGATGCGCGCCGGTTCCGTCTGCTCGACCGCGCGCAGGGTCAGGTCGTAGTCCTGGCTGCCCTCGAAGCCCAGGCGGAAGCGCCCGGCCTGCTCGATCAGCGAACGGCGGAAGACGCCCAGGTGGTTGACCATGTTCTGGCCGTGCAGCAGGTCCAGATTGAAGTCCGACTTGAAATGCGGGTCGTAGCGCTCGCCGTCGGCATCGATCTTGTCCTCGTCGGAATAGAGGATGTCGGTGTCGGGATGCTGCGCCAGCTCGGCCGCGACGGTGTAGAGGGCGTGCGGCGGCAGCCGGTCGTCATGGTCCATCAGCGCCACGAAATCGCCGGTCGCCAGATCGAGCGCGCTGTTGCTGGCGGCGGAGATGTGGCCGTTGGCCTCGCGCCGGATCACCTTGATCCGGTTGTCGCGCGCCTTGTACTCGGCCAGCACCGTCTGCACATGCGGCGCGGTGGAGGCGTCGTCGGCGATGCACAGTTCCCAGTCCGGATAGAACTGGGCCAGCACGGAGTCCAGCGCCTCGCGCAGGTAGGGCTCCGGCGTGTTGTAGACCGGCATGACCACGGAGAAGCGGGGGCGCGCCGGCAGCCGGGCGATGTCGGCCTTGATCGCCGCCGCGTCCTCCGGCGTCAGGGTGTCGTACATCCGCACCCACGACTTGTAGTCGGCCGACCAGCGGTTCGGCTGCAGTTCCTGCAGGACGCGATGCTTGGTCGCCTGCCAGCCGTGGCGGCGCAGATAGTCGAGCACGCGCGACGGCGGGTTCTGCCGGACATAGTCGAGCAGGATGTTGGTCTTGCCGATCTCGCGGATGGTGAAGTCGGCGATCTCGAAGGACACCGGCCGGGTGGCGGGGTCGAAACGCAGCGCCTTGACCGTCTGCGGCAGCAGGGCCAGCTGGCGGAACTCGCCCACCGTATCGACCGGCAGACGGATCATCGTCCGCTCGTCGAAGCCGTTGCCATCATCGACATAGATCACCGGCACCAGCGGGGCCGAGGCGCGCACCACCCGGTAGGAGATCACGCACCAGTGGCCGGGCAGCCGGCCGCGGTCGGAGCGCAGCAGGAAGGCGGGGTCGCTGCCGGTCGCCTCGTAGCCGCCCTGCGGGCTGGGCACCACGTCGTGCAGCGGCTCCAGCGTGATGGCGTGCAGGCGGCGGCGGTAGAAGCGGCCGGCCTTCTGGGCCAGCCGGCCCAGCTTGCGCACCGGCGCCGACAGCTTCCAGGAGGTGGAGTTGACCAGGCTGTGGATGTGCTGGTCGCGGCTGGCCACCACGCCATGCAGATGGGCGATGGCCTGTTCGCGCGCGACCAGCTCGCGGGCATGGGCGGCGAGGTTGCGCTCGCGGTCGGCCAGCTCCTGCGCCATTTCGGCGAGCGCATCGCCCTGGCGGCGGATCTCGGCCTGATGGTCGCCGAGCCAGCCCTGGATCACGGCGATGTCGCGGTCGCGCGTCGCGATCATGCCCTTCAGGTCGTCGCTGTGGGCGATCTGGTCGTCCAGCACCTTGCGGACCATCGCCACCTCGGTGCGCAGGTGCTTCTCCTGCTCCTCCAGGCGCTGGATGGTCTCGGTCTCGATGGCGGCGTCGCCCAGCCGGTCGAACCAGCTGCGGACGGCCCGCAGCCCCTCGCCGCCGGCCTTCTGCACGGCGAACAGTTCGCGCACTGCGTCGGGCAGATCCTCGCCGACGCCCAGCACGCCGAGGCCGTTGGAATGCAGGAAGGTGAAGGACGGACGGTCGCGGGTGATCTCGTCCCACAGGCGCCAGACGCCGAAATCGTCCTTGCGCACGTTGATGTCGTGGAACAGCACCACGCCGCGGCGGCTCATCTTCGGCAGCCACGTCTCGAAGTCATGGCGCACCGCCTCGTAGGTGTGCAGCCCGTCGATGTGCAGCAGGTCGACGCTGCCGTCGGCGAAATGGAGCAGCGCGTCGTCGAAGGTCATGCGCAGCAGGCGCGAGAAGCCGGCATAGCGCGGGTCATGATAGGCGGCGAGTTTGTTGTAGATGTCGTCGCCGTAGAAGCCGGCCTGCGGGTCGCCGGCCCAGGTGTCGACGGCATAGCAGGAGGTCGGCAGCCCGACATGGCGGACCGCCTGGCAGAAGGCGGCATAGGAGTTGCCGGTGTGCGTCCCCAGCTCGACCAGGCTGTCCGGGCGCAGTGCCTCGACGATCCAGAAGGCGAAGGGCACATGGCCGAGCCAGGAGGCCGGCGCCGTGACGAGATCCGGGGTCAGGAGCGTGATCGGCCGGCAGATACGACGGAGAGTGTCCGATCCCTGATCCTTCAAAAGCGAATCCACCTGTGCCTCTTCTTCTGCCTGGCTTTGCGGCGGGGCGCGGTCCATCGGGACACCGTTTCAGGCCCGGCGGATGGCCCCGTCACAGCCGCCGACACACATACGCTGACACCCCGCCGGAATGCAAGCCGCTGTCCGGAACCCGCTTTGCGGCGCCCGACAATGCCCGGAACTGCGGTTTTCCTGCCTCAGTCCGGGGTGTCCGCGACCAGTCGCTATTTTGTCGCGGGGGCAGTCCGGGGAGCCGCTTGGGGGGCTGACGCCCCCTCCGCCTCCAGCGTGATCGCCAGCATCGGCATGCCGACCAGCCCGCGCACGACATGGCTGGCATGGACCTTGAAGAACAGCGCGTCCTCGACCCAATGGTGCTGGACGTGGTCCTCCTGCGTGCCCTCGGCGAGGGCCACGGTGATGGAGAAGTCGCCGCTGGGCAGATAGGGCATCTGGAAGCGGAAGCGGGCGGCGAAGTCCTGACCGGCCGGGATGGTGACGGGGTCGAGCTGATAGCTGAGGAAGGTGTTGTCGCCGAACAGGTTCTGGCCCAGCTTGTCCTTCACGTAGAAGCCGACGATCGGGCGGTAGACCTGCTGGTCGGCCCGGCAGTCCACCTTCAGCACGATGACCTCGCCGCCCTCCAGCACGCTGAGCGGCTGTTCCCCGGCATCGAGGATCGAGACGTTGGTGATGGTGGCGCCGCGGTTGCCGAACCAGGGGCCGCTGTCGTTGAAGTCGAACAGCTCGATGGCGTTGCGGTGCTGCGAGCCTTTCAGCAGCTCGGCGCGGGCGTCCTCCACCGGCTCCTCGCGCCTGGCCTGGGGCAGCGCCTGCCGGGCGCCGCCGATGCGGAAGCCGCGCGAGGTGTCCTGGTCGCTGTACAGCGCCGCCAGATAGTCGTGGCAGACCTCTTTGGCCGGGCCGATGGCCCGCACCGACCCGTTGTCCAGCCACACCACCCGGTCGCAGAGGTTCACCACCTGTCCGGTGTCGTGCGACACGAAGAACAGGGTGCCGCGCTCCTTGAAGCGGTGGATGAAGCGCATGCATTTCTGGGTGAAGGAGGCGTCGCCGACCGCCAGGATCTCGTCGACGATCATGATGTCGGCGTCGA
Organism: Azospirillum sp. B506; assembly: GCF_000333595.1. Classification (GTDB taxonomy): domain Bacteria; phylum Pseudomonadota; class Alphaproteobacteria; order Azospirillales; family Azospirillaceae; genus Azospirillum. Next base: position 18,303 of record NZ_BADK01000530.1, read on the forward strand.
CATGCGCCGCCACCGCGAAGGCGAGGCGGGCGTACATGCCGCTGGAATAGAGCTTCACCGGCTGTTCGATGAAGTCGCCGATGCCCGCGAACTCGGCGATGGAGTCATAGCGCTCGGCGATCTGCGCGTTCGACAGGCCAAGGACCGAGGCGGCGAGATAGACGTTCTCGCGGCCGGTGAATTCGGGGTTGAAGCCGGCGCCCAGCTCCAGCAGCGCCGCGATGCGGCCGTCCACCGCGATGCGGCCGGAGGTCGGCGTCAGCGTGCCGCAGAGCAGTTGCAGGAAGGTCGATTTGCCCGAGCCGTTGCGGCCGATCAGACCGACCGTCTCGCCGCGGCGAACCTCCAGGTCGACGCCGCGCAGCGCCCAGTACTCGTCGTAATATTTGCGCCGGCCGCGCACCAGCATCTGCTTCAGCCGGTCCTGCGGCCGCTTGAAGATGGCGTAGGCCTTGCCCAGCCCCTCGGCGCGGATGACGACAGGAGTCTCAGACGAGATGGGTTCAGACGACATCGGCGAACCCCCGGCGGGTCTTCATGAACCAGAGATAGCCGAGCCACGCCACCGCCCAGGCGCCCAGCGTCGCCAGACCCCACTCCACCGGTGACGGGATGCGGCCCCAGAACAGCAGATCCTTCGACTGCTCCAGGATCGCGGTCATCGGGTTCAGGTGCAGGATGGCGCGGAAACGCTCGGGGATCGCGGTCATCGGATAGAAGATCGGGCTGAGGAACATCAGCACGGTGACGGCCACCCCCACCACCTGCCGCAGGTCGCGCAGGAAGACGCCGGAGGCGGCAAAGAACCAGCTGAGCCCCAGCGTGGTCAGGCACAAGGGCGCCAGGATCAGCGGCAGCAGCAGCGCCGTCGCCGGCGGCAGACCGGCCACCAGCAGATGGAAGACCACCAGGATGACGAAGCCGATCCCGGCGTTGAACAGGGCGACGGCCAGCGACACCAGCGGCAGGATCTCCAGCGGGAAGACCACCTTCTTGATGTAGCTGATGTTCTCCAGCAGGAGTCCGGGCGCCCGGTTCAGGCATTCGCCCAGCACGTTGAACAGGATCAGGCCGGAGAACAGCAGCAGGGCGAACTGGGTGTTGCTTTCCCCGGTCGCTCCCCAGCGCGCCTGGAACACCACCGAGAAGACGAAGGTGTAGACCGCCAGCATCAGGATCGGGTTCAGCACCGCCCAGACGATGCCCAGCACGGACCCGCGGTAACGGGCGTCGATCTCGCGACGGGCCAGCCGCAGGATCAGCGACCTGTGATGCCAGGCGGTCTGGAAAAGGGCAAAGGGACCGGCGCCGAAACCCGCTACCGTAGGGTTTCCCGGCTGAGAGTTAAACAATTTGGAGTATTCCCCGTCTGCGGCCGGCCGACCATAACCCCCACCCCGGCGGCGTTCAAGCGAAAGCATCGGACAGGCCGGAGGGGCGGCGGGTGGGCGCCGAAGAGACACAGCACCCCGAAAAAGAGCGGGTGGGGAACGACGCTTCAGCCTTCCTCCTTTACCCGAAAGATCGGAGTGTCGGGGAAGCGGGTCAGGGATTTTCGTCACCATATTGAAAAATGATAAAGTAAATATTTTAGAAATGCTCGCTTTATGAGCTAATTCTACAGATAATGCTGGAGAATCTTGGCCTATACGTATCACGAAAATCCGGATTCCTATCGAATTTTGCTTCTATATCTCAAGAATATTTTCATGATCTCCATGAAATTTCTGGGGATGGCGTGATTAACCATCGAGTATTTCATCTGTATATTTGTAAGGCCATGGGGTTAGATCCGGATTAGGCATAAAAAAGCCCGTTCGACAGGACCATAACTGGCCTGGAGAGACGGCGATGCCCGATTTGCAGAAAAATCGCACCGATTGCGGAGACCATGGGGGAACCGGGTTGCCAGGCGAGACGGTGACGCAGAAGGAGGCTGGTGTGTTTTGGAATGGAAAGACCCTGGCAGCCGATCATTATGCCACATCGCTGCGACATCACTTCGGCGATGGTGCTGTTCATCGTCTTCAGAAAGAGATCGGCTTTATCGGAAAACGGCTTCTTCGACTTCCAAGCACCGAAAGATCGGCCTTCTTCGACCCTCTGTTCAGCGAGGAGAACGCCCATCACCTGCGGTCGGTCGCCCGATCGGTCCGCGGGATGGCTGCGGAGGCCGTCGCTGCCGCCCCTGCCTGCCGGTCCGTCCCGCGCATCGTCTTTCTGCACGGGGTGATGCCGCGCAGCGGCACCAACTATCTGCAGAGCCTGCTGGAGCTGCATCCCGACGTGGTGGTCAACCCCTACGGCATCCGTGAGCTTCCAGTCCTGAACACGCTGGAGGATGCCCGCATCTATGAGGGGCGGCTTTTGCGTCTTTATCAACGAAACCGGGAGTCGTTTAGCGATCTGGAAACCTTCTGTTATATGATCGGTGGATTCCTGCACCGGATCGAAGCCGAATTTCCGGCCGACAAGACGGTGGTGATCAAGTCGCCCCACACCCGGATGATGCGCTATTTCCCCTACCTGTTCCCAACGGAGCGCTGCCTGATCGTGCTGCGCGACGGCCGCCGGGCGGTGCAGTCGACCATCGACACCTGGCCGCTGCGCTTCCTCGGCCGGACCTTTGCCGACGTCTGCCGCGAATGGAGCTTCGGCACCGAGGCGGCGCTGGAGGCGCAGAGCCGGATGGGCGCCGACGCCTGCCGTCTGGTCCGTTTCGAGGACGCCGTGGCGGCCCCGGACGGCACCGTCCGCGGCCTGATGCGCTTTCTGGAGCTGGACGAGGGACGCTATCCGTTCGCGCGGATCAGCGACCTTCCCATTCTGGGATCGTCCCGCGCCTCGCGCAGCAACGGCGCGGTCAGCTGGACCCCTGTCAGGAAACCCGAAGGCTTCGATCCGTCGAAGCGCCCGATCCAATGGTCGCACAAGCGTCGGAGCGTGTTCGACGCCGTGGCCGGAGACATGCAGAAGAAGGCCGGCTATGCTGCTTGATCCACTGCTCGACACCCGTCCCGCGGCCACCGGGGCCAAGGACCGGCCCGCCACCCTTTCCGGGGACGATTTGCCCGCCATCCTGACCGCACCGGCCCGCCTCACCCACCTGCAAAGGCTGGAGGCGGAGAGCATCCACATCATGCGCGAGGTGGCGGCACAGTTCCACAAGCCGGTCATGCTCTATTCCGTGGGCAAGGACAGCTCGGTCCTGCTGCATCTGGCGATGAAGGCCTTCTACCCGTCGAAGCCGCCCTTTCCGCTGCTGCATGTCGACACGACCTGGAAGTTCCGGGAGATGATCGACTTCCGCGACCGCATGGCGCGGGAGCTGGGCATCGACCTGACGGTCCACATCAACCGGGACGGCGTGCGCCAGGGGATCGGTCCCTTCACCCACGGCTCGGCCGTCCACACCGACGTGATGAAGACGCAGGCGCTCAAACAGGCGCTCGACGCCCACGGCTTCGACGCCGCCTTCGGCGGGGCGCGCCGCGACGAGGAGAAGAGCCGCGCCAAGGAGCGCATCTTCTCCTTCCGGACATCCACCCACCGCTGGGAGCCGAAGAACCAGCGGCCGGAGCTGTGGAGCCTCTACAACGGGCGCATCCACAAGGGCGAGAGCATCCGCGTCTTCCCGCTGTCGAACTGGACCGAGCTGGACATCTGGCAGTACATCCACCAGGAGAACATCCCGGTGGTGCCGCTCTATTTCGCCAAGCCCCGTCCGGTGGTGGAGCGCGACGGCACGCTGATCATGGTCGATGACGACCGCCTGCCGCTCAGGCCCGGCGAGGTGCCGGAGATGGCCTGGGTGCGCTTCCGCACGCTCGGTTGCTATCCGCTGACCGGGGCCGTGCGCAGCACCGCCGCCACCCTGCCCGAGATCATCCGCGAGATGCTGCTGTCCACCAGTTCGGAACGGCAGGGCCGCGTGATCGACCAGGACGCCGCCGCCTCGATGGAAGCGAAGAAGCAGGAAGGCTACTTCTGATGCTGACGGATCTCGATCCCGCCGCCGCGTCCGCCGCCGTCGGTCCTGTCGATGGCTCCCCCATGGATGCCGCCGACGAGGTACGGACGTATCTGGCCCGCCAGAACGGCAAGGACCTGCTGCGCTTCATCACCTGCGGCTCGGTGGACGACGGCAAGTCGACGCTGATCGGCCGGCTGCTCTACGACTGCAAATGCCTGTTCGAGGACCAGCTGGCCAGCCTGGAGGCGGATTCGGGCCGCTTCGGCACCACCGGCGCCGGCCAGCTCGACCTCGCCCTGCTGGTCGACGGGCTGGCGGCGGAGCGCGAGCAGGGCATCACCATCGACGTCGCCTACCGCTTCTTCACCACCGACCGCCGCAAGTTCATCGTCGCCGACACGCCGGGCCACGAGCAGTACACCCGCAACATGGTCACCGGCGCGTCGACCGCCGACGCCGCGGTGCTGCTGGTCGATGCACGCAAGGGGGTGCTGACCCAGACCCGGCGTCACAGCACCATCGTCTCGCTTCTGGGCGTGCGCCATGTCGTGCTGGCGGTCAACAAGATGGACGCCGTCGGCTGGGACCGCGAGACCTTCGAGCGCATCGCCGCCGACTACCGCGCCTTCGCCCGGCGCATCGGCCTCGACGAGGTCACCTGCATCCCGGTCTCGGCGCTGACCGGCGACAACGTCACCAAGCCGTCGGAGCAGATGGGCTGGTACGGCGGCCCCACCCTGCTCGGCCATCTGGAAAGCGTGGACGCCGCGGCGGAGGAGAAGCTCGGCGCCTTCCGCCTGGCGGTGCAATGGGTGAACCGGCCGAACCAGGATTTCCGCGGCTTCTGCGGCACGGTGGCCGGCGGCGCGCTGCGCGCCGGCGACGATGTCGCCATCCTGCCCGGCGGCCGGACCAGCCGGGTGGCGCGGATCGTCACCATGGACGGTGAGCTTGAGGCGGCATTGCCCGGACAGGCCGTCACCCTGGTGCTGGCCGACGAGGTCGACGCCAGCCGCGGCGACATGATCGTCGCCGCCGCCGGCCGGCCGGAGGTCGCCGACCAGTTCGCGGCGCATGTCGTGTGGATGGACGAGCAGCCGCTGCTGCCCGGCCGCTCCTACCTGCTGCGCGCCGGCACGGCGACGGTCGGCGCCCAGGTGACGGAGCTGAAGCACGCCATCAACGTCAACACCCAGGAGCATGCCGCCGCCAAGCATCTGGACCTCAACGACGTCGGCTTCTGCAATCTGGCGCTCGACCGGCCGATCCCGTTCGACGCCTATGCCGACAGCCGCGAGACCGGCAGCTTCATCCTGATCGACCGGCTGACCAACGCCACCGCCGGCTGCGGCATGATCCGCTTCCCCCTGCGCCGGGCCTCCAACATCCACCGCCATGCCTCGAAGCTGGACAAGGCGGCGCGCGCCGGCGGCCTGCAGAAGCCCTGCGTGCTGTGGTTCACCGGCCTGTCCGGCTCCGGCAAGTCCAGCGTCGCCGATGGGCTGGAGCAGGAGCTGCACCGTCTCGGCCGCCACACCATGATCCTCGACGGTGACAATGTCCGCCACGGGCTGAACCGGGATCTGGGCTTCACCGACGAGGACCGGGTGGAGAACATCCGCCGGGTGGCCGAGGTGGCGAAGCTGATGGTGGAGGCCGGGCTGATCGTGCTGGTCAGCTTCATCTCCCCCTTCCGCGAGGAACGCCGGATGGCGCGCTCCCTGGTGGAGGAGGGCGAGTTCCTGGAGATCTTCATGGACACGCCGCTGGAGGTCTGCGAGGCCCGCGACCCCAAGGGGCTCTACAGGAAGGCGCGCGCCGGCCAGCTACCCCACTTCACCGGCATCGACAGCGCCTATGAGCCGCCGGAGGCCCCGGAGATCACCCTGAAGGGCGCCGAACACGGCACCGACGCGATGGTCGCCCAGCTGATCGGAGAGCTGCGGCGGCGCGCGGTGATCTGAGGGGAAGTGAGGCGGAGCGGCAACGGACCACTCACCCTACTCCTCGAACTCGCCACGGACGGCGAGTGCAGCGGCGTCACGCGCGCCATGAAGGACACGGACGATCGCCACCGCGTCCGGCAGCGGACGATAATAGATCGCGTAGGCACGGTGGAAGGTCACCCGCAGCCCTGGATCCAGCTCGTCGCGGGAGGCCCCCGATAAAGGGAAGCGGCGCAGAGGCTGAAGCGTGTCTTCGATGGCCCGGATGAAGCCGGTCGCCACCGTTTCGGAGGACTCCGCCGCCACATGGGCCCAGAGTTCTGCAAGGTCGGCTTCCGCCGCCTCGGTCAGGCGGAGCGGGAGCGGGCGGATAATGCTTTCCCCCGTTCGGCGATCCGGTCGGCATTGAAGTCTGTCAGGCGTCCTTCGGCCAGATCGGCCATGCCTCGGTCGATGTCCGCCTTCAGCGATGCGAATTCCTGGCGTTGCAGGGCGCGCTTTACCGCCCAGTCGCGCAGAGCCTCGCGGATGACCTCGCTGTTCGACGCATAATCGCCGCCGGCAACGGCGCCCTTCACAGCCGCCGCCATGGCGGCCGGCAAGGTGATGGTCAGACGCTCGATCTCCGCCATGATGGCTCTCCCTGGAATACTTGATCATACTTGATCATACCGATAGAAGCCGTCAACCCGCTCCCTCCACCAACCCCCGCGCCCGCCGCAGGTCGCTGACGAAGTCGCGATAGGCCCGCTCCGCCCCCTCGCCGGCCGGCAGGCGCAGCAGGTGGGACGGGTGGACGGTGACGAACCCCTCCCAATCGCCGAACCCCATCGGCCCGCGCTCCCGCAGCACGGACACGCTGCGCCCGGTCAGCGCCAGTGCGGCGGTGGCGCCCAGCGTCACCACCAGGCGCGGGCGGACGAAGGCCAGCTCCTTCATCAGCCACCAGCGGTAATGCTTGACCTCGCCGGCGGTCGGCGACTGGTGCAGGCGGCGCTTGCCGCGGGCGACGAACTTGAAATGCTTCACCGCGTTGGTCAGGTAGGCGGCGCTGCGCGCGATCCCCGCCTCCTCCAGCGCACGGGTAAGCAGTTGCCCGGCGGGGCCGACGAAGGGGCGGCCCTCCACATCCTCCCGGTCGCCGGGCTGCTCGCCGACGATGGCGATGGCGGCTCCCACCGGCCCCTCGCCCGGCACCGCCTGCGTCGCCCCCGGCACCAGCGGGCCTGATATCATTGGTTCTGCCGCCCGGATGATGCGGTTCAGCTCGGCCAGCGTCGCCGGCTCCTGCCGGGCCATGGCGGCGACGGCCTTGTCGGGGGTGCGGCGGCGGGGGACCGCGGCCTCCGCCTCGATCATCGCCTGCACCCGCGCGGGCGCCGAGCGGATCATCGCCGGAATGGCTGCAGCCTCCGGCAAATTGGCCCAGTATTTCCGCGGCATCTCCGCCCGCATCGCGGTGGGGTTCACCCGGGCCGGGTTGAAGGTGCTTTCGTAATAGCGCTGCCAGCCCTCGGCGAAGCGGTCGTCGCGGTCGAGCCCCTCCGGCCTCAAAGCCGCCGGTCCGATCGTCAGCGACCGCCGGTCCCACTGCAGCGATCCGACCGGCGTCAGGATGGTCCAGACCAGACTCTCGAACCGCTCGACGAAGAAGGGGGCGGTGGCCTCGACGATGAAATGGTCCGGCTCGAACCAGGCGAGATAGCGCTCGCCCCCATCCGGATCCCGGACCTCATGGAAGCGCAGGAAGGCGTGCATCTTGTGCAGGTCGCGCCGCACCGCCTTGTCCAGCAGTGCCAGCCGGTGGACCAGCGGGTCGGCATGATGGTCGAGCATGTCACGCTCCCCCCGCACCACCCGCCGGACCAGCCGGTGCAGCAGGGCGTAGCGTTCCGGATCGCGGTGGCAGACCACGCTTTCGATCAGCGCCCCCACCGGGCGCGGCAGCGGAACCGGCGGCGCGTCTGCCGGCAAGGGCGCCGCATCCCCGAACAGCGACGGTGCTGCCCCAATGTTCCAATCCACCTCGTCCGGTTCGACGCCGAGCGCGACCAGCCCGCGCAGCGCGCGGCGGAAGCCGTCGAGATCGGCGCCGTCCTTCAACTCCACACGCCGCATGGCCAAGCCTCTCAGAACAGGCTGAGCTGCTTGGGCGGCGCCACCAGCCTTTGCCGCAGGTCGGCGCGGTCGGTCAGCCCGCCCGGATGGTGGTCGGCGGCGATCAGGAAGGCGCGCGCCCGCTTCAGCCCCGACGACAGCCGGGCGACATCCTCCAGCCGCAGACTGGTGTGGCGCCGCGCCTCGACGATCCTGTCGACCGCCCGCCCCCCCAGCCCCGGCACGCGCAGCAGCATCTCGCGGTCGGCGCGGTTGACGTCGACCGGGAAGCGCTCGCGGTTCTTCAGGGCCCAGGCCAGCTTGGGGTCGATGCCGAGATCCAGCATGCCGCCCTCGCCCCCGGCGGCGATCTCCTCCACCGTGAAGCCGTAATAGCGCAGCAGCCAGTCGGCCTGGTACAGCCGGTTCTCGCGCTGGAGCGGCGGCGGCTTGGCCGGCAGGGCGGAGCTGGCCTCCGGGATCGGGCTGAAGGCCGAATAATAGACCCGGCGCAGGCCATAGCGGCGATAGAGCGTGTCGCTGGTCTCCAGCACCGACAGGTCGGTGGAGGCGTCGGCGCCGACGATCATCTGGGTGCTCTGCCCGGCGGGGGAAAAGCGGCGCTTCTCCTCCCTGGCCTCCGCGATGCGCTCGCCGACCTGCCCCATCACCGCCTTGATCGCGCCGCCGTCCTTTTCCGGCGCGAACTGCTTCAGGCTGCGGTCGGACGCCAGCTCCAGGTTGATCGACAGCCGGTCGGCCCACAGCCCGGCCTGCTCGATCAGCCAGGGGCTGGCCTCCGGGATCGTCTTCAGATGGATGTAGCCGGCGAAGCCATGGTCGCGCCGCAGGGTGCGCGCCACCAGCATCAGCTGCTCCATCGTGTAATCGGGCGAGCGGATGATGCCGGAGGACAGGAACAGCCCCTCGATGCAGTTGCGCTTGTAGAAGCCCAGGGTCAGCCGCACGACCTCCTCGACGCTGAAGCGCGCCCGCCGCACGTTGGAGGAGCGGCGGTTGATGCAGTAGGCGCAGTCGAACAGGCAATGGTTGGTCAGCAGGATCTTGAGCAGCGAGACGCAGCGCCCGTCCGGCGTATAGGCGTGGCAGATGCCGGCCCCGGTGGTCGAGCCGATGCCGTCCGGCCCGCCTGTCCGCCGCTTCGCCCCCGACGATGCGCAGGAGGCATCGTACTTCGCGGCGTCCGCCAGAATTTCGAGCTTGTCGAGCAGCGCGTCATCCACCGCGGGAACTTCCCTCTCCCTTGCCAATGTTCGCAATATGTTCTTATGCGGGCAAAAGGCAAGCCTCCTTCGGCCTGCCCTGCCGGCCTGCCCCGTCAGCCTGCTTGCAGCGCCTCGCCCAGTTCCCGCAGCACGCCGTCCCAGTCGCCCGGCGTGTCCTGCCGGAACAGCCGGACCGACGGATACCAGACCGTGTCACGGCGGCCCTGCATCCAGCGCCAGTCGGCGGCGTGGGGAAGCAGCGCCCAGGTCGGGCACCCCAGCCCGCCGGCGAGATGGACGGTGGAATTGTCGATCGACACCACCAGATCCATGGCGGCGATCAGCGCCGCCAGCCCGTCGATGTCGCTCCAGGCGTCCAGCCCCGGATCGGTGACGCCGGCGGCGGCGGCCTCCGCGGCGACGTCGCCATATTGCAGACTGACCAGCCTGACGTCCGGCCGGTCCTCCGCCCCACCCCTCAAAGCCCCCCTCAAAGCCTGGGCCAGCCGGTCGAGCGGGATGGAGCGCAGATGTCCGACCGCGGCGTTCTTGCTGCTCCAGGAAATTCCGATCAGCCGGCAGCCCTCTCCCCGGCCCTCTCCCTGGCCATCCGCAAGACGCCGCCGCATCTCGGCCACCCGGTCGGGATCGGCCTTCAGGAAGGCGGGCTGGCGGCCGGCGAAATCCTCCAGCCGGCGGCGCATCAGGCGCGGCAGGCTGCCGGCGGGGATCTGCGCGACGATGTCCGGCGCGGTCAGGCGGCGGCTCAACGGCTCGCTGCGCCCGACCACGGCGACGCCCGGTCGGGTGTCGGGCAGGCCGCGGGCGAGCAGCGGGGCCAGCCGCGCGTCGCAATCCAGCACCACCCGCACCCCGTCCCCGGCCAGCTGCGGGATCAGGCTGGCGAACATCACCTCGTCGCCCAGCCCCTGCTCCCCCCAGACCAGCAGACTGCCGTCACCAAGCGGGCGCCCGTCCCACAGCGGCTGGGGAAACCGGGCGTGCGGGAAGCGGCCGGACGGGGCGTCCCATCCCTGCTCATAGGCGTCCCATCCCTCCGCCAGGCGGCCGAGCGTCAGCAGGGCGATGGAGCGGTTGAAGCGGGGCTGGACATCGGTCGCGGGATCGATGCCGGCCGCCTGTTCATAGGCGCCCACCGCCTCCCCGGCCTTTCCCCGCGCCATCAGGATGGAGCCCAGCGTGTTCCAGCCGGCGGCGAAGCCGGAGGCCGCGGCGACCGCGGCCCGTGCGTCCTCCTCCGCCCGCTCCAGCCTGTCCAGCTTCAGCCAGCTGTCGGCGCGGTTGTTCAGCAGCACGGGGTTCCCCGGCAGCAGGACCAGCCCACGGCCATAGGCGGCCGCCGACCGCGCAAGCGCCTCTCTCTGCGCCTCCCTGCGCACGCCTCGCTGCCGTTCCATTCCCTTCAGCCGGTTGGCAAGCTCGTTCCACGGGACAGGGTCGTCGGGGGCGAGCGCCACGTCGATGCGTGCGGCCGCCACCGCCCGCCCCAGCCCCGGTTCCATGGCGGCCAGCCGCAGCAGCGCCCCGGGATGGGCCGGCTCCAGCATCAGCACCGTGCGGAAACCGGTCCGCGCCGCCGCGGCCTGTCCCGTATCCTGGAGCAGAACCGCCCGCTGGAAGCGCGTCTCCGCCTCCTCCGGCCGCAGGGCGACGGCATGGGCATAATGGCGGGCGGCCCGGTCGGACCGGTTCAGCGCGGCCTGGAGCCGTGCCAGATTGACATGGAAATCGGCGATGTCGGGAGCGACGGCGATGGCCTGCCCGATCCGGCCGGCCCCCTCCTCCGGCTGTCCGGTCAGCGCCGCCAGGATGCCCCACAGGTGAAGCGCGTGGGGATGGCCGGGGGAAGCCTGGAGGATGCGGCGATACAGGATGTCCGCCTTGGCGAAGCGCCCGGCCTCCTGGTGATCCAGCGCCGCGACCAGCGCTTCCTGCAATGTTGCCATCGTTCCTTATAGGGTGGGCGGCGTTGCCGGTCCAGGCCCGCTCCCGTCCCGGCTCCCGTCCGGGCCGTTTCGGGGTGCAAAACTTGCGGGGGCCGTCTTGACAGGAAAGCGGGACGGGGCCACGTGCTCATCACCTGGATCCGGGCCCCTCTGGCGACTTAGACGTGGTCGCGATGTCGGATCTCTTCACCTGCCTTTGCGCCGACGGGCGTGACCGCACTTGGAGGGACCGATGTCCTCTTCCCCGACCCCCTCGCCCGAACGCCCGCCCCTTCCCGCCTCCGACGCTTCCCCGACGCGCACCGCCCCTCCGGCGCGCGGCCGCAGCCTTGCGCCTCCCCAGGGTGTCGGCACCGGACGCGGGATCCTGTCCGCAACCTCATGAAGACGAGCATCGCCATGGACCAGACCGAACGCCAGATCATCGACGACCTGTTCGCCAAGCTGCATCAGGCCGAGGCGCAATCCGGCCCGCGCGATCCCGAGGCCGAGGGGATGATCCGCGAGCGGATCGCCCGCCAGCCCGCCGCTCCCTATCTGATGGCCCAGGCCATCGTGATGATGGAGCAGGCGCTCGCCGCCTCCCAGGCCCGCAACGAGGAGCTGGAACGCCAACTGCGCGAGCGCCCCGCCGCCCCTGCTCCGGCCCAGTCCGGTGGTGGCGGCCTGTTCGGCAGCCTGTTCGGCGGCGGCAGCCGGCCGGCGCCGCAGCCCTCCTATCCGGCGGCTTCCCCGGCTGCTGCCGCTCCGGCTGCCGCCCTGCCGCCCGGTTCGCCCTGGGGCCGTCCCCCCGCCGCTGCCGGTGCCCCTGCCTATGGCGACCCGCGCGTCGCCGCCTATGCCCAGCAGCCGCGGGCCGGCGGCGGCTTCATGGCCGGCGCGATGCAGACGGCGGCCGGCGTCGCCGGCGGCATGCTGATCGGCAGCGCGCTGTCCAGCATGTTCTCCGGCGGCGAGGCGATGGCGGGTGAGGCCGCCACCGCGGCCACCGATGCGGCCACCGCCGCCACCGACCATGTCGAACAGACGGTCGAGGACAGCGGCTGGGGCGATTTTGGCGGCGAGGAGGAGATCTGACTCCATCCTTCCGGGCGGCGCTCCGTTGAATTTGGCGCCGCCTTCAGGGAACGAATTCCTATAGAATGGCGTCGGACTCACCGGTACGGAGCCGACGCCATGCCTCCCCCTCCCTCCTTTTCAGGATCGCCTGCACCGGGGCATGGGAGGGGGATTTCCCCGACCGGTGGAACGGCAGCGTCCGGCATGTTCCACGCTGTTCCAACCCTGCCGGCGGCCCCGCCCTCAGGCCTTCACGATGCGGTCGGCGAAGCCTTCGATGCCGTCCACGGCGTGCATGGCGTTGCGGGTGTCGACCACCAGCGGGCAATGGGTGGCGAGTCCCCGATAGTCGATGCCGTCATGGTCGGTGACGATCACCGCGGCGTCGAAGCCGGCAAGCCGCTCCACCGTCCACTCGACCGACCGCCGGCCGGCGAGCGCCGCATGCTCGCGGGTCACCGGCAGCACCGGGATGAAGGGGTCGTGGTACTCGACCGCCGCCCCGCGCTCCAGCAGCATCTCCATCAGCCGCAGCCCCGGCGATTCCCGGCTGTCGTCGACATTCTTCTTGTAGGCCATGCCGACCAGCAGGATGCGCGACCGGCTGAGCCCGATCCCGGACTGGCGGTCGAGCGCCAGGGCGAGGCGGTCGACCACATGGCGCGGCATCATCGTGTTGACCTCGCCCGCCAGTTCGATGAAGCGGGTGGAGATCTGGTATTCGCGCGCCTTCCAGGTCAGATAGAAGGGGTCGATCGGGATGCAGTGGCCGCCCAGACCGGGGCCGGGATAGAAGGGCATGAAGCCGAAGGGCTTGGTCTTCGCCGCCTCGATCACCTCCCAGATGTCGATGCCCATCGGCTCGAAGACGATCTTCAGCTCGTTCACCAGGGCGATGTTGACCGAGCGGAAGATGTTCTCGGTCAGCTTGGTCGCCTCCGCCGCCCGCGTGCCCGACACCGGCACCACCTGCGGCACCACCTGCTCGTAGAGCGCCACCGCCAGCCGCCGCGCGCCGTCGTCGTCGCCGCCGACCACCTTGGGGATGGTGCTGGTGGTGAAGGTGATGTTGCCGGGATCCTCGCGCTCGGGCGAATAGGCCAGGAAGAAGTCCCGCCCGCTCGCCAGCCCGGTCTCCTCCAGGATCGGCCGCATCACCTCGTCGGTGGTGCCGGGCCAGGTGGTCGATTCCAGAACCACCAGCTGGCCCCGGCGCAGCCGGTCGCGGATCAGGCGGGTGGAAGCCTCGACGAAGCTCAGGTCCGGCTCGCGCTGCGGCGACAGCGGGGTGGGGACGCAGACGATCACGGCATCGCAGGCGGCGAACCCGTCGGCATCGGCCGTCGCCTGGAACCGTCCGGTCGCCACCGCCTGGGCGATGCGGTCGTCGGCGATCTGCCGGATGTAGGAGCGCCCGCCGTTCAGCGCCGCCGCCTTGGCCGGGTCGATGTCGAAGCCGGTGACCGCGAAGCCGGCCCCGGTCAGCGCCAGGGCCAGCGGCAGCCCGACATAGCCGAGCCCGATCACCGCCACCCGCGCGCTGCGGCCGCGATAGGCGCTTTCCAGAGACCGGATGTCGGGCGCCTGGGTATCGGGCGAGGGATTCGCTGTGCTCATCGTGCCGTTCCGTAAAGACGCTGCTGCAGGCAGGGCGGCAGCCGAATCAGTGACGGCCATGTGTGACGGGCGGCACGGCTTTGCGCAACCCCCCGTTCCGTGCGAGACCCTGGCTCCGAAACTCTGGTGCCGGAACCGCGGAGGGCGCCGCAGGGCAGGGAGGCGATACCGGCGGTCAAAGGATATGGTTATGAGCGCATGACCGCCGGGATAGTGCCATTGGTCACGAATACCGGCAGAGCCGATACGAAGTCTGGGAATGGCACCCCGGCGGGGCGTCCCGGCGCATCTCTCTGGGTGACCGTGACCGAACCAGATCCCATCCACTCCGCGCAGGACATGGCAACCATGGACCAAGCAGGTGGAGGATTTCAACCAGGGCAACCGGCAGAGCATTGGAACGGCGCCGGTCAACGGGAAACCCTGTCAGCGGGTGAGTCGGAACCCTCCGACGAGCCTTCCACGGTCCCTGCGCGTCCCGCCGCGGGATGGAGGGCCGCTGCGGAGCGCTTGAAAAGCGCCGGCCCGCTTCCCATCTGGAAGAAAGCCGAAAACCGCCTCGTGCGGTGCCATCCCCCCAGCTTTTCCGCCCCGGCGGGAAGGAGCCTTCACCGGGGACGCCGGCCTTTTGGAACATGTCCATATCCGGTCCTGTTTCGCCTTGTTGGAGCCTCTTGCGGCGGTTTAGCCGCTTGCTGCTCCCGTTTCGCCATACCACACACAAGCAAGAGCCGGCCGGCACCGATTTCTTCGGTCCGCCCATCCGGCCTGGAGGATTTTCATGACGACCCCGATCGTTTCCGCCCTTTCGCAGACCGCCGGCCATTTTGCCGCCCAGCCCGCGCTTGCACCGGCCCACCTGGCCAGCACCCGCCTTTCTGCCGGCCAGTTCGCCGCAGTCGAGGGCAAAAAGCCCGATTTTCGTGCCGATCCCGAGCCGTCCGGCTTGACCCGCGGCGAACTGCGGCAGATTGTGCTCGACATCCTGGGCTGAGCTTCTCGGCCCGGGCTTAGCCCTTTTCTACCCATCCACGACCACAGGAGATCACCATAGCCAAGCTCTACGACGCGGACCCCGTCCGCGAAGGCCCGCGCCTCAACCGTGAAATCACCGCCCGTATGGTCCGCCTCGTCGGCGCCGACGGCGAGATGGTCGGCGTGGTGCCGCTCCGCCAAGCGCTGGAAGCCGCCGCGGATGCCGACCTCGACCTCGTCGAAGTGGCGCCCCAGGCGGATCCGCCTGTCTGCAAGATCCTCGATTACGGCAAGTTCCGCTTCGAGGAGCAGAAGAAGGCCAACGAGGCGCGGAAGAAGCAGAAGATCATCGAGCTGAAGGAAATCAAACTTCGGCCGAACATCGACGATCACGACTATGACGTGAAGATGCGCTCCGCCATCCGCTTCATCGAGGAAGGCGACAAGGTCAAGATGACCATGCGCTTCCGCGGCCGCGAGATGGCGCACCAGGATCTCGGTCTGAACGTGCTCGTCCGCGTGCGCGACCAGCTCCAGGACATCGCCAAGGTCGAGCAGATGCCCCGGGTCGAAGGCCGCATGATGGTCATGGTTCTGGCCCCGCGCTGAGCTTGGGCCAAAGGGATCCTGCGGGGCGGTCCGCCGCCCCGCCCCTTTCCCTTCCAGATGTAAATACCGCTAAAAAACGTGCCGCCCCAAATCGCGCTGGATTAATCCCGGAACATCCTGCGTGACGCCGCGGAATAATGCCCGACTATTCGCTTTGGGTTATTGACCCTGTCGGCACCGAACGCGGATCATCGGACGTCCCGTTTCTCCCTTCTGTGTTCCGGAAAGCCGTTGTTATGAAGGACGAGCGTGTCGCGCCCGCCTGGGAACCAATCTCCGGCGAACGGCAGTTCCGCCTGCTGGTCCAGAGCGTGGTCGACTATGCGATCTTCATGCTCGACCCCGCCGGCGTCGTCCGCAGCTGGAATGCGGGGGCCGCCCGCATGAAGGGCTATGCCGCCGACGAGATCGTCGGCCGGCATTTCTCCAGCTTCTACACCGAAGAAGACCGCGCCGCCGGCCTGCCGCAGCGGGCGCTCGCCACCGCGCTGTCCGAGGGCAGGTTCGAGGCGGAGGGCTGGCGCCTGCGCAAGGACGGCACCCGTTTCTGGGCCAGCGTCGTCATCGACCCCATCCGCGACGAGACCGGAACCCTGCGCGGCTTCGCCAAGGTCACCCGCGACATCACCGAGCGCCGCAAGGCCCAGCAGGCGCTGGACGAAGCGCGCGAGGCCCTGGCCCAGGCGCAGAAGATGGAGGCTATCGGCCAGCTGACCGGCGGCGTCGCCCATGACTTCAACAACCTGCTGCAAGCCATCAGCAGCAGCCTGGAGCTGATCGAGCAGCGGCTCTCGGCCGGGCGCAGCGACATCGCCCCCTTCACCGCCACCGCCCGCGCCGCGGTGGACCGGGCCGCCACCCTGACCCGCCGCCTGCTGGCCTTCGCCCGGCGCCAGCCGCTGAAGCCGGAGCATGTCGACCTGAACGCGGTGGTGGCCGGGCTGTGGGACCTGCTCGGCCGCTCGGTGGGCGAGCAGATCCGGCTGGAGCGCCGGCTGGCGGAGCCGCTGTGGCCGGTCCATGCCGATGTGAACCAGCTCGAAAGCGCCCTGCTGAACCTGGTGATCAACGCCCGCGACGCCATGCCCGAGGGGGGATGCGTGACGGTGGGGACCGCCAACGCCACCCTGGCATCGGCCGACCTCGTCGGCGAGCCGGGGGCGGAGCCCGGCGACTATGCGGTGCTGACCGTGCGCGACAGCGGGACGGGCATGCCGCCGGACGTGCTGGCCCGCGCCTTCGAGCCCTTCTTCACCACCAAGCCGATCGGCCAGGGCACCGGTCTGGGGCTGAGCCAGCTTTACGGCTTCGCCCGCCAGTCCGGGGGCTTCGTCCGCATCGACAGCGCGGTCGGTCGCGGCACCGCGGTGCATCTCCATCTGCCGCGCGACCATGCCGCCGCGGCCGAACAGGCCGTTCCCAACCCCGGCCCTGCTCCGGCCGGCGGGCAGGCCGGGCGCGGCACCGTGCTGGTGGTCGAGGACGAGGAACTGGTCCGCATGCTGCTGGTGGAGGTGCTGGAGAGCGCCGGCTACACCGCGCTGGAAGCCGGCGACGGCGCCACGGCACTTGCCCGGCTGGCGGGGGCCGGGACCGGGGCGAAGCCGCCGGTCGACCTGCTGGTGACCGATGTCGGGCTTCCCGGCCTGAACGGCCGCCAGCTGGCGGAGGCGGCACGGGCGCGCTATCCCGATCTGAAGGTGCTGTTCCTGACCGGCTATGCCTTCCAGGCCCTGGACGACAGGCCCGGCGACGGCGAGGATGGGTTCGGCCGCAACACGCGCATGCTGGTCAAGCCGGTGGCGGTCGATGCCTTCCGCGCCATGGTGCGGTCGATCCTGTCCGATGGCCTGTCCGATGGCCCGTCCGGCTTTTCTCCGCCCCGCCCTTCCCCGTCCTCCAGGGAGACCTGAGACGATGCATCCGCCCGCCCGCGTCTCGACGCGGCTGCTCTCCCTGGCCGTTCTCACGGTTCTGGTTGCGGTCCTGCTGACGCCCCTGCCGGCCTTGGCCAAGCGCCCGGCGAAAAAGGCTTCCGGGCCGGTCGCCGCGGAGATCCTGATGGATGCCGGCAGCGGCAAGGTCCTTCAGGGGCGCAATGCCGACACCCTGACCTACCCGGCGTCGCTGACCAAGATGATGACGCTGCTGCTGACCTTCGAGGCGCTGGACCGCGGCACGCTGCGGCTGAACCAGAACCTCGTGGTGTCGCAGCATGCCGCGTCGATGCCGCCGTCCCGGCTTTGGCTGTCGGCCGGCAGCACCATCCCGGTGGAGCAGGCGATCCTGGCCCTGGTCACCCGCTCGGCCAACGACGTGGCGGTGGTGCTGGGCGAGGCGCTGGGCGGCAGCGAGACGGCCTTTGCCGCGAAGATGACCGCGCGCGCCAAGGCGCTCGGCATGCGCCGCACGGTGTTCCGCAACGCATCGGGCCTGCCCGACCGGCTGCAGCGGACGACGGCGCGCGACATGGCGATCCTGTCCCGTGCGCTGATCCGCGACCACGCCCGGCATTACGCCTATTTCCAGCGCCGCAGCTTCGACTGGCAGGGCGACAC
>NZ_BADK01000529.1 GCF_000333595.1 Azospirillum sp. B506
CAAACCCCTGGCCATCGAACCGAATCCACGATGACCATGCGGCCTGTGAACGTGCAGAGCTTCGTGTCCAGGGCCATGATTTTTTGTCTCCCCGAGGTAGTTTAGGCCAACGACATAGCCCGGCGCTCCCGCCCACTTCGGAGAAGAGGAAACGGGGCGCGCCGGGCAACTGAATGTTACGGATGTCTTTACGCTTTATCCACAGAATCCGGCTTCGCCTTCAGGCAGCGCAGGAGCGAAGCTCGTAACCGGGAGTGGCGAGCAGCGGCGCGTTCGACACCTCGACGATCCGTGCCTGGTCGAAGCCGTTGAAGGCGGTGCGCAGGCATGAACCGTAGGCGCCGAGCTGTCCCAGCTCGATCCAATCGCCGGCCTTCACGTCGGCCGGCAGGTGGAAGGGGCCGGCCATCTTGTCGGCGCTGTCGCAGGTCGGACCGTAGAAGCTGAAAGCCTCATCCCCGGCATCGGTCATCGCCTCGAACGGGCGGATCAGGCGGGCCGGGAAGCGGAAGCCGGGCACGCCGGCATCCGACAGCGCGCCATAGACGCCATCGTTGATGAACAGCTCGTTTCCGCGCCGCTTCACCACCTGCACGACCAGCGAGACGCCGGGGGCCACCAGGGCACGGCCAGGCTCGCACCACAGGCGGCAGTGGGCCGGCAGGTCGATGGCGGCGATGCCGCGGGCGATGGCGGCCATGAAGTCGCCGAGCGGCGGCGGGGTGACGCCAGGGTAGGACACCGGGAAGCCGCCGCCGACATCGAGCACGTCAAGCACGACACCGCTCTCGGCGATAACGAAGCCGGCCAGCGCGATGGCGCGCTCGTAGGCCGACGGGTCGAGCATCTGCGAGCCGACATGGAAGGAAAGCCCGAGCTTTGGCGCCACGGCGCGGGCGGCGCGCAGCAGTTCCACCGCGTCGGTCAGGTCAGCGCCGAACTTGCCGGACAGGTCGTAGACGGCATTGCCCTTCGGCAGCGCCAGCCGCACGACGAGGCCGAGGTCGGTGGCGCCGTCGGTCTCCTCAAGGATCTTGTCCAGCTCTTCCCGGCTGTCGAGCACGAAGTCGCGCACGCCATATTGGCGGTACGCATTGCGGATCGCCTGACGGCCTTTCACCGGGTGCATGTAATGCAGGACGGCGTCCGGGAACATCTGGCGAATCAGCCTGATTTCGCCGGGGGAGGCAACGTCGAAATGGCGTAC
>NZ_BADK01000528.1 GCF_000333595.1 Azospirillum sp. B506
TGGACATCAGCATCGCCAGATGGTCGTCGGAGCCGATGCCGGTGGTGCCGACCGTCACATTGTTGGGATTGGCCTTGGCGAAGGCGGCGACGTCGGCCAGCGTCCGGAACGGGCTGTCCTTGTGGACGACGAAGGACCCGGGATCGTCGACCAGATTGTAGAGCGGGTCGAGCCGGTCGAGCGAGAAGCGCGCATGCCGTTCGATCGGGATCGTCACGACGTTGGGCGAGTTGATGAGGCCGATGGTGTAGCCGTCGGGGGTGGCGTCGGCGATGGCGGCGAAGCCGATCTCGCCGCCGGCGCCGGGCTTGTTCATCACGATCACCCGGACGCCGCCTCCCAATTCCTTCTCGATGAAGGGGGCGAGCGACCGGACGATGAAGTCGGACCCGCCGCCGGCCGCGTAGCCGACGATCAGGCTGATCGGCTTCTCCGGATAGGCGGCCCGGACCGCGACCGGCGCCGCCAGCCCGACGATTGCCGCCAGCCCGGCCGCGACGGCCAGCCGCCGCAGCCCGCGCGACAGCAGCGCGCAAGACAGGGCGCGGAAGCGGCCGGTCCCGGCGGCGGCCGAGTCTCCGGTCGATCCGGCCGGACCGGCGGAATTCGCCTTCATATCCATCCTTCGCCTCCTTCGCTTCGCATCCGCCCTGCGACCGGGACGACGATCCGGTATCGTCTCGCGGAACCGCGCGCAGCTGTGGATGCGGACTCTCTCAACCGCTTTCTATCGATTTCCAGACGCCTGTCCGGCACCGTCTCGCGGCAAGCTCCATCGTAAAGGCGATTTTCCGGCAATCAACCTCCGTTTGGATGCAAATGCCCCCAGACGTATATTCTCAGGCTTGTTTTTCTGTCAAGGGTACCCGCTTCAAGGA
>NZ_BADK01000527.1 GCF_000333595.1 Azospirillum sp. B506
TGCATCGAGATCGGTTTTCCCGTTACAGACCCGCATACATGCGGCCGGGTTTGAGGATGCCCTTGGGGTCGAAGCTTTCCTTGACCCGGCGGCTGAGCGCCATCAGCGGCTCGGGCAAGGGCTGGAACACGTCCGTCGCTGCACGCACCGACTCGGGCGCCCGCACCAGCGTGGCATGGCCGCCGGCGGAGAGCGCTGCGCGGATCGCTGCACCCGAGTCGGGCGGTGCCGCCAGCCAGACAAGCCCACCGCCCCAGTCGTAGAAGGCGTCGACATCGAGCGTCCGGCGGACGGCCTCGACGGTCGAGGGGCCGGCGGATGGCGGGACGGAGAGTTTCCAGAGCTGGTCGTCACCACCCTTGCCCACCCCAGCCCCGTCCCGAACCTCGCGCCAGACCGCCAGCGACTCGTCGCGCCCCAGCACGGCGTCGGCCCGCAGCTCCTCGCGCAGCATGGTGACGCGCGCGGCGACCGACGGGCCGAAGCCCTCCAGCCGCACCAGCGTCGCCGCCCCGCCCGCCCCCGACACCGCGGACACGCCCGACCGCGCGGCGATCCCCGCCGGCAGATGGGCGGCGCCCGACACCTCGTAGGGGCTGCGCAGCGCACGGTCGAGCATCGCCACCGCCGCCCTGTCGTCCAGCCCGACCAGCAGCAGCGTCGCGGTGTCCTCCGGCGCCGGCAGCACCTTCACCGTGATCTCGGTCAGCGCGGTCAGCGTGCCGAAGGACCCGGCCATCAGCTTCGGCATGTCATAGCCGGTGACGTTCTTCACCACCTTGCCGCCGCCCTTGTAGGCCTCGCCCCGGCCGCTGACCCCGGCGATTCCCAGCGTGTGGTCGCGGGCCGAGCCGGCCGAGAGGCGGCGCGGCCCGGCCAGCCCGCTGGCGACCAGACCGCCCAGCGTTCCTCCCTCCGGCGGTTCGAAAGCCAGATGTTGCCCGCGCTCGGCCAGCAGGGTGCCGATCGTCGCCATCGGGGTGCCGGCAAATGCTGTCAGCACCAGTTCCTCCGGCTCATAGGCGATGACGCCCGACAGAGCGGACAGGTCGAGCGCGTGGCCCGCCTGCACCGGGCGCCCCAGCCCGCGGCGGCTGCCGCTGCCCAGGATCTCCAGCGGTTCGCCGGCCGACAGCGCCCAGCGCACCGCGTCGGTCACCTGCGCGGCAGTGTCCGGCTTCAAAATGGTGATGGTCATGGCGAGCGGCGGCCCCTCAGAAACGCGGGATGTCGGGGAAGCGCAGCTCCCCCTGGTGGACATGCAGCCGGCCAAGCTCGGCGCAGCGGTGCAGCGTGGGGAAGACCTTGCCGGGATTCAGCAGACCGTCGGGATCGAAGGCGCATTTCAGCCGCTGCTGCTGCTGAAGGTCGGCCTCGTCGAACTGGTCGGTCATCAGGTCGCGCTTCTCGACGCCGACGCCATGCTCGCCGGTCAGCACGCCGCCGACCTCGACGCACAGGCGCAGGATGTCGTTGCCGAAGGCTTCCGCCGCCTCCAGCTCGCCCGGCTTGTTGGCATCGTAGAGGATCAGCGGATGCAGGTTGCCGTCGCCGGCATGGAAGACGTTGGCGACGCGCAGGCCGCAGCGGTCCGACATCGCCTGCATCCGTTGCAGCACCAGCGGCAGCGCCTTGCGCGGGATGGTGCCGTCCATGCAGTAGTAATCGGGGCTGATGCGCCCGACCGCCGGGAAGGCGGCCTTGCGCCCGGCCCAGAAGGCCAGCCGCTCCTCCTCGCTCTTCGACACGCGGGCATAGCAGGCGCCCTTGTCACGGGCGATGGCCTCGACCCGGTCGATCAGATGGTCGACCTCGGCCGCCGGACCGTCCAGCTCGACGATCAGCAGCGCCTCGACATCCAGCGGATAGCCGGCATGGACGAACGCCTCGGCGGCGTGGATGGCGGGACGGTCCATCATCTCCATGCCGCCGGGGATGATCCCGGCGGCGATGATGGCGGCCACGCAGTCGCCGCCCTGCTCGCTGCTGGGGAAGCCGAGCAGCACCGCGCGGGCGGTCGCCGGCTTCTTCAATATGCGCACGGTGACCTCGGTCACCACGCCGAGCAGCCCTTCCGAGCCGGTGACGATGCCCATCAGGTCGTAACCGCCGGCATCCAGATGCTTGCCGCCCAGCCGCAGGATGGTGCCGTCCATCAGCACCATCTCCAGCCCCAGCACATTGTTGGTGGTCAGCCCGTATTTCAGGCAATGCACGCCGCCGGAATTCTCGGCGATGTTGCCGCCGATGGTGCAGGCGATCTGGCTGGACGGATCGGGGGCGTAATAGAAGCCCTCCTGCGCGACCGCGTTGGAGATGCCGAGGTTGGTCACCCCTGGCTGCACGGTGACGCACCGATTCGCATAGTCGATGTCGAGGATGCGCTTGAACTTGCCCATGCCGAGCAGCACGCCGTCGGCCAGCGGCAGGGCGCCGCCCGACAGCGAGGTGCCGGCCCCGCGCGGCACCACCTTCACCCCCATCGCCTTGCAGGCCTTGAGGATCTGCGACACCTGCTCGACCGTGCTCGGCAGCACGGCGACCATCGGCAGCTGGCGGTAGGCGGTCAGCCCGTCGCATTCATAGGCGCGCAGCTCGTTCTCGTCGACGATCACGCCTTCGCCGGGAACGATGGCGCGCAGCGCCTCGACGATCTCCCGGCGGCGGGCGATCACCCCGCTGTCCGGCACCGGCATCTTCATGGCGGGCGGTCCTCATCCCGTTGCGGCGAACTCGTCCGCCACACGTACCATCCGCCGCAACCCTAAGACAAGCCGATGCCGCTTCCGATGCGGAAGCCCCAAAACGCAAGAGCCGCACCCGAAGGCGCGGCTCTTGCGTAAACACCCGATGACGGAGAGGCTGGGCGCGATGCCCGGCCTCGCAGTCGATCGATCCTTGCGGATCGATCAGCCCTGGCGGGCCTTGAAACGGGGGTTCTGCTTGTTGATGACGTAGACGCGGCCCTTGCGGCGGATCACGCGGCAGGCCTTATGGCGCGTCTTCATCGACTTCAGGGAGTTGACGATTTTCATGATGCTGTTCCTGAACGCTCGGCGGCTCGATTGAAGGCGCGCACCATAGTGCGGTGCCCACCGACTGTCAACGCCTGGGAACGCTCAGAGACCGCTCTTGCCGCAGAGCATTTTTACGCCGCATCCACTGCCAAGGCAAACGACAGAGGCAGGCGGCGGAAAAGCAAAACACCCACTCCGAATGCGAAAAATGCACCCGCACTCGCCAATGAAGAGCACCTTGGCCGCGCGAGCCGCAAGCTTTTCGAAAGATATACAACCGGCCGTTAGCAGGTCGTGACAAACCGCGGAGGGAAGACGACTGCCCATTTCCGGTTCTCGACTTGCAGAGGCGCGGCAGAAGGCAACAAAACTTAACCATTTCTCCAGTCGATACACAGTAATTATTCAGCATACCCCGGTACGCCTACAAATATATTACAATGATATGCGGTGTATTGACGCGACAATACCAACCAACATCCTGAAAAGTTGAACGATTTATATTTCTGGTGTACGAACATTATCGGATATTCAGCGGCATCCACGCCGCGCCCACGCACGATTACGGCCGCTCCCGTCGGGGCGACGGCCGATTCGCGCCGGACGGCCTGGACACCGCCCCGTTCCGCGCAGGGCATGCCGCATCCGGCGGTCTTGCGCAGCGCATCATCGAAGGGGGGACCATGAAGTTCTGGAACGCTCTGACTCTGGCGGCCGCTGCCGGCGCCCTGTTCATGTCGGCCACGACGGCCGAGGCGGCCTATCCGGAGAAGCCGATCACGATGATCGTGGCCTTCGGCGCCGGCGGCGGCACCGACCTGCTGATTCGCGCGCTGGCACCCTTCCTGGAAAGGCAGCTGGGGGACGGCAGCCGGGTCGAGGTGGTGAACAAGCCCGGTGCCGGTGGCGAGATCGGCTTTGCCGCCATCGCCGACGCCACCCCCGACGGCTACACCATCGGCGCCATCAACTCGCCGAACGTCAACGCCATCCCGATCGAACGCCAGGCCCGCTATTCGCTGGACCGGCTCGACCCGCTCTACAATCTGGTCGACGACCCCAGCTCCTTCGCCGTCCACACCGACGGCCAGTTCAAGACACTGGCCGACGTGGTCACCTTCGCCAAGGCCAACCCGAACGCCATCACCGTCGGCACCACCGGCATCGGTTCCGACGACCATCTGGCGATGCTGGTGTTCCAGCGGCAGGCCGGCGTGACCTTCACCCATGTGCCCTTCCAGGGCTCCGCCGCCAACGAGGCGGCGCTGGCCAACAAGAAGATCATGCTGAGCGCCGTGAACATCGGCGAGGCGATGCAGTACAAGCAAAAGGACCCGATCAGCATCCTGGGCGTGATGGCCGAGAAGAAGGTGGAGCAGGCCCCCGGCGTCGGCACCTTCAAGGAACTGGGCTTCAACGCGCTGATGTCGTCGCTGCGCGGCATCGCGGCGCCGAAGGGACTGCCGCCGGACGTCCGGTCCAAGCTGGTCGACGCGCTGACAAGGC
>NZ_BADK01000526.1 GCF_000333595.1 Azospirillum sp. B506
CCCCGGCAAACGCCTCAGCCCTCGATGGCCGGCACGTCGACCCAGCGGCGCTCGCGCCAGCTCTGCAGCGCGCATTCCACCAGCTGGACGCCCTTGGCGCCCTCGATCAGGCCGTGCTTGTAGGGCGCATCCTCCACCACATGGCGGATGAAGGACTCCCACTGCACCTTGAAACCGTTGTCGAACACGGCGTTGTCGGGCATCGGCTGCCAGGTGTCGTAGAAGTCGATGGTCTGCTTCTGGTCGGGGTTCCACACCGGGCGCGGCGTGCCCTGGCGCGGCTGGATCACGCAGTCGGTCAATCCCGCGACCGCCGAACCGTTGGTGCCGTCGACATGGAAGGTCACCAGATCGTCGCGGTAGACGCGGGTGCACCAGGAGGAGTTGATGGTGGCGATCACCCCGCCCTCAAGCTCGAACATCGCATAGGCGGCATCGTCGGCGGTCGCCTTGTAGGGCTTGCCCGTCTCGTCCCAGCGCTCCGGAATGTGGGTGGCGCCCAGGCAGGAGATGCTCTTCACCGTGCCGAACAGGTTGTCGAGCACGTAGCGCCAGTGGCAGATCATGTCGAGGATGATGCCGCCGCCGTCTTCCTCGCGGTAGTTCCAGGACGGGCGCTGCGCCGGCTGCCAGTCGCCTTCGAACACCCAGTAGCCGAACTCGCCGCGCACCGACAGCATGCGGCCGAAGAAGCCGCTGTCGCGCAGCATGCGCAGCTTCTCCAGGCCGGGCAGGAACAGCTTGTCCTGCACCGTGCCGTTCTTCACCCCGGCCTCGGCGGCCAGCCGGACGACGCGCAGCGCCTCGTCCAGGTTGGTGGCGATGGGCTTCTCGCAATAGACATGCTTGCCGGCGCGGATCGCCTTCTCCAGCAGCGTCGGGCGCATCTGGGTGGTGCCGGCGTCGAAGAAGATCACGTCGTCCGGATTGTCGAGTGCGGCGTCGATGTTGTCGCTCCAGCGCTCGATGCCGTGGCGGCGGGCCAGCTCCTGCATCTTCTCAGGATTGCGGCCGACGATGATCGGGTCGGGCATGACGCGCGAGCCGTCCGACAGGGTGACGCCGCCCTGGGCGCGGATCGCCAGGATCGAACGGATCAGGTGCTGGTTCATGCCCATCCGCCCGGTGACGCCGTGCATGATGAGGCCAAGGCGCTTGGTGCTCATGGGGGGACTCCTTCGGAAAACGCTGATGTCGGGTTTGAAAGGGGGGAAAGGCCGGACCAGTCGGGCTCGGCCCCGAAATCGGTGTTGTGGGCGAAGCCGGGACCGCGCAACGGGGCGGTCGGCAGCCGGCCGGAGCCGATGGCGAGCCTGACCGTTCCGTCGGCGTGGCGTTCGTAGAAACCGGGATGGGCGGCGAGGAAGGCGTCGGCCTCGGCGGGGCTGCCGAAGCCCTCGCCATACTGGTGCCCGTTGCGCTCGGCATGCGGGATGCCGAGGACGGCGACCAGGGCGGTGTCCTGCTGCACCGACAACCCGGCCTGGCAGGTCAGATCCTCGGCGGAGATGAAGTGCGGGGCGCCCCACGCCGCGCAGCGGGCGCGGTTGAG
>NZ_BADK01000525.1 GCF_000333595.1 Azospirillum sp. B506
GCGCGCGAACTCCTTCGTCGCGGCGGCCATGATGCGCGCCCGCGTCCCTTCCGGGTCGCGGGTCGCCTTGACCGGCGGCGCAGCGCCTCCGGCGGGGGCGGGCGGCATCGGGTCGGGTGAGTCGGTCAGGCTGTCCATGTGGGAAGCCGGCTCCTGCGGTCCGGGGGAGGGAAGGGATCTTCCCCCCATGGTAGAAGCCTCTGCCGGCAATTTCAAATCAGGGCGATTTCAAACCGGGCCGATTTCAAACTGCGCTGCGGTGCCGCTCGATGCAGGTGTCCAGCACCTCGCCCATCGGTCTTTCCCACCAATTGGCTTGCGAGAAGATCTCCACCTCCGAATAGCCGGCGAAGCCGCACGCCTCGACCCAGCCGCGGATGCGCGGGATGTCGATGACGCCGTCGCCCATCATGCCGCGGTCGAGCAGCAGGTCGCTGGTCGGCACCAGCCAGTCGCAGACATGGAAGGCCAGCAGCCGCTCCTTGCCGGCTCGGGCGATCTGCGCCTGCAGATCCGGATCCCACCAGACATGATAGACGTCGACCGCCACCCCCAGCGCCCCCGACTTCCCCGGATCCAGCCGGTCGCAGAGGTCGAGCGCGTGGGCCATCGTGTTGACGCAGGCGCGGTCGGCGGCATACATCGGGTGCAGCGGCTCGATGGCCAGCGGCATCCCCGCGTTGCGGGCATAGTCCAGCAATTCGGCGATGCCGTCCTCCACCTGGGACCGGGCCAGCGCGATGTCCTTGCTGGCCGGCGATCCGGGCCGGGAATATTGCGGCAGCCCGCCGACCACCAGCACCAGACAGGCCGCATCCAAAGCCTTCGCCTCGTCGACCGCGCGGCGGTTGTCGTCGCGCACCTCCGCTGCCTTCGACGGATCGGCCGGGAACATGCCGCCGCGGCAATAGCCGGACAGCGCCAGCTCGCCGCTGCGCACCGCCCGCACCGTGGCATCCAGCCCGACCGCCGCCACCTGATCGCGCCAGGGTGCGACGGCGCGGATGCCGCGGCGGGCGCAGGCGTCGAGGATTTCGACCAGATTGCCCTGCTTGCGCACCGTGGCGGTGTTGATCGACAGCCAGCGATGGTCAGTGGAGAAATCCCGCATCACGAAATCCCCCGCACCGCGAGCACCGCCGCCATCCGCTGCGCCGCGCGGTCCGGATCGGACAGCAGCCCGGCCTTGTCGGCCAGCCGGAACAGCTCGGCCAGATGCAGGGTGGATCGCGTGCTCTCCTGCCCGCCGACCATGGTGAAATGGTCCTGATGGCCGTTCAGATAGGCCATGAAGACGACGCCGGTCTTGTAGAAGCGGGTCGGCGCCTTGAAGATGTGGCGCGACAGCGGCACGGTCGGCGCCAGGATGTCGTGGAACCCCGTCTCGTCGCCCTCGGCCAGATGGGCCAATGCCGCGGCTGCGGCCGGGGCGATGGCGTCGAAGATGCCGAGCAGCGCGTCGGAATGCAGCTGCCCGTCGCCGGCGATCAGCTCGGCGTAATTGAAGTCGTCTCCCGTATACATGCGGACACCGCTCGGCAGCCGCCGCCGCATGACGATCTCCTTCTCCTTGTCGAGCAGCGAGATCTTGATGCCGTCCACCTTCGGCGCATAGTCGCCGATGATCGACAGCGCGGTGTCCATCGCCGCGTCGACGTCGGCCGTGCCCCAATAGCCGGCCAGCGCCGGATCGAACATGTCGCCCAGCCAGTGCAGGATGACCGGCTGCTTCACCTGCGACAGGATGCGGCCA
>NZ_BADK01000524.1 GCF_000333595.1 Azospirillum sp. B506
GCTATAGTCGTGGCCCGGCCGTGCAATCACCGTCGCACTCGCCACCCAGGCCCTGGGTTGAGCCGCCACTGGATTCATCAAAAGGACGCGCCGATCATGCCGGGACAGATGCCGGACTCCGCCGCCGGCTCTCATGCCGAATCCGCGCCTGAAGCCTCTTCCCGTCCATCGACTTCCGGCAACCGCGCCGGTATTGCGCTTCGGCTGGTGTCGGCCGGGCTGTTCGTGGTGATGTCGCTGTTCGTCCGGCTGGCATCCGTCGAGGCGCCGGTCGGGCAGATCGTGTTCTTCCGCAGCGCCTTCGCGCTGCCGCCCATCATCGCCTACCTGATGTGGCGCCGTCAGTTCCCGTCCGCCCTGAAGACACGGCAGCCGGTCGGGCACCTGAAGCGCAACCTGTTTGGGGGCGCCGCGATGGTGCTCTCCTTCGTCTCGCTGGCCTATCTGCCCCTGGCGCTGGCGACGGCGCTGGGCTTTCTGGCTCCACTGATCTCGGTGCCGGCCGCCATGCTGTTCCTGCGCGAACGGCCGGGCGCCGTGCCGGTCTGGGCGGCTCTGGTCGGCTTCGCCGGCGTCGTCCTGATGCTGGCGCCGGCCTTCGACGGGCCGCGACTGGACCACGACACCATCATCGGGGTGGCGGCCGGTCTTGCGATGGCGGTTGCGACCGCCGCCGGCCGGGTCCAGATCAAGACGCTGACCGCCACCGAGGCGCCGGGGACCATCGCCTTCTACTTCGCCCTTCTCTGTGCGCTCGGTGGCCTGACGAGCCTGCCGTTCGGCTGGATCGCCCCGGCCGGATCCTCTTTGGCTTACCTGATCGGAGCGGGCATCACCGGTGGACTGGCGCACATCACCATGACCGAGGCGATGGCCCGCGCCCCGGTGTCCACCCAGGCGCCGTTCGACTACACCGCCATGCTGTGGGCCCTGATCCTCGACGCGGCGATCTTCGGGCTGCTGCCGTCGCCTGTCAGTCTCGTCGGCGCTTTCGTCATCGCGGCGTCGGCCCTGGTGGTCCCGCTGTCAGGCAGGATCACCGGCCGACTGGAGGCGGTCCGGGCGGTCCGCTGACGGTCGGGGGCAGGCAGGATTGCATGGCGGCGACGCGCCGAACCGAGTCCTCGGCTACGGCCGCAGCGACTGGAGCACCAGCTCCACCATATGGCTCAGCCGCTCCTCCTTCGCCGGTTCGGCGAGCAGGTCGCGGCCGAAGATGACCGACAGGGTGTGGACGTTGGACAGGTAGAAATAGGACAGCCCGGCGATGGAGATATAGAGCTGCACCGGATCGACGCCGGTGCGGAACACCCCCTGCTTCACCCCCCGCGCCAGCACTTCGGCGATCATCTGCACGAAGGGGGAGTGCATCGACTGCACCTGGGACGAGGTCTTCAGCAGTTCGGCCCGGTGCAGGTTCTCGATGTTCAGCAGGGCCATGAATTCGGGACGGTCGATGAAATACTGCCAGGTGAAGCCGATCAACCGGGCGATGGCGTCGGGCGGCGCCAGCTTGTCCAGATTCAGCGTGCGCTCGGTCTCGCGGATGTGGGCATAGGCATCCTCAAGGACCGCCAGATACA
>NZ_BADK01000523.1 GCF_000333595.1 Azospirillum sp. B506
GAACAGCGTTTGGCGAAGGGCTGCCGTTCCCAGTTCTCCGGCCAGCCGTCCTTGCCGTACAGCTCCAGGAAGGAGGCGCCGAGGCGGCGGTCCCACTTGCCGCGGCGGGAGTCGGCGGTCTCGCCGCCCTTCTCCAGGAATTCCAGGTCGAACTTGGTGAGCACCAGGAACAGGGCGGTGCGCGCCCTGGCGCGGGCCTCCGGCGTCGCCCCGTGGGTGACGTCGATCCAGCTGCGCACCATCGGGGCGAGGTCTTTCACCTCGGCGGTGCTCGGCGGCATGCACAGCAGCATGGCCGTCAACTCGCGTTCCTCGGTGAAGCGCTGGAACAGATAGGCGATCTTGCCGCGCAGCAGCAGCTCGCGCACCTGGGCCGTGCGCTCCTCGGCGTCGGACGGCAGGCAGGGCAGCTTGAGGCGCGAGCGGGCACCGGGGAAGTCGAGCAGGTCGGTGTGCTCGAAGAATTTCCAGGGCCGGTCGGCCATGACGATCTTCAGCTCGGCCACCAGCGCCGTCAGCGTGGCGCGCGGCAGCGCCACCGCCGGCCCGGCGGCACCGCCGGACGGCAGCGGCCGCACGCTGACCAGATCCTGCGCGTCCCCGGGCGTGCCGAGGCCGCGCTTCAGCACCTCCACGTCGATGATGCTGCTGTCGCGCGGAACCAGGGCGCCGAGGGCGGCCCGCGCCTCCGGCGCATGCGACAGGCGGTCGAGCGCGCCGGCCAGCATGACGAACAGGTCGGTGAAGGCGTCGAGATTGCCCCACAGCATGGCGAACAGGCGGGCGCGCCGGGCCAGCGGCAGGCGGGCGGCGTGGCGGATCACCCCTTCCCAATAGTCGGTGTTGTCCAGCGCGCGGATGCGCGCCGCGAAGTTGCGCTGGAAATATTCGCCGAGGTCGTACAGCACGATCTCGTCGAGATGCGCCGCCGGGGGCAGGGTCGCCTCGGCCTCCGCCGCCGCCAGGATCTGGCGGATTTCCGCCTCGTCCGGCAGCTTGACCGTCATGTTGTTGGGGTCGAAGTCGGACAGGAAGCTGTTGGCGAGGATCTTGACCAGATCCGTCTCGCTCAGCAGCCGCAGCTCCACCGGATGGTCGGCATCCACCGGGCTGTCGCGATGGGTGGTGA
Source organism: Azospirillum sp. B506 (assembly GCF_000333595.1). Classification (GTDB taxonomy): domain Bacteria; phylum Pseudomonadota; class Alphaproteobacteria; order Azospirillales; family Azospirillaceae; genus Azospirillum. The sequence goes on from NZ_BADK01000523.1 coordinate 1,130, forward strand.
AGCGGGTGACCAGGCCGGTCGATTCCCGGTCGCCGGGCGGGTTGATCTCGGTCAGGAAATCCCGGCGCTCGCTGCCGAAATCGGCGGTCAGGCCCGCCGACGGGCTGCGCGCCAGCGCCGACACCAGATAGGATTTGCCGGCCTGGCTGGGGCCGAAGACGCCGACGCAGTTGCGCCGTCCGGCGGCGCCGATCAGCTTGCGCGCCAGGTTTTCCGACTTGCGCGTCGCCATCGTCAGCCCGTGCGCCTCGTTGGCGACGCTCACCGCGCTCGGGCGCACCTCCTCGATCCAGCGGCGGGCCCGCCCGCTTCCCTCGGCGACGCGGCGCGCGGCGCCGACCAGTTCCATTGCAGACTCACTCACGTCGTCGCCTCACGTCACTTGTCGAGGAGGATGCCGGTGTCCAGCCAGTAGCCCTGCTGGTCGTCGATGGATTGCAGCCGCAGCCGCAGCTTGTTCTTCGGCACGGTCCGGCCCAGCGCATCGATGATCGTGTAGGGCTCGAAGCTGTCGACCACCTGCTTCTTCACGTCCCGCGCCCGGCGGCGCAGCGTGATGTTCAGCGGGGTTCGGGAATTCAGCTCGGCCGCGATCTCGTTGTTGGCATAGTCCAGGCTGTACATCCGCGTCGCCGGCCACCAGTCCACCGGGAATTGCCGGAAGCCCAGCGGCATCGGGCCGCGGAACTCGAAGGCGGTGTCGGGCAGGTCGTAATCCTCGGCGCCCAGCCGCATGTCGCGGTAATAGACGTCGGCCTCCAGCAGGCGGTTGCTGCGGTCCAGCTTGCCGAAGAACTGGGCGGTCGAGCCCAGCTTCAGCTCGTCGGAGCGGAAGTTGAAGTTCTGCAGCTGCCCTTCGCCCAGCAGGCAGATCATGGCGCCGACCGACGCCGTGGTCTTCGGGTCGCCGATGGTCGCGTTCTGGCCGCGGAACGGGTACCACTGGCCGACGCGGAAGCGGTGCAGCGGCACCACGCGGTGCGGCGGCAGAGCGCCGGTCTCGATCAGGATGTTGCGCACCGCCGGCAGCCGCGACGGGCGTCCGGCCAGCAGCAGCACGTCGGCGCGGTAGCGCCACACCACCTCGTTGAGCGCCCGCAGCATCTCCTGGAACACCGAGCGGACGACGCGGTCGGTCTCGGCATCGTCCAGCGGGAAGACCACCTGCTGCAGGTCGAAGCCGCGCGCCCCCTGCCGGGCCGCTTCCTGGTTCAGATAGGCGATCACCGCCTCGTTCGGCCGGGTGTCGGCGGTGAAGAAGCTGGCGAAGCTGCGCGGCTCCGCCTCCTTCGGCGCCGCCGGGTCGTGGTTCTCGTAATGCGCCAGCATGCCGAGCGCGATGGGCATCGCGATCTGGGCGGCGAACTGCTGGCGGCGCAGCTGGTCGGAGACATGCATCTCGCCATGGTCGGCGCCGAGCAGCCGGTCCAGCAGGCCTTCGGCCCGCTCGCCCAGCCCGGCATCGGCCAGCGCCTGGCGGATCGGCCGCAGCACCAGCTCGCGCACCACCTGGAACACCGCGTCGTCGCCGGCCAGGTTGAAGCCTTCGCGGAATTCCTGCTTGGGGAACAGGGTGACGTTGGCGCCCTGGCCCTCGGCGCGGAAGCTGGTGATGACCAGATCGGTGGTGCCGCCGCCGACATCCAGCGTCGCAACGCGCAGGCTGTCCTTCGTCTGGGGATCGGCGCCGTTGGAGGGGTGGCGCATCACGTCGAAGAAGGCGCGGGCGTCGCCGGAATATTGCAGCGCCACCTGCCCATAGAGATAGACGGCCTGGGTGGCGCTGGCCTCGTCCCATTTCAGGATGACGTCGGGCAGGCGCATGTCGGGCTTGGGCACCGGCTTCGACTGGCCGGCCTCGTCGAAGTCGATGTCGGCCAGCCCCAGCGACAGATAGGCGAGGTCGCGCGCCGCCTCGGCCTGCTGCTGCAGGATCTGCCGTTCGGCGAGCGGCATGGCGGTCGGCATGGTCATGATGATGCGGCGCAGCCGGCGCGGCAGGTCGGCGTTGCGCCGACGCAGCCGGTGCGACGGCGAATTCATCATGCAGAGCGCCTGCAGGAACACCTCGGCCAGCACGAACGACATCAGGCTGCGCCGCGAATAGAGCGCCCGGATCGAGGGCAGCAGGCGCATGTCGGCGCCCTCCGCCGCGGCGTCGATGCCGTGGATCGCCTCGCCGTAATCGTTGATCAGCGTGGTGAAGGCGACACCGGTGGCGACCGGCGCCTGTTCGCCGTGGACGGCGGTGGAGTTGAAGCGCCAGCTGTCCTCGCGCGGGTCCTCGTCCCACAGATAGCGCTTCGGCCCGGACAGGCCGGTCGATCCCTCGCTGCCGCGGCGCTGGCTGGCGAGCCGCGTCGCCTCCGGCCCGACGCGGACCACGGTCGGCCAGGAGAAGGCGTCGGCGCGGCCGCTGCGCAGCGACAGGTGGTCGCGTCCGAAGCTGGCGCGGGCGAACTCCAGCCGGCTCTCGAACGGGTCGCTGTAGACATATTCGGGCCGGCTGAGGTCGCGCAGCTGGAGCTTCACCGCCTTGGTGATGTCGGCGCCGAGCTGGTCCAGTTCGGTCTCGATCAGCAGGCCGCAGGTGCGCGAGTTGCCGAGGTCGATCACCATGTCGACGTCCACCGGCGCCGGGCGCGGCTCGGTGGAGCGGTCGACCACCTTCAGCTTCGGCAGCAGGTCCAGCGCGTGCAGCAGGTCGATGAAGGCCCTGTAGCGGGCGATGTGCTCGTGCGGGCCTTCCATCCGCTCCAGCAGCTCTTCCGAGGTCAGCGGCTGGACATGGCGGGTACCGGCGCGGCGGCGCTCCTCGCGCTCGACCATCTCCTTGAAGACTTCCAGGCACCAGTCCTTGAACCACGGCTCGCGCAGGAACCAGTCCAGCGGGTCGCGGCGCGACGGCAGCGAGAAGTTCCGGCCGTTGCGGGCGTCCTCGGGCGAGGGGGCGAGGTAGGCCTCGTCCTCGTAGAAGTCCAGCAGATTGGTGTCGAGCGCCAGCACGAAGCGGTAGGCGTTGCCGTCGGCGTCCGGTTCGTCCAGCGCCACCAGATAGCCGCGCGCCCAGTTGGTCGGGCCGCGGAAATAGCCGCCGCCCAGCTCCTCGCGGAACAGCGGGATCGGCATCCAGGTGCGGTCGCACATCTGGATGACCTGCTGCAGGTTGACCGAGTAACGCTCCTGCCGGTTCGTCTCCTCGTCGCCGCGGCGGACCAGCACCGGCATCGACTCGTCGTTGAGGGCCGCCGTGCGCTCCTCATGGAATCCCCAGTCGCGCGGCACCGGGGCATCCTTCGGCAGCGAGAAGCCGAAATCCAGGAACTGGAGTCCGCTCCCCGGGATCACGGAGACGAGATTCGGAAACTTGGTCAACTCGTTCAGCGGCATGCTCGATCCTCGGGAGCCCGGCCTTCAGCCATTTGCGGGACGATCAGGCGGGTAATCATGGTGTCCAGAAAGAGAACTCAAGCCTTGCGGTGTCCGCGCGACGGTCCGTCGCGGTGCCTGTGCGACGGTCCGTCATGGCAATCGCTCCACCGGGATTCTGTAGGTGCTGTTGTCGTCGTTGATGCCGAAGCACTGCGTCAGTCCGCTCTTGTCGCGGTGGCAGCTGGTGCGCGACCGGCCGAACTTGGTGCCGTCCGCGCAGACCGGATCGCTCAGCTCGGTCACGTCCAGCCCGTTGGGGCCGAGCACCGCCTGCGCCGGGGCACGGCATTCGCTGCCGTCGGCGCGGCGGAGCACCACCTCGCCCTTGCCCTTGTCGTCGAAGCGGTAAAGCTGCTGGAGCGGCGCCTTGTCCTGCTTGTTCACCAGGCCGTTGCGGCTGCGCCACCAGCCTTCCAGGAAGGCGACGCTGCCGGACCGGTCGGCATCGGGTGGAATGGACAGGGTCGGCGGTTCGGCGCCGGGGACCGGCGGACGCAGGGCCGAGTCCGGCACCGGAACCGGCTTTGGCTCCTGCTTGGCTTCCGGCTTCGGTTCCTGCTTGGGCTCCAGCTTGGCGGGCGGCGGGACCGGGGGAGGCAACTGGGTTGCGGGCGGCTCCGCCGACGGGACCGGCGGGACCGGCGCCGGGGTCGGCACGCGGTCGGGGACCGCCGGAACTGCTGGCGTCGGAACCGCTGGGGCCGGCAGCGCGGGCACGGCGGTGCCGGGGCCGGGGTTGGGGGTGGGGACCTCCACCGCCGCGTCGGGACGCCGCGCATCCGGCAGCGTCACCCCCGGTCCGGTCCCCGGAGCAACGGGACTTTCGATCCCCGGCAGCGACAGGCCCGGCAGCGACAGCCCGAAGGGCCACCAGCCACGCAGCGCGAACAGCAGGGCGCCGAGCAGAAGCAGCAGCGCCAGCAGGCCGAGCAGCCACTTCCACCACGCGATCCCCGGCAGGGCCGCCGCCGGGACGGTGGCCGCCGTCGCAACGGCCGCCGGGGCTGCCGGGGTGGCCGGAGCGGGGGCGGGCGCCGCCGGGCCGACGGTCAGCGCATCGAAGCCGGCGCCTTCGCCGTGGCGGAAGCCCCAGAAGCTGACCATCGGCTGGTCGTCGACCAGATACAGATGCTCGTCGTCGGGCACCAGCAGGGCGTTTTCCAGCAGGCTGGCGAAGGCCGCCGCCTCCCGAGGGGCGCCGGGCTGCCCGCGCAGGTCGCCCAGATATTTCTGGAAGGCGCTGCGCATCTCGTACAGGTCCATGGCGACCGCGACCTGCCGGTCGTGCGGCAGGTCGCGCCAGCGGACCGCGGTGCCGGGCACGTCGGACAGCCAGCGGATGGCGCGGCCCTGCGGATCGCGGTCGGGCCGCGAGAAGTAATTGGCGCAGCGCACCCCGAGCTTCTGGCGCACGGCCGCCTTGAGCTGCACATAGCTGAGGTAGACCGGCTGTCCGAAGGCGCCGAGCGGCTGGTAACGGTCGACCGTGTCGGTGACGAGGAGGGCTCCGGGGCGCATGGCGGTTGGCATCACCTCAGGGTCCGCACTGGCGGACATCGGGCTGGCGCGTGGCCTGCTGCATCTTCTGCAGCATGTCGGCGCCGGAATTGGGCGACAGGACCTTGCCGCCGGTGGCTTTGGCGATGCACTGCACCACCGCGCGCCCGGACTCGCCGGACAGATCGACCACATTGATGGTGACGCGCGGCTTGCGTGCCTTGATGGCGCGGGCGACGGCGCAGGGATCCCCATGGCAGGTGTCGTCGCCGTCGCTGACCACCACAATGGTCCCGTCGGCGTCGCCGGAGATGATGTTGCCGGCGCGCTCCAGGCTGCGGGCGAGCGGCGTGCCGCCGGTCGGCCTCAGGCGGTTGACCTCGGCGATCAGGTCGCCGCGTTCCGGTGCGCTGTAGAACTTGTCGCGCCGCACGTCGGTGCAGGTGGTGAACTCCACCAGAGCCACGTCCACCGGCTTCGGCAGGCCCTTGACGATGTGCTCGATGGAGCGCCGGGCCAGATCCATGCGCGACTGCGGACCGAGATACCGCTCGTCCATGCTACCCGACCCGTCGACGATCATCACCACCTCCGGCTCCTCGCCGGGGGGGTAGGTCGGGTTGCAGCTCTTCGGCTTCGCCTCCGTCGGCGGGGCAGGCGGAGGGAGGGCGGCCTGGGCCTTCGGCTTCGGCGGCGCCGTCTCGGCCGGCTTCGGCGCGGGTTTCGGTTCGATTGGCTTCGGCTCAAGCTTCGGCTCGGCCAGCTTGGGTTCGGCCAGCTTGGGTTCGGCCAGCTTGGGCTCTGGCGGCTTGGCCTCGATGCGCGGAGGCTCGGGCAAAGCCGGGGGTGGCGGGACCACCTCCGCCTTGGGCGGAACAACGGGCGGAATGACCGGCTCGGGCGGGGGAACCGGGCGGCACAGGGCCAGATCGGCCATGCGGGTGCGGTTCAGCTCCGCCAGCTTGGCGCGCAGCGTCTGCTCCTCGCTCTCCAGCCGGGCCAGCGCGTCGCCGTTGTCAGCCTTCTGTTGCACCGGTCCGGGGACCTCGACGACCACCGGCGGCAGCGGTTCGCAGGCGCGCAGCAGCAGGACGATCAGCAGCAGGGTGAGAAGGACCGGCAGCAGCCACATCAGCCAGCCGAGCAAACCCCGCCTCGGCGTGGGGCCGCCGACGGCGCCGAGCGCCCCGGCTTCGGCGCGCGGCAAAGCCTGCTGCGCCGCATCCGCCTCCGTGGGCGTCGGCCGCTCGGCGGATGACGGGGAGCGATCCGCGGGCGGAGGTGCGCCTTGGGCGCGGTTCGGCGCCGCGGCCGCCGCCACAGCGGCCGGTTCCGAGGCGGACCGGGCCGGCGGTGCGGTCCCGTCGGCGAAGCCTGCCGCCCCTTCGGCCTCATGCGCCCACAGGACCAGCACGGGCGCGCCGCCGGCCTCGTACAGGTGGGCGCGCGACGATCCGCCGGGCGTGACCAGGGCCAGTTCCAGCATGCGGCCGACCAGCTCGGCCGACTGGCCTTCCGCCTTCAGCTTGGCGGCGAGCTGGGCGATGTCGGATTCGATCTGCCCGGCGCGCGCGGCGATCTGCTTCGCAAGATCGGCCGGCAGCGCGGCCAGCGGGCGGACGGGACCAGGGACGGGGGCGTACCAGTCGATCGGGCCGCCATCGGGGGTGAGCACCGGACGGGCAAGATACCGGGCATGGGCCGGCCCGAGTCGATTGCCGAGAATGGTCGCAAGCTGTCGGTGCATGGAGACGGCCAGCTGGCCATGCAACCCCAGCCGGCGCAGGCCGGACGGGGCTGTCGTGGTGATCCGCGTCTCCGCCATGGCTGCCGACTACGCCTTATGCTAGAGGCTGTTGATGTCGGCGTCGGATTATAGGCAAGCATTCCGCCCGCCACAAGCGAACGTTTTGCTTGCGTATCAATCCCAACGTTTGGTATGCATTTTCAATGGGCGCAGAGGATTGGGGTGATGTCGGGAAGTGTCGCCGGCCGGGAGGCAGAACCCTGGATGCCTGGTAGACGGCTGTGGATCGCCTCCACGCTGATACTGCTCGCCCTGATCCTTGGACTAGGCATATACCTCTTTCTGCGCAAACCGGCGGAGCTGATTGTGCCGCGGCCTGTGGTCGCAGAGGCACCCCCGGCACCGGAGGTTGTGCTGCGCACCCGGCAGCTCGAAGAACTCAACCGCTCGCTGGAAGCGGAGATCGCCCGCCTGGGTCGCGAGCCGATGCCCCTGGCCTGTCCGCCGGGAACCATGCGGCCCGTCGATCCGACCGCACCGAAGCCGCCGGCTGTCTCGCCGGCTGTTCCGGGGGCGGCACCGGGGTCCATCACCGGATCCGTAACGGGACCGGCCGGCGGCGAGGGCACGCCCGCCCCCCTGTCTCCCCCGGCCGAGACCAAGGCCTCACCGCCCGGCGGTGCCGCGGCCAGCAGGCTGCCGGCCCCCGAACTGCTGGGCCTGCTGGAGCGCGCCACCGTGCTGGTGGTGGCGGAGAACAGCATCGCGACCGGCTTCTTCATCGATCAGAACCGGCTGGTGACCAACCGTCACGCGGTGGAGAGCGCCAAGGACGGCCATGTCTTCATTGCCAGCCGCAGCCTGGGGCAGGTCCGCTCGGGCACGGTGATCGGCGCATCGTCGCACGGCCCGGTGGGCGCCAGCGATTTCGCACTGGTCCAGCTGGATGGCGGCACCGCTGCCGGCGTGCTGCCGGTGACCACCAGCTTCGAGAAGCTGTCCGCCGTGACCGCCGCCGGCTATCCCGGCCTGACCGTGTTGAACGACTCAGGGTTCCGCCGCCTGATCGGCGGCGATCCCCGCGCCGCGCCGGATCTGAACGTCACCCAAGGCGCCGTTCAGGCGATCCAGCAGCTTCCCAACGGCGGCACGGCCATCGTTCACACCGCCTCGATTCTCCAGGGGAATTCCGGTGGACCGCTGGTGGACGCCTGCGGCCGCGTGATCGGCATGAACACCTTCATCGCCGTGGACAAGGAGCAGTCCGGCCGGATCAGC